>DATICH010000028.1:0-14084 GCA_035456885.1 Methyloceanibacter sp.
ATTGGTGAGCCCGCTGGGACTCGAACCCAGGACCCCTTGATTAAAAGTCAAGTGCTCTACCGGCTGAGCTACGGGCTCCCTTGCTGGCCATATGGGCAGCAGAGATGCAAAAGCAATATTGCGCGCCGCCTTGCTAAACAACCCAAAATGCGGCATCCCCCGCTTGGCCCGTCGGCCGGCCGGGTGAGGCCGCGCCGCACCGCCCGCGGGGAAGGGGTGTTAGATGGCGCGCGACAAGGGGAAGACCGTCCGGCGGTGGCCCTGGCACCGTCTGCTGTTTGTCATCCCGTTCGTCGCCATGCTCTGGGTGCCGTCCTATAACCGCATCGAGCCTGAACTCGCCGGCATTCCCTTCTTCTACTGGTACCAGCTGCTCTGGATTCTGCTCGGCGCGGCGATCGTGCTGCTCGTCTACACGATCGACATGAGGATAGCGCGGGCACGCAGCAAAGACGGCGACATCGATGCGACGGGCGTCCCGGGAGACATCTTTTGACGCTCGACTGGACCGCCACCGCGATCTTCGTCGCGCTGTTCGCGCTTGTGACCTGGCTCGGTTTCGTGGCTGCGCATTGGCGCAAGGGCGACCTCAACCTCCTGCATGAATGGGGCTTGGGCGGACGCCGGTTCGGTACCGTCATCACCTGGTTCTTGCTCGGCGGCGATCTGTACACGGCCTACACCTTCATCGCCCTGCCGGCGCTGATCTATGGCGTTGGTGCCATGGGCTTCTTCGCCGTGCCCTACACCATCATGATCTACCCGATCCTCTATTTGATCTTCCCGAAAATGTGGCGGATCGCGCATGAGCGCGGCCATGTGACCGCCGCCGACTATGTCCGCGACCGCTTCCGCAGCCGCCTGCTCGCGCTTGCGGTGGCAACGACGGGGGTGGTCGCCACCATGCCCTATATCGCGCTTCAGCTCGTCGGCATGGAGGTGGTGATCGGCGCGCTCGGCTTCCCGACGGAAGGCTTCGTCGGGCATCTGCCGCTGATCATCGCCTTCATCATTCTTGCCGCGTTCACGTATCAGAGCGGACTGCGTGCGCCTGCGCTGATCGCCATCGTCAAGGACATTCTGATCTTCGTTACCATCTTCGCCGCCATCGTCATCATCCCCGCGCAGCTCGGCGGCTATTCGGCGATCTTCGCCAGTGTGCCGCAGGAGAAGCTCACGCTCACGCCGCCGGGGGAGGGCACGCTCGGCTCCTATAGCGCCTATGCCACCTTGGCGCTCGGCTCGGCGCTGGCGCTGTTCCTCTACCCGCATGCCTTCACCGCGATCCTGAGTTCCTCGAGCGGCAACGTGATCCGCCGCAATGCGGCGCTGCTGTCGGCCTATTCTTTTATTCTCGGCCTGATCGCGCTGCTCGGTTATATGGCGATTGCCGCCGGCGTGGGATCCAATCCCGCCCATGCGGGGGGCTTCAAGCTTTACGGCGCGAACTTCGCTGTGCCGGCGCTGTTCATCGAGTCGTTTTCGTCCTGGTTCGTCGGCGTCGCCTTTGCCGCCATCGCCATCGGCGCGCTGGTACCTGCGGCGATCATGTCGATCGCCTGCGCCAATCTCTACACGCGCAACCTCTATAAGGAATTCTTGCGCCCCAATTGCACCGACGCTGAAGAGGCGCGCATGGCCAAGATCGTCTCGCTGATCGTCAAGATCGGCGCCGTGGTCTTTATCCTCGCCATCCCGCTGGAATACGCCATCAACTTTCAACTGCTTGGAGGCGTATGGATCATCCAGCTCCTGCCGCCGATACTGCTTGGACTCTATACTCGCGGGTTCAATGCCACGGCGTTGCTGATTGGCTGGGCGGCGGGCACTCTCACCGGCACCTACATGGCGGCCATGCAGGCCTTTAAGCCGATCTTCCCGCTGGAGATTTTTGGCGTGACCTTGCCCGGCTATGCCGCACTCTATTCGGTTCTGGTCAACTTTATTCTCGCCATCGCGTTATCCCCCTTGCTCGACCTTCTGGCGCGGCGGAGTGCCGCTTCCGCGGCACGTTGAACCCGGCGGAGCAGGGACCGCCCCTCGACCGCCGGATCAATCCCCGGTAGGGTCGGCGTCGCGATTCCAAACCCCCTCGCAAGGGAGGAGATTGACAGATGGCAAACGACAACCAAGGCAGCAGGACGTTCCTCGCGATCGTATTGGGCGGCATCGTGCTCGCCCTCGTCATCGCTGCCTTATTCATGTACGGGCATAAGGGCGACACCGATGTGAAGGTTGCCCCGCCGGCCACCGAGACGCCGGCGCCCACCCCGGAAGCGCCGCCTGCCGAGGAGACGCCACCCGCCGAGGTGACGCCGCCGGCTGCGGAGACGACGCCCGAACCGCCGGCGGAAGAGGCACCTCCCGTCGAGGAGACGCCACCCGCCGAGCCTCCGGTCGAACCGGAAACCGCGCCTGAGGAAGCGCCCGCGCCACAGAATCCGTAAAGCTCGGCGCGACATTTAATAGGGCGGCCCAAACAACGGGCCGCCCTCCCTCTATCCGCGCGACATTGCCGCGTCCAGCTTGCCGTTCATCTGCCATTCAGCCTGAACCCGGTCTTCTTGCCGTCGATTTGATGCTAGACTGGGGCACTCAAGCTCGGAAGCAAGGCGGAAAATGACACGGAAGGGGTGCGGTCGCGTTGCGCGCTGGTGGCTTCTCGCCGCCGCTGTGACGCTTGCCGGGCCAGGTGCCGAGGCGCAGGACAAGGCAGACGCCGTTCCGGTCGAGGCGGCCAAGGTGATTGCCGCGCCATTGAGCGAGCAGGTCACCGCCATCGGCACCATTCTTTCCGACGAGGCGGTCATCATCAGCTCGGAGATTCCCGGCCGGCTCCAGGAGATTCACTTCCAGGAAGGTCAGCCGGTCGAGAAGGGCGCGCCGCTCTTCACCCTCGACGATTCAGTCTATCGCGCTCAGCTTGCCGACGCCGAGGCCAAGTTGAAGCTCGCCGAACAGACGCATAAGCGCACCAGCCAGCTCTTCACCAACAAATATGCGACGGCGCAGTCGGCGGACGAGTCGGCGTCGAATCTGGCGGTGAGCAACGCCGCCGTCGAGCTCGCCCGCGTGCAGCTCGAGAAGGCGCATATCGTGGCGCCGTTCTCGGGCATCATCGGCCTCCGCCATGTAAGTATCGGCGAGTACATCACCGCCGGCCAGGCGCTGGTCAATCTCGAGGCGATCGACCCGGTGAAGGCCGACTTCCGGGTCCCCGAGAAGTTCCTGCCGGCCATTAGAGTGGGCCAGACCATCCGCATTAAGGTCGACGCTTTCCCCGGGGAAGGCTTCGAGGGCAAGGTCTATGCCATCGATCCGCGTCTCGACGTCGCCGGGAGGAGCCTTGTGGTCCGGGCCATGGTGCCGAACAAGGATAAGAGGTTACGTCCGGGTCTGTTCGCGCGCGTCACCGTTCTGCTGCAGCTGAAGGAAGACGCCTTGAGCGTACCGGAGCAGGCGATCGTCCCGCAAGGCGACAGCCAATTCGTGTTCAAGATCGTCGACGGCAAGGTGCAGCTCACCAAGGTGGTGACCGGCACGCGCCGCGACGGCATGGTTGAAATCGTCGAGGGACTGAAGGTCGGCGATCAGGTCGTCACGGCCGGCCAGCTCAAAATTCGCGACGGCACACCCGTCTCCATCGCCAACGGCACCGGGGCTTGAGACGTGACGCTTCCTGAACTTTCCATCAAACGGCCGGTCTTTGCCACGGTGATGAGCTTGGTGCTCGTGCTCATTGGGCTCGTGTCGTACGAGCGGTTGAGCGTGCGCGAATATCCGGCGATCGATCCGCCGGTAATCACCGTCGAGACCACCTATCCCGGCGCCAGCGCGCCGATCGTCGAAACCCAGGTCACCCAGGTGCTCGAGGATTCGCTGGCGGGCATCGAGGGCATCGACTTCATCGCCTCGATCAGCCGCCAGGAATCGAGCCAGATCACCGTCACCTTCAAGCTCGATCGCAATCCGGATTATGCCGCGGCCGATATTCGCGATCGCGTCGGCAGGGTACGCGGGCACCTGCCCGAAGAAATCGACGAGCCGATCATCCAGAAGCGGGAAGCCGACGCCCAGCCCATCATGTATCTCGCCTTCTCGAGCGAACGGCACTCCGCGCTGGAGATTACCGATTACGCCGACCGTTACGTGAAGGACCAGCTGCAGACATTGAACGGGGTGGCCGAGGTGCGGCTATTCGGCGACCGCCAATATTCGATGCGCATCTGGCTCGATCCGGAACGGCTCGCGGCTTATAGCCTCGCTCCGCAAGATATCGAGGCGGCGCTCCGGCGGCAAAATGTCGAGGTGCCCTCCGGGCGGATCGAGAGCCTGCAACGGGAATTCACCGTGCTGGCCGAAACCGATCTGCGCACACCCGAGCAGTTCAACGACCTCATCGTCAAGGACGTCAACAACTATCTCGTGCGGCTGAGAGATGTCGGTTTCGCCGAGCTTGGACCCTTGGACGAGCGGCGCATCGTGCGCTTCAACGGCAAGCCCGCGATCGCGCTTGGTGTGATCAAGCAGGCGACGGCCAACCCGCTCGAAGTCTCGAACGAGGTCAGCAGGGTGCTGCCGAGCATCACCGCCTCCTTGCCTGCCGGCATGCAGGTGAGGATCGCTCACGATAAATCCGCCTTCATCGCCGAATCGATCAAGAACGTGTACCGCACGATCGGCGAGGCGATCCTGCTCGTCGTATTCATCATCTTTCTCTTTCTGCGCTCGGTCAGGGCCACGCTGATCCCGCTCGTCACGATCCCGGTTTCGCTGATCGGGGCATTCGCCCTGATGTACGCCTTCGGCTTCTCGATCAACACCCTAACCCTGCTCGCTCTTGTCTTGGCCATCGGTCTCGTCGTCGACGATGCCATCGTCATGCTGGAAAACATCTACCGGCATATGGAGCAAGGCCTGAGCCCGGTAAAGGCTGCGCTGGTCGGCAGCCGCGAGATCAGCTTCGCCATCATCGCCATGACCGTCACCCTGGCCGCGGTCTACGCCCCGATTGGCTTCATGACCGGTCTGACCGGGCGTCTGTTCACGGAATTTGCCTGGACGCTCGCCGGCGCTGTCATCGTCTCGGGCTTCGTGGCGCTAACCCTATCGCCGATGATGTGCTCGAAGCTCTTGCGGCACAGCGCGCATCACAACCTGCTCTATCGGATTATCGAAAGGATCTTGCAGGGGATCACCGCCGCCTATCGCCTTTTGTTGCGGGGCGCACTGGCGGCGCGCCCGCTCGTTCTGCTCATTGGTCTTGCCGTGGCCGCTTCGAGCTATTTCCTCTTCGTGACGCTCAAGGGTGAGCTTGCGCCCGTGGAAGACGAAGGGCGCATCAACATCGTGTTCCGGGGCCCGGAGGGTGCCACCATCGAATATACCGACGCCTATGCCAAGGAACTCGAGGAGATCGCCATGGCGGTGCCGGAAGCGGATCGGGTCTTTGTTGTTTCCGGCAGCCCCACCGTCTCACAGGGCCGGGTCATTCTGCGCGTCATGCCCTGGGACGAGCGCGAGCGAAGCCAGCAGGAAATCGGCCGATCCATCGCGCCCAAGGTCGTCTCCGTGCCGGGTGTCGTGGCTTTTCCCGGCAACTCGCCGCCGCTCGGACAGAGTTCACGCTCGAAGCCTGTCAATTTCGTGATCCAGACCTCGCAGCCCTATAGCGAGCTGCAAAAGATGGTCGACGCGCTGCTCGACAAGGTGGCCGACTATCCCGGTCTCGTCGATGTCGACAGCGATCTCAAGCTGAACTCGCCGCAACTCGACATCGCCGTCGACCGGGAAAAGGCGGCGGCCATGGCCGTCGAGATCGAGACCCTCGGCCGCACGCTGGAGACGATGCTCGGGGGACGGCAGGTCACCCGTTTCAAGCAGGAGGGCCAGCAGTACGACGTCGTGGTGAAGATCGCCGATATCGACCGGCAGAATCCCGACGACATGCGCCGGATCTACGTCCGCGGCAAGGATGGGGCGATGATCCCGCTTTCCAACCTGATCACCATCAAGGAGACCGTGGCGCCGAAGGAGCTCAATCACTTCAACCAGCTTCGCGCGGCGACCATCACCGCACAGCTCGCCCCGGGTTATAGCTTGAGCGATGCGCTCGCATTTCTCGAACAGGCTGCCGAGGAGACGCTGCCCGCGAGTGCCCATATCGAATATTCGGGAGAGTCGCGCGAGTTCCGCGAGGCGAGCGCCAGTATGTATCTCACCTTCCTGCTCGCGCTCGCCTTTATCTATCTCGTGCTCGCGGCGCAGTTCGAGAGCTTCACCGACCCGCTGATCATCATGCTGACCGTCCCGCTATCGATCACCGGCGCACTGCTGGCGTTGTGGTGGAGCGGCGGCACGCTCAACATCTATAGCCAGGTCGGCCTCGTCACCCTGATCGGCCTGATCACCAAGCACGGCATTCTGATCGTCGAATTCGCCAATCAGCTGCGCGCGAAGGGGCAGGTCATGCGCGAGGCGGTGGTCGAGGCGACGACCTTGAGGCTGCGACCGATTCTGATGACCACTGGCGCCATGGTGCTTGGCGCTGTGCCGCTGGCGTTCGCCACCGGCGCGGGCGCGGAGAGCCGTCAGGATATCGGTTGGGTGATCGTCGGAGGACTCTTGGTCGGCACGCTGTTCACCCTGTTCGTCATCCCCGTGGTCTACACCTATCTCAGCCGTCGCATCTTCCTCGAGGCCGACCACGAGCCGATGCACGACGATACGGTTCCGGCACTTCCCGCGCCTGGCAGAGCGCGCGGCGCGCTCGAGCCTGCGGAATAGGCACTGCATAAAAGAAGAGCCCCGGCGCGGGGAGTGCCAGGGCTCGTACGCATTACACAGAACGCACTACCGACCCAGACCGAACACAACTGGGCAACTACAGCATGCCTTGGGCCTGTGGCACTTTTTTGACGGTTCTTTGTCAGTCTCTTTAAGAGCCACAAGCATTTGCGGGCTTTCACACCGCGTGGCGCTTCTACGCAGACCCCACCATTATCTCTAACGCCGCCCGGGCCCGAACGTTCCAGGGCCAGTGAGGAGCCTTGTGCGGGGGCTCGCCACATGCACAATGGGCAAAAACCGGGCAGACCGACGCCCGGTCGAGGTCACGAGCAAGATGCGCTGGCGCGGCCAAAGAGAGAGCGAGAACGTCGAGGACCGGCGCGGCGAACGTAGTGGCGGCTTCCCATTCCCTGGCGGAGGCGTCCGTTTTCCGAGCGGCGGGGGCGGGCGAGGCGGCGGCATCGGCATTGTCGGGCTGCTTATTATCCTTGGCCTGATGTTCTTCTTCGGCGTCGACCCCAGCGTCATCATGCAAGGCGGCAAGCCGGGCGGCGATCCGACCGCCTTTCCGGATATTCGCCTGCCCCAGCAGCGCCCCGACGCAACCAATTTCCCGGTGCCCGGCCAGCAGGGGCCGCCCGTGCAACGCCCGCAAACCACCAGCGAGGACGATCTCAAGCGGTTCGTTTCCGTGGTTCTCGGCACGACCGAGGACGTTTGGCAGGAGACATTGGCGCGCTACGGCCGGCGCTACAGCGAGCCCAAGCTCGTTCTGTTCACCGGCGGCGTGCGCTCCGGCTGTGGATTGGGCATAGCGCAGATGGGCCCCTTCTACTGCCCGCTCGATCAGAAGGTCTATATCGACCTCGACTTCTATCGCGAGCTCAAGACCCGGTTCCGCGCGCCGGGCGACTTCGCCCAGGCCTATGTAATCGCCCACGAGATCGGGCATCACGTGCAGAAGCTGCTCGGCATCGCCGATCAGGTCGAAGCCTTGAAGCAGCGCATGAGCGAGCGTCAGGCCAATGCGCTGCAGGTCCGCATGGAGCTGCAAGCCGACTGCTTCGCCGGCATCTGGGCCAATCAAGCCGACGAGACCAAGAACATCGTCGAGCCCGGTGACATCGAGGAAGCCCTCAACGCGGCGAGCGCTATCGGCGACGATCGCATTCAGCGGCAGACGCAAGGCTACGTGGTGCCGGACGCGTTCACCCACGGTTCGTCGGAGCAGCGCGTGCGCTGGTTCAAACGCGGCTATCAGAGCGGCAAGCTCGAGGCTTGCGATACGTTCAACGCCGACGAGCTCTAGGCAAAGGCGAGCCGGCGCAGTTTCCAGGAAACGAAGAGAACAGGAACTTTCTCCGGCGTCGGCTGTTTTGGACGCGGGATTGAACCGGGCGCGTGGTAAGCTTGACGTAAGGGATTCGCGCACCTAGCGGCGGGGGGTTAGAGACGTGCGGCCTGCGCGAGTGTTGCCGGCAAGCCTGGCAGCTGCGCTTCTATGCAATGTGGCCGGCATGCCGGCCGCCGGCGCCGAGGATGTACCTGCTCGGCGCCTCGCTGTCCCTGAGCGGCAAATATGCTCGGGAAGGTCTTCACGTCAGGAACGGCTATGATTTGGCCGTCCGCAAGATCAACGAGAAGGGCGGCTCAAGGTCGGCGGCAAGCGCCACAAGCTCGTTCTGCGCTACTATGACGACGGGTCGGTGCCGATACGCGCGACCAAGCTGGCCGAACGTTTGATCGAGCAGGACGGGGTCAAGTTCATGCTTGGCCCTTACGGCTCTGGCCAGACTAAGGCGGTCCTGCCGGTGACCGAGCGGCACAAGATTCCCCTGGTTCAGGGCAACGGGGAAGCCCGCGAACTCTTCACCAGGGGCTACCGCTACCACTTCGCAGTGCTCTCCACCTCGGACCAATATCTGATCCCGGTGATCGAGTTTGCCGTCGAACACGCCGAGAAGCTCGGCAAAACCAAGGAATCGTTGCGCGTCGCGCTCGCCGTGGCAGACGAGCCGTTTGCGCAGGACGTTCGCGCTGGATTACTTGACGCCATCATGCGCCACGGCATGAACGTCGTGATCGACGATCAGCTCCCACCCGAGCTCGACGACATGTCGTTCACCTTGGAGAGAGTGAAGGCACTGAAGCCCGACCTACTGCTGATTTCGGGTCAGGAGCAGGGAGCGCTCACCGCCATCACCCAGATCGAGCAACTGCAAGTCGAAGTGCCAATGATCGGCATGACGCATTGCGAGACGGCTGGGATTGCCGAGAAGCTCGACGCAGCGGCCGGGTATATGCTCTGCACCCATCAATGGCATCGCAGCCTCCCGCATGAAGGCGAGCTGTTTGGCACAGCGGAGGATTCGCGGGAGCTTCGAGCGGACTCACGATTATGAGGCGCCCGAGGAAGCGGCGCAGGCGGCGGCCGCCGTGCACGTCTTCGCCGACGCTTTCGGGCGCGCGCGCAGCTTGGAAGCCGAGACCGTGCGTGACGCAATCGCCGCCACCGAGCTTCAGACATTCTATGGCCCGATCAAATTCGATGCGGCAGGGCGAAACCTCGCCAAATCGATGGCGCTCACGCAGATTCAGGACGGAAAATACGTCGTCGTTGCGCCCACGCCATTGGCCGCCGGCACGCCGGTCCAGCCGCGGAAGCCTGAATAGCGTCAACCGGGGGAAAGCTATAGCGCGTCGCCGGCGTAGACCGTCGCCTCGCAGGGCCGCGACGCCTTCTTGAACAGCGCGCAGGCTTGAGCCGCCTCGGCGGCGCTGGAGAATGGCCCGGCGATCAGCCGCCATTTCTTGTCGGGTGCGAGGACGCGCCGCGGCTGCAGCCCGGCGACGAGGGCTGCGTGGTTGGTCAGAAACTCGCGCCACAAGGGCCGCAAGCCGTCTTGCTTGGCGACGCTGCCGATCTCGATGCCATAGCGGGTCGAGCCGTCATTGGCGGCCGGCGGCAAGGTGATGGGATCCAAGGCCGCGCTCTCCGTGACCTCGGGGGTGGGCTCCGGCGCGTCCTCGGCGGGAACTTCCGGCTCCGTGGCAGGAGCGGAAGATGGAGCTTGCGCCGACGCATCCTCGGGAGCTGCGGGCTCCTCCTCTATGGGTGGCAACGGCGCCACGACGACGGGCGGCGGCTCGTAGGGCTTCGGCTCGAGCGACGCCTCCGGGGCAGCCGGCGGTGTAGGCGCGGTGTCGGCGGCGGCTTGCTCGATCGGCTGCGTCTCGGACTGAGCTGTTTCGGGGGCGGCCGGAGTTTCAGTTGGCGTCGAGCTCGTCTCCGCCGCAGGCATATCGGCCGGCGCGTCAGGGGTGGCGGCGACCTCAGGTTCCGGGGCTTCCGCCGACTCGACCGCCTCTGGCTCGGGCGACGACGCTTCCGACTCAGCGGGAGGCGAAGAAGGAACCGTCTCCGCCGCCGCGTCCGGGTCGAGCCGGGCGGTCAGCGTGGCAACCTGCTGCGTCAACTCGCGCAACGTCGCCTTGATCTCGGCAAGCTCCTGGTCAGGCGACTCTCCGGACGAGACGGCCGCCGTCGTCTCCGAAGATGCCGGGATGAATTTCACCAGCTGGCCGCCAAGCGTGGGGTCGGTAAAGGCGCTGAACAGATAGACGCCCGAAGCGCCGGCCAGCAAAATCCAGAAGGTGGCGAACACCCCCCGCGCCCAGTTGCGAGAGCTTTTGCGGCGAAGAGCCATCGGCCTCGAACCCTCCCGTCTCGAAAAATCGGGCGGAAAAGCGACGCCATTAAGGCTTGCTGGCAATTTGCGCCGCCCCGCGACACCAACCATGCCTCGCTCTTTTGCGCCGGTCAATTTCTCGCTTGATCCGCGGTAAGACTATAGCCCTGCGAGGTTATGGCCCTCGCGCGTGGTTTGGACTAGACAGGTCGCCGTTTCGAGCGTTCCGCGAGCGGCGATTCGAGCCAGGCAGGCAATTGGAGCGGCATGACTGAAGACACGGCTCTCGCCATCATACTGGCCGCGGGCAAGGGCACGCGGATGAAGTCCGATCGGCCCAAGGTGCTGCATCGTCTCGCCGGCGCGCCGTTGCTCGCCCATGTGATCAACTCTGCCAAGTCGGCCGGGCTCGCTCGACTGGCCGTCGTGGTCGGACCGGAAATGGACGAGGTCGGCACGGCGGCCGTGGCACTCGATGCGAAGCCCGCCGTCTTCGTGCAGCAAGCGCAGCTAGGGACCGCCGACGCGGTCAAGGCCGCGCGGCAGGCGCTCGACCAATTCGATGGGCAGATCCTCGTGCTCTATGGCGATACGCCGCTGCTCAGATCCGGGACGATCGCCAACATCCGCGCGGAACTGAAGTCCGGCGCCGACCTGGTGGTGGTCGGCTTCGAGCCGGACAACCCGACGGGTTATGGCCGACTGCTGCTCGACGAAAACAGACGCCCGATCGGCATCCGCGAGGAGAAGGACGCGAACCCGGAGGAACGCGCGCTCACGCTCTGCAATTCCGGGATCATGGGGTTCCGCTCCGGCAAGCAACTGCTCGGGTTGCTCGACCGCATCGGCAATGACAACGCCAAGGGCGAATTCTATCTCACCGACACGGTGGCGCTCGCCCGCGGCGACCGGCTCGAGACGCGCATGGTGATGTCGGATGCGGAGGAGGTCCTCGGTGTGAACTCGCGCAGCGAGCTGGCCGAAGCCGAAGCGTTGATGCAGAAGCGCCTGCGCGCAGCGGTGATGGCCAATGGTGCAACCCTGGTCGCGCCCGACACGGTGTTCCTCAGCTTCGATACCGAGATCGGTCGAGACGTGGTCATCGAGCCGCATGTGGTGATCGGCCCAGGCGTAACCATCGAAGACGGCGCCACCATCAAGAGTTTTTGCTATATGGAGGCCGCGCGCATCGGGCGCGGCGCCACGCTGGGACCGTTTGCCCGCCTCAGGCCTGGCGCAAAGCTCGCCAAGGACGCCCGAGTCGGCAATTTCGTCGAGATCAAGCAATCCGAGATCGGCGAAGGGGCCAAGGTGAACCACCTCACTTATATCGGCGATACGAGCGTCGGCCCGCGGGCAAATGTCGGTGCCGGCACCATCACCTGCAACTACGACGGCTTCGGCAAGCACCGCACCGAGATCGGCGCTGACGCCTTCATTGGCTCGAACACCTCGCTTGTCGCGCCGGTGAAGATCGGGGAGGGCGCTTATGTCGGATCCGGCAGCGTCATCTCCAAGGATGTCGCGCCAGATGCGCTCGCGCTCTCGCGGGTGCCGCAGGAGGAGCGTCCAGGCTGGGCTGCCAAGCGGCGTAAGCAGCGCGGCGGCAAAGGGAAGCGCGATGGAAACAAGGAGACATAGAGCGTGAATTGCGAGTTTCGGCGGCGCCGCACTATGAGTAACAGGGGCATGAGGGTGTAGGGTATGTGCGGCATCATTGGCATTCTCGGCAAGCGTCCGGTTGCGGAACAACTGGTCGATGCGCTGAAGCGCCTCGAATATCGTGGCTACGATTCCGCCGGCGTCGCCACCGTCTATAACGGCGAGTTGGGTCGCAGGCGCGCCGAAGGCAAGCTGCGTAGTCTCGAGGAATTGCTCCGGCGCGACCCACTGCCCGGGGACACGGGCATCGGCCACACCCGTTGGGCGACCCACGGCAAGCCGACCGAATCTAACGCCCACCCGCATATGACCGATCTCGTCTCAGTGGTGCATAACGGTATCATCGAGAATTTCCGAGAGTTGAAGCAGGAGCTGGCGGCGGAAGGCGCGGCGTTCACCAGCGACACCGACACCGAAGTCATCGCCCATCTGCTCACCCATGAGCTGAGGGCCGGCAATGATCCCGTCCGCGCCACCTTCAATATGCTGAAGCGATTGCAGGGTGCCTTCGCGCTCGCCATGATTTTCCGCGGCTACAACGATCTGATGATCGTGGCACGGCAGGGTAGCCCGCTCGCCATCGGCTATGGCGACGGTGAGATGTTCGTCGGCTCCGACGCCATTGCGCTCGCCCCCTTCACTGATTCGATCGCCTATTTGGACGACGGCGATTGGGCGGTGCTGACGCGCAGGGGGATTGCCATCCGTGACCGCGACGGTCGTGCCGTCGAGCGTGCCGTCACCCGCTCGCTCGCCACCGCGCTTCTGGTCGACAAGGGAAACCACCGGCACTTCATGATCAAGGAGATCCACGAGCAGCCGGAGGTAATCGGCCATACCTTGGCCGCCTATGTCGACCTCGCCACCAGCCGCGTCGACATCCCGGCGCTGCCCTTCGATTTCGCCAATGTGCGCCGCTTGTCGCTATCGGCCTGCGGCACCGCGTTCTATGCCTGCCTTGTCGCCAAATATTGGTTCGAGCGCTGGGCCAAGCTTCCGGTCGATGTCGATATTGCGTCGGAGTTCCGCTATCGCGAAACCGCGCTCGAACCGGAAGGGGTCGCTCTGTTCGTCTCACAATCGGGCGAGACCGCCGACACCCTTGCCACGCTGCGCTATTGCCGCGGCCAGGGTCAGCACATTCTCTCCGTCGTCAATGTGCGCGAATCTTCCATCGCCCGGGAATCCGACGCCGTGCTGCCCACGCTTGCCGGGCCGGAGATCGGCGTCGCCTCGACCAAAGCCTTCACTTGCCAGCTTGCGGTGCTCGCCTGCCTCGCCATCGCTGCCGGCAAGGCGCGCGGCGTGATCGACCCCACGCAAGAAGCGGAACTGGTGCGGGCGCTCGGCGAGGTGCCGCGCCATATGGCCACCGTGCTGCACGACGAGCGCCCTTACGAGGCGCTGGCACATCAGTTGTCGAAGGCCCGCGACGTGCTCTATCTCGGGCGCGGCACGAGCTTTCCCATCGCGCTCGAGGGCGCGCTCAAGCTCAAGGAGATCTCCTATATCCATGCCGAGGGCTACGCCGCCGGCGAGTTGAAGCACGGCCCGATCGCACTGATCGACGAGAATATGCCGGTGATCGTCATCGCTCCGCGCGACGACCTATTCGACAAGACCGTCTCGAACATGCAGGAGGTTGCGGCGCGAGGCGGAAAGATTGTGCTGGTCAGCGACGCCGATCCGGGCAGCACCGGCTGTAGCTTGGCGGCGCATCTCGTTGTGCCGCCGGTGCACCGCTTCGTCACCCCGTTGATCTATGCGCTCCCGGTGCAGTTGATCGCCTACTACACCGCTGTGTTCATGGGGACCGACGTCGACCAGCCCCGGAACCTCGCCAAATCGGTGACCGTGGAATAGAATAAGCCTCGGATTTGCCCGATTTTACTGGTTGAGCAAGGACATGGCGGACCAACGGAAGTCTTTCCGGCCGCGCCGTCT
>DATICH010000029.1:0-6865 GCA_035456885.1 Methyloceanibacter sp.
GAGTCGGGCGGGGATAAGTTCCGGGTTGTTGCAGTGACCAGCCGAAGCGCGCGATCCCTGGGCTAATCCCCGCCCTCGCAAACCCTGCGCATGATCGGGCCTCGGACAGAGGAGAGGATCGGTGCTGCACAAGCCAAACCAGACGACGAAGCGCCGGGCAGCGAGGCGAAGGGATTCGGCGGCAAGCCGCGTCTTCGGCGCAATGGTCGAGGCGGGCGGCCGCCTATCTAAGAGTCCGCGATCTGCCCAAATTGCTCGCGCTCTGGCCGCATGAGCTCGTCGACCAGAGCCTTGAAGGGCGAACCCTCATCCTCAACAAGCTGCGTCGGGCACTGCGCGCCGAGCGTCGGCTCGGTCTTGCCGGCCATTGGAGCTACGACCTTAACCGGCATCTCGGTTTGCTGAGCGCCTACAAGGGGGAGCTTGCGGGCTTGACCGAAGCACGGGAGCCTCAGCCGAACTGCGCTCGCCGTGGCAAAGGCTCCGATAACGGCTGACGCCGCTTGTGGAACAAATGTGCGGGCCCTGTTTGCATGCGGGTATTCGCGGCCGGCCCCGCCACATCGTAGCAGAGAATCCGGTCGACCCGTCCCCCATCCTCCGACAGCGGCAGGCGTAACCAGAACAGCACGACGTGATCGCGGCCCTTGGCCGGCCCCTTTACCACGCCGTGCAGCGGCAGGCCCTCGCCCACCACCCGATCGTGCGCGCGACGCCAATAAGCGGATTGCTCTCCCGCAAATACCTCGCAAGTGCTCTTGCCGGTAATCTCCTGGCCGTAAACGTCATGAAGTCTGGTGCCGGCCAGCCTAAACGCGGCGCGGTCGAGACCCCGACCGACATCGATCAGACCGATCGAGGGCAACAGTCGCGGAACCTTGAATGGGTCGAAATCTGATCTCGCGGGCATGCGCCGGTTGCCCGCCGCACCGAGCCAATAATCGAATAGTTCACGCTGTCCCTGCAACACAAGCTGCGCTCGGAAGCCGCGTCCAGCCAGCATTGGCATCCCCCTGTCGCGGGCTTGGTGCGTGCCCGCGAATCGCTTGTATTTGTTCGACTATGTGGATAAGTCGCCCGACATGCAAGCGGCGAACGCCGGATTCATTAAGAGTCACAAAGGCTTGTATTAACACCTAGCGAGCCTACCCGATTTGGGAGGCAACCGGTATTTGCGCGCGGCGATTGCTCGACGCACGCTTGGCAGCGAAGCCCGGCTCAGCGGCGGCGCTGACCCAGTCCCATGCGTTTCGCTAGATCCGAACGGGCGGCTGCGTAGTTCGGCGCGACCATCGGATAGTCGTGCGGCAGACCCCATTTCTCCCGATATTCCTCGGGCGACAGATCGTAATGGGTGCGCAGATGACGCTTCAGCGACTTGAACTTCTTCCCGTCCTCGAGGCAGATGATGTATTCAGGAGTCACCGACTTCTTGACTGCAACGGCTGGCCTCAGCTCTTCACGGATGGGTTGACCCGAGGCAGTCGAGGCTTTGCTCAGCGCATCAAAAACATTGTGAATTACGCCAGGAAGGTCGCTTGCCACCACCGTGTTGTTGCTGACATAAGCCGAAACAATCTCGGCGGTCAGTTCGACGAGTTCGTTCTTCTCCAGACTCGCTTCCATGAAATGGCTCCTTAATTCTGGCTCATTCCCAGTCCCCGCCAGCACGCCATCCCTTTTCGCGGGTGCTCGCGCATCTCCCGGGCCCACATGACTTTGAGTCACTAGATTACGCCGTTTTTGTGACCCGAAATTACAATGTTTCCAACTAGAGAATACGGCGGATCTAACCGAACAAAGCTGATTTGTCCCGTATAATCGACTTTGTGCCAGATCGCAACGCAGCTCTTCTCACGAAGACTAGGCGCGTGCCGAATATGATAAATTAAGGGCTGACTTTCGCTTACCCAGATCAGCTCTCATCGCTGCTTAAGTCTGGCCGGCGCCACTCGCGACCTCCCCAAATACCGAATGCTAGTCGTAAATCCCAATCTCCCCGGCAATCAAGCCTCCGCGAGCGATCAGTCCAAGCTCTTCGGCACGCGAACTCCGATGCCTATATTGCGTTCGAATAAATGCCAATCATCCCGAAAGTGTTCCACCGATGAAACAATCAGACCAGGCTGAAAACAACGAGGCCAGCAAGATCGAGGTCTCGGATGCCGAGTGGCGGACAAAGCTTACGCCCGAGCAGTACCATGTAACCCGCAAGCATGGGACGGAGCGCGCCTTCAGCCACCCCTATTATCAGGAGAAGCGGGCCGGGATGTACCGCTGCGTCTGTTGCGGCGCGCCGCTTTTCAGCTCGGAGACCAAATACGATTCAGGCACCGGCTGGCCGAGCTTCTATGCGCCGGCGGGAAAAGAAGCGGTGGCCGAGCACGATGACCGCTCCTTCTTCATGCGTCGCACAGAAGTTCGCTGCACGAAATGCGAGGCGCATCTCGGCCATGTGTTCCCCGACGGTCCGGAGCCAACGGGTGCACGCTATTGTATCAATGGCGTAGCCTTGCAGCTCGACCCGGATGACAAGGGCGGCAAGAGCGCCGCATAAAGTCCTGACCCATGAATGACAGACCGTCCCGGGCGCGCGGACCGACTGCGGCCCGCCGCCCTTCCGCGTCCATGCATCACGGCATCGCCCGCGTGGACGAGTATGCTTGGATTCGCGCGGACAACTGGCAGACGGTGATGCGCGACCCGGCTGCGCTCGATGCCGACATCAGGGCCTATCTCGAAGCCGAGAACGCCTATACCGAAGCGGCGATGGCCGGCACCGAGGAGGTGCAGGCGAAGCTCTTCGCCGAGATGAAGGGACGCATCAAGGAGGATGATGCAAGCGTGCCCGCTCCCGACCGGGCCTTCGCCTATTACACGCGCTTCGTCACCGGCGGGCAGCATCCGCTGCTCTGCCGCATCCCCAGGGGCGGGGGCGAGGAGCAGATCCTGATCGACGGCAACGCGCTCGCCAAACCGCATGCCTATTTCCGCTTAGGGGACGTCGCGCACAGTCCCGACCACAGCCTGATCGCCTATGCGGTCGATACCAAGGGCTCCGAGTTTTACACTGTGAACGTCATCGAGGCCGCGAGCGGCGCGCTCGTCGACTCGCGCATCGTCGATTCCAACGGCTCGCTGGAATGGGCCGCGGACGGCCGCACCTTGCTCTATGTCTGGCTCGACCACGAGCATCGCCCGCGTCGCGTGCTGCGGCACATAGTTGGCGAGGTGAGCCCGGACGCGATCGTTCATGAGCAGAATGATCCTGGCTATTTCCTCGGCCTCGATGCCACCCAGGACCGGCGGTTTCTCCTGCTCAGCGTCCACGACCACGAAACTTCGGAGATCAGCCTGATCGATGCCGCCGACCCCTCGGCGCCGCCGCGGCTGGTCGCCCCGCGCGAGCCCGAGCACGACTATTCGGTCGATCACCATGACGGCAAGCTGATCATCCTGACCAATTCCCGCGGTGCCGACGACTTCCGCATCGTCGAAGCGCCGGCCGACGCGCCAGGCCAGGAGAATTGGCGCGAAATCGAGCCGCATAGACCGGGCCGGCTCATTCTCGATGTGGTCGCCTACAAGGACTTTCTCGTGCGGCTCGAACGCGAGGACGGGCTGCCGCGCATCGTCGTGCGGAGATTCGCCGACGGCGAGGAGCACGCCATCGCCTTCGATGAGGGGGCCTATGCGCTGAGTCTTTCCCCAGGCTACGAAAACGATACTCGAACACTACGCTTCACCTATTCGTCGATGACCACGCCGGCACAAGTGTTCGATTACGACATGAGCACGCGCACCCGCGTGCTGCGCAAGACTCAGGAGATTCCGAGCGGCCACGACCCTGCTCGCTACGTCACCCGCCGCGTGATGGCTCCCGCCAGGGATGGCGAGACGGTGCCGGTCTCCCTGCTTTACCGCACGGACACCAAGCTCGACGGCACGGCGCCGCTGCTCCTCTACGGCTATGGCGCCTACGGCCACGCCATCCCGGCGAGCTTCAACAGCAACGCGCTCAGCCTGGTCGATCGCGGCTTCGTCTATGCCATCGCCCATATTCGCGGCGGCAAGGATAAGGGCTATCGCTGGTACAAAGACGGCAAACGCGAGAAGAAGGTCAACAGCTTCACCGACTTCATCGCCGCCGGCGAGTTCCTGGCGGCCGAGGGTTACACCTCGCGCGGCAACATCGTGGCCCATGGCGGCAGCGCCGGCGGCATGCTGATGGGCGCCGCCGCCAATATGGCGCCGGAACTGTTTCTCGGCATCATCGCCGAGGTGCCGTTCGTCGATGTACTCACCACCATGCTCGACGACACACTGCCTTTGACCCCGCCGGAATGGCCCGAATGGGGCAACCCGATCCAGAGCGAGGCGGATTACCGCACCATCGCCGCCTACTCGCCCTACGACAATGTCCGCGCGCAGACCTATCCGCATATTCTAGCGCTGGCCGGCCTCACCGACCCGCGCGTCACCTATTGGGAGCCGGCCAAATGGGTGGCGAAGCTGCGCGAGCATGTCCCTGAAGACAATCTCATTCTGCTGCGCACCAACATGCAGGCGGGCCATGCCGGTGCTTCCGGTCGATTCGAACGCCTGAAAGAGGTGGCGCTCGCCTACGCCTTCGCGCTGCAGATCGCCCAAGCTCCCGCGGGCTGAGGCTTTGCCTCGGAACCGAATCCGGTCACATTACCTGCCGCCATGCTGATCGCCCGCGACAAGTCTCAGCTTCTCATCGTCGACGTCCAGGACAAACTGCTCGGCGCGATCTCGGGAAAGGACCGCGTGGTCGAGCGGTGTATCAGGCTGGTGCGCGCGGCGCGGCTGCTCGAGGTGCCGATCACCGTTTCGGAGCAATACCCGCAAGGCTTGGGGCCCACCGTGGAGCCGATCCGCGACGCCTATGCCAATGCCGCCTTCATTTTCGACAAAGTGGAATTCTCCTGCCTGAAGAGCGAACCCTTGCGCGATCGACTGCATGAGCTTCGCCGCCAAGGTCGGCCCCAGGTCGTGATCGGCGGCACCGAGGCCCATGTCTGCGTGCTGCAAACGGCGATCGATCTGGAAGCGCAGGGCTTCGCAGCCTTCGTCGTCGCCGACGCTATCGGCTCGCGCTCCAAGGTAAACCGCAAGCTCGCCATCAATCGGCTAGCAAAAGCCGGTGCCGACGTGGTCGACAGCGAGATGGTCCTGTTCGAGTGGCTGGAGCGCGCCGGCACGCCGGAATTCAAGGAAATTCAGGCGCTGATCAAATGACGTCACCCGCCTGAAGCAATGCTGCAGGCCCGGTTCATGCTGGGTTCAGGTCCCCTCGCCTAACCTTCGCTCCGTCAGGCCCTGGACTGACGTTAAGCGAACCTTCCTCGGCACCGGGCGCGGGGTTCAGGGGCTCCGCGCCCACCCTCCGCAAAGCGAATCTGATTTCAGAGGCTTGTCTTGCCTCGTTCGCACGGAACCTTTAGCTTCCGCCACGCTTTTGACCGGATCAACTCAACGCCGGAGGACTGCCGTGGCCTTCGAACTTCCTCCCCTCCCTTACGAATATGAGGCGCTCGAGCCCTATATGTCGGCCGAGACCCTGCATTACCACCACGACAAGCACCACAAGGCTTATGTCGACAATTTGAACAAGCTGTTGCCGGGCTCCGGCTTCGAGGGCATGGAGCTCGAGGAGATCGTCAAGGCGAGCTACGGCAAGAACCAGGGAATCTTCAATAATGCCGGCCAGGACTTCAACCACATCCATTTCTGGCCGTGGATGAAGAAGGACGGCGGTGGCAAGAAGGTGCCGGGCGCGGTGCTCGCCTTGATCGACCGCGACCTGGGCGGCTTCGACAAATTCCGCAACGACTTCATCGAGGCGGGCAAGACTCAGTTCGGCTCGGGCTGGGCATGGCTGGCCATGAAGGACGGCAAGCTCGAAGTGACCAAGACTCCGAACGGAGAGAATCCGCTGGTGCATGGCGGCTGGCCGCTGCTCGGCGTCGACGTCTGGGAGCACTCCTACTACATCGACTATCGCAACGAGCGGCCCAAATATCTCGAAGCGTGGTTCGACCACCTGATCAATTGGGACCACGTCGAGGAGATGTTCGCCCGCGCTCCGAAATAACCAAGCTTACCCCCGCTGATGGAGCGCCTCGCTCGCCTCCAGCCAGCGATGCTCGGCGTCTTTGAGGCGCTGCTCGGTCTCGGCGCGCGTCTTCATGAGCTCGCTCGTCGCCGCGCCATTTGCTTGCGGGCTTGCTAGCTGCACATCAATCTCGGCGCGCCGCTGCCATAGCCGGTTCACTTCGGCCTCGGCTTGCGCGACCGCCTTGCGCAGTTGCTTGTCGCACTCCCGCGCCTCTTTTCCGAGCTGCCGCTTCGCTTCGCGCGAGCCCCGCTTGCTCTGCCCCCCGCCTTTCCCATCGCCGGGCGAACCCAGCACCGCCTCGCGATAATCCTCGAGGCTGCCGTCGAACGACGTCACCGTGCCGCCCTCGACCAGTAGCAGCCGGTCGGCAACCAGCCCCAACAGATGCCGGTCGTGGCTGACCGCGACCACCGCGCCGCCGAAATCGGCCAGCGCCTCGACCAGAGCGTCGCGCGCCTCGATGTCGAGATGGTTGGTCGGTTCGTCGAGAATGAGCATATGCGGCGCCTCACGCGTGATCAGCGCCAGCGACAGCCGCGCCCGCTCCCCGCCCGAGAGCTGGCGCACAGGGACATGCACCTTATCGCCGGAAAAACCGAAGCGGCCGAGCTGCGTGCGCACCTCCTCCTCGAGAGACGCCGCGGGCAGCAGCCGTTGCATGTGTTGCAGCGGCGTCTCGTCCGCCACCAACTCCTCGATCTGGTGCTGCGCGAAATAGCCGAC
>DATICH010000030.1:0-30085 GCA_035456885.1 Methyloceanibacter sp.
GTCAATTTTCCCAACTGCGCGCCCGATGCGGTCAAGGGGATGTGCGCCACGGTGCAGGGACTGCGCGATCCGGACCTGTTTCGCATCATCGATCGTCTCGATGCGCGCGGCAGGGCGTATTATTGGATCGGTGTGGAGCGACGGCGCGCCAAACCGCCAAAGCAAACCGATCTCTGGGCGGTGCGCTGCAACCAGATTTCCGTCACGCCGCTTTGCCTCGACTACACGGACGAGGGCACACGCGAGAGACTCGTGGGCGTGCTTGACAATCACGCGGCGCCGAAATCCGTCAGCCGCCCAGGCCGGCAGGAGGGGGCACGAGCACGCGCAACCCACAATCGTCGAGAGTGATTTCAACCGGGCTGACTGACTTGGGCGGATGGTAGACCCGGTCGTCAATGCGGGCGTGGCTATGTTCCCAGTTGAGGCGAATGTCGCGCCCCCTGCGCGTGGTCACGGGCGGAGGCTCACGCTCTGGATTTTCCAGCCAGGACAGCATCGGCGCCCTGTCGTTCTTGAAAAGAAAGACGATGTCGAAATGCCCGTCGTCATGCGCCGACGTCGAAGCGATCGGCAGCGCGGGACCGGTGCGCCCCAGATTCAGAATCTCCAGGAGCAGGAACTCTCCGGTAAAGACCTCGCTGTCGATGGCGATTTCGAACGGCTCGGCCCGTGCCTCTTCGAGGAATTGCTGCAGGTCCTCGCGTCCCCAATGGATGCGCAGCTCCAAAGGCGGCTTGGCGCCGCCGTCGCTATGCGCCATCGCCTTGGCGATGGTCCCGAAGCCCACCGCCTCGAGGAATCGACGCTTGCCCCAGGGACCACACGCCAAGCCCATATCGAGGCGCCTCGGTTTGGCGCCTCGCAGGCGTGAAATCAGCGTCTCGGGATCGCCGCTCACACCGAGCGTCCGCGCAATATTGTTGGCAGTGCCGACCGGCAGGATGGCAAGGGTTGCGTCGCTGCGCCGCATGGCGCGCGCCGCTCGCGTCACGGTGCCGTCGCCGCCCGCCACGATGACGAGGTCCCATTTTTTGCGCAGGGCCTTTTTGTAGTCGTCCTTGCTCGACTGATATTTCGGCGAGAAGCCTGCACCGGCGAGCAGGTCCATGAGCTCCTCGGCGCTGTGGTCTTTCGCTCCGGCAGTCGGATTGTGAAGCAGTAATGTCCGCAACGCGCGACGTTCTCTTTCTCCGCCACAGCGGACAACGCCGCGCGATGTGGGAAGTTTCCGCCGAGGCCGGCTAGAATGGGCCGCCGAAGGGGAAAGGCTGTGGCGCCGCGCGGCGCTGCGGCCGGGTGGGCTTGCGCCGCTTGACCAGGGCGGGCTTGCCGTAGAACGGCTTGTCCTCGCAGGCCTTGTCGAGCGCCTTGGCAAGCGCCGCCTCCGGCTCGCCAGGTTCCTGCCAGCCTTGGCATAGAGAAGCGAGCTTGCCGCCAAGCTCGCTCGCGCCTTGGGCGCAATAAAGCCCGCTGCCGTCCGGCTGCGGCGTGAAGCGCACGCCCTTCGCAGTCTTCTCGTCGTCGAGCCCTTCGGCAAGATGGTTGAGCACGTAGATGCGCTTGGTGGCCTCCTCGGCGGCGAAGGGCTCGGGCTTCATCTCGGTATTGGCAAGGGGGACCGTTTCGATGGCGCCGACCTGCCAGGACCCACCCGTACGCGCGAGATGCACCTTGGCCATCAAGCCGTAGTCGCGGCAGAGACCGAAGCGCTTCATCTCGGCGGTGCCCGGATGCAGGAAATTGCCGAGCCCATAGAAGATCAGCGACTTGCCGTTGAGCTCGACACCCTGGGCCACATGCGGGTGATGGCCGACGATCAGGTCGATGCCTTTCTCCCCGGCGGCGAAGGCCCGCCAATCCTCCAGTTGCCGCTCATCGGGCTCCACCCGGCCCTCGAGCCCGTAATGGATCGAGAGGATGCGGTACTCCGCCGGTAGGGCGACGAGCTTGTCTACCACCGCTTCGAAATCGGGGCGGTCGCGGTACGACGCCTGCCCCGCCTTGTCCGGGCCGGCGCGATATTGCGGCTGGTCGCCGGTGATGATGCCGATCGCGCCGAGGCCGACACGCGTGCCGCCGACATCGATGCAACCGGGTTTGACGGCTTCGGCGAAATCGCTGCCGATGCCGGCAACGGCAATCGCCTTCTCGGCATTGGCGACGGCGAGATGATAAAGCGTCTCCTCGATGCCGGCCGCGCCATAGTCGTAAGAATGGTTGTTGGCGAGCGAGAACAGATTGAAGCCCGCATCGATCATCGCCTTGAGCGCGGCCGGATGGCTGCGAAAATGAAACGCCCCCCTGCCCTTGGTCTCCGGCGGCATGTTGTTGCGGTCGGTGACCACGGTTTCGAGATTGGCGAATGCAAGGTCGCCGTCGACCTCCTGCGCGACACCTGACAATGCATCGGTGAAGCTGATCGCCTGCTTGCCTTTGCGCATGCCCTTGGCGTCGACCTTGGCATCGGTCGGATTGAAGCCCGTGTCGCCGGCGAGCACGATGGTGAGCCGGTCGAGCGTGGCCGGGTGCGCCGAGTCCGTCTGACCGGCGCCGATCGATGCGGTAAGCTCAGGCCGGTCGCAGGGCGCAGTGCGCGCGGCGGCATAAAGCAGGCCACCGGCCGCCGGCAGGAGCGCGACGCCCGCCGCGGCAATCCCGAAAGATCTGCGCCAGCGGCGTGCCATGACGGACAACCCCTCAGGTCAACGCCCGGTCCGCCTCCTCGCGGACGCGGGGAACGTCATCGAACCCCAGATTGTGGTCGCGGGCAAGATGCACCATGGCCCGCTCGGTGAGCGCAGTGATGGTCAGCAGCGGATTTACGCCGATCGAGCGCGGAATTACCGACCCATCGCAGACATAAAGTCCCAAATGCACGCTTTCAGGGCCAATGCCGTCGAACAGCTGGCATTTGTGGTTGACCACGCCGCTTGCCGCGTCGTGGCCAATGCCGCAACCGCCGAGCGGGTGAGCGGTCGCCGGTTTGGTACCGACGCCGGTCGTGGCAAGCGGGCTTTTAATGTAGCGGGCACCGACCGCCGCGGCGGCGCGGGTCAAGGCGGCGTCGACCCTTTCATAGACAGGCTGATCGGCGACGCGGGGCCAATGCACCTGCGCGCTGCCGTTGTCGAGGGTGATGCGACCGGCCGCATCGTCGTGCGACACGACGAAGAAGGTGTGGAGATGCGAGAGCGGCCCTTGATAGACGCCCTTGATGAGGCTCTGCGCGGCGCCGATCAGCCTGCCGCCCGAGATGAAGAACACCGGCAATAGCGGCGCCAGCGCTGACGGAAGTACGCCCTCTTGCAAGATCATGGAGCGGTCGAGATCGCAATTATCGGGAAGCTCGATCTGTCCGGCGACACAGGCGCCGATCGAGTCGCCGACGAATTTGGGCGGGAAACCGACCCCGACGCCGTTCACTTTCTCCTTGCCGCCAAGCGCGAAAGCGATGATGTCGCCGTTGGCGGAGAAGCGCTCGCCCAGCCGGTCGGAAACAGACAGTCCCCGCTCGCGTGATCTGAGCAGGATCTCGGTCGAGCCGAGCGTGCCGGCGGCGAGCACTACCGTCCTCGCGTCGACGAAGCTCGGGACGGCATCTTTCGCGTCGGAGGGCGCAAAATAGACGCGCCAGCCCGCCTCGCCTTTGGCGATGTAGCTCACGCTGAGCTCGGTGAAGATCTCCGCTCCATACGCCTTGGCCTCCGGCAGATAGGTCATGGCGACAGTGTTCTTGGCGCCGACATTGCAGCCGGAGCAGCAATCGCCGCAGAGCGTGCAGGCCGGCTGCAACACGCCCGCCGGATTGACGTTCTCCTCGAAGCTCACCACCACCGGCGCAGCAACGGGCGCCAAGCCGAAGGCGGCGCTCGCGGCCTCGAGCGCACGATATTTGGTCAGCGCCGGCGCGTCGGTATAGCGGGAGGGGCGCAGCATCGCGGTGGCGCGCTTGAAACCGAGCGCCAGCAGACCATCGCCGGCAACCTCCTCGGGCCAGGCATGGTCGGCAAATACGCGCGCGTCGGGCTGAAGCGCGACGCCGGCATTGATCAGCGAACCGCCACCAAGCCCGCACCCGACCAGCACATGAATGTCGGCGCCGAGGCGGAAATCGAACAGGCCGGTGCGGGAGCCCGAGCGCATCTTGCCGCCATTCAGTTGCAGTTCGCGGCGCAGCTCGGGCAGCCGGCTCGGAAAGGAGCCGGTGGGAAACTCCTTACCCTTTTCAAGGATGCAGACGCTTTGGCCAGCGCGCGAGAGCCGCGAGGCGGCGACGCCGCCGCCGTAGCCCGAGCCGATCACCACGACATCGTAGGCGGCCCTGATCCTATCCGGCGGCAGGGAGAGAAGCTGTTGCATCGCCCCTGAATAACCCAATGACCAAGGGCGCCCAAGGCCTTATCGGCACGTCCCAGACCATCAATTCACTTCACGGTCGCGCGAGAGATACTTTGCCCGGTCGGCGGCAGTTCATAAGAATGTGTGGAACGATCTGGAGTGCTCCCATGATGGCGCGATGGATTCTGGCGGCGCTGACCGCCCACTTCTTGACCGCGGCGATGATTGCAGGCGGCTCGGAGGGTACGCGCGCCGCCGAGACCAAGACGGCGATCTTCGCCGGCGGCTGTTTCTGGTGCGTCGAAGATGCTTTCGATCAGGTCGACGGCGTTACCGAGACGATCTCAGGCTATGCCGGTGGCACCAAACCCAATCCAACTTACGGGAGCCACGAGGGCCATGTGGAAGCGGTCAAAGTGACCTATGACCCCGCCAAAGTCAGCTACGACAAGCTGCTCGACCAGTTCTGGCGCAATATCGACCCGTTCGATCCCAGCGGACAATTCTGCGACCAAGGACCGGCCTATCGCACCGTGATCTTCGTCGGCGATGATGCGGAGAAAGCCTTAGCGGAGGCAACCAAGGAAGAGATTGCCGGCCGCTTCAAGCAAAAGGTGGCGACGGAGATCCGGCCGACGACGACCTTCACCGCCGCCGAGGACTATCACCAGGACTACCACCACCAGAATCCGGTGAGTTACAAATACTACAAATGGGGCTGCGGCCGCGCCCAGCGCCTCGCCGAGATCTGGGGCAAGCCCTCCTGAAGAGCGAAGGGACCCGCGAGGCGCGGGTCCCTCCGAAAGCACTCAGCTTCGTCAAGCTGAAGCGTTTAGCCGAACAGGCGGCGCTTGCCGTGGGCCTTGCGCCAAGCGCGCTTGCAGGCCCGCTTGTAGGCGTGGCGCTTCAGCAGGTGCAGGCCGTATTTGGCCTTGGCCTGCTTGAAGCAGCCGCTCTTGCAGGCATAAGCCTCGGTGGGCGCCGCGGTCATGGAGACGCCGACCATGGCCACGGACAGCGCGGCGGCCAAAAACACTTTCTTAAGCATAAACTTACTCCCGTGAGTGACTACGCAACGTTACGCGGCGCCGATAAGGCACGGTCCCAGGCCTCCTCGTCAACTTGCTTTTGGTGCCGAGCGGCCGATTCCGGGTAGCGTTATTGCCAATCCGTTGATTGGCCGGAGCGTTCGCGTCAAAGCGAGGCACTTTGGAGCAGCGATGGTTCCGGGCACTAAGAAAGGGGCGATAGCCCCTCACAGCTGACTCACCGCCTTAGGCTTTGTGAGCGGCCTTCCAAGCCTTTTTGCAGGCCTTGCGATAGGCGTGGCGCTCCTTCAGACCCTTGGTGAATTTCGCCTTTGCCGCTTCCCTGCAAGTCATGCCGGCCTCGGCGGGCGTGACTTGAACCGGCAGGGCAACCGCCGCGACAAACCCGGCCGCAATGGCAGCAAAGAATACGTTCTTGATCATCCTCGTTCCTCCGTTGGTTGCGTTCCGGGCGCCAATGTGTCGATCGGAAGTCCCCGGGCAATGGGGCGGTTCGTCTCACCAGGTTGTTGTGTCAGGCATAAGAAAGGGGCCCCGCGGGACCCCTTTTTTCGCTTTGCCGATGGCGACGAGAGATGTCAGGCCGACTTCTTGAAGAGGCGGCCCTTCTTGCCGTGGGCGGACTTATAGGCCTTCCAATGCGACTTGCACTCGCGCTTGTAAGCCACCCGCGACTTGAGATTGCCAGAAAACTTGACCTTGGCCGCCTCGCGGCAGCCACTACCCGGCCGCGCCTCGGCCGGGTCGACGTTAACGGCAAACGAGGCGCCGGCGACGAGACCGGTCAGCGCGGCGGCGAGGAAGAGTCTTTTCAGCATCGAATCACTCCGCTGGTTGGTTGTTTCGCGTCAGCCCAGCCCTACGACCCAACAACCACGACAATAGGGCGGTTCCCCCCATGGTTTTGCCGCATTTCACCGTGCACGGCTTGACCCTCGGGCGTTCGCTCCCGTACCAAGCCGCCCATGAGTCAATCTGAGACGACGCCGCTCTCCCGCATCCGCAACTTCTCCATCATCGCCCATATCGATCACGGCAAGTCGACCTTGGCAGACCGGCTGATCCAGCTCTGCGGCGGACTTACCGCGCGAGAGATGAAGGAGCAGGTGCTCGACTCGATGGAGATCGAACGGGAGCGTGGCATCACCATCAAGGCGCAGACCGTGCGGCTAGACTACCGCGCCAAGGACGGCCAACTCTACGAGCTGAACCTGATCGACACGCCGGGCCATGTCGACTTCGCCTACGAGGTCAACCGCAGCCTCGCCGCCTGCGAGGGCTCGCTGCTCGTGGTCGACGCCACGCAAGGCGTCGAGGCGCAGACCCTCGCCAATGTCTATCAGGCGCTCGACAACAATCACGAGGTGGTCCCGGTCCTCAACAAGATCGACCTGCCGGCGGCCGAGCCCGACCGCGTGCGGCAGCAGATCGAGGACGTGATCGGGCTCGATGCGCATGACGCGCTCGAGATCTCGGCCAAGACCGGGCTCGGCGTGGAAGACGTGCTCGAGGCGATCGTGCACCGGCTGCCGCCGCCCAAGGGCGACGCACGGGCGCCGCTGAAAGCCCTGCTGGTCGATAGCTGGTACGACGCTTATCTCGGCGTGGTGGTGCTGGTGCGCATCTTCGACGGCGTGCTCGCCAAGGGCCAGCGCATCCGCCTGATGTCGACCCGCGGCGCCTACCAAGTCGATCGGGTAGGCATCTTCCGCCCAAAGCAGGAGATGCGCGACCGGCTCGGGCCCGGCGAGATCGGCTTCTTCACCGCTTCGATCAGGCAGGTGGCCGACACGCGCGTGGGCGACACTGTGACCGAAGAGAAGCGCCCTGCTCTCGCGCCGCTCGCCGGCTTTAAGCCGGCACAGCCGGTGGTGTTCTGCGGATTGTTTCCGGTCGACGCGAGCGAATTCGAAAATCTCCGCGAGGCGGTCGGCAAGCTCCGGCTCAACGATGCGAGCTTCACCTATGAGATGGAAACCTCGGCGGCCCTCGGCTTCGGCTTCCGCTGCGGCTTTCTCGGGCTGCTGCATCTCGAGATCATCCGCGAGAGGCTGGAGCGCGAATTCGATATCGACCTGATCGCCACCGCCCCCTCGGTGATCTATCGCGTCTATCGCACCGACGGCACGATGCTCGAGCTGCACAATCCCGCCGACATGCCCGAGCCGCAGAAGATCGCCAAGATCGAGGAGCCGTGGATCGAAGCGACCATCCTCGTGCCCGACACCCATCTCGGCGCCGTGCTCAAGCTCTGCGAGGACCGGCGCGGGCGGCAGAAGAACTTGACCTATGCCGGCGCACGCGCGCTGGTAGTCTACGAGCTGCCGCTGAACGAGGTGGTATTCGATTTCTACGACCGGCTGAAATCGGTCTCGCGCGGCTACGCCTCGTTCGACTATCACATCATCGGCTACGAGGAAGGCGACCTCGTCAAGATGACGCTGCTCGTCAACGACGAGCCGGTGGATGCGCTGTCGATCATCGTCAACCGCTCACGCGCCGAGATGCGCGGCCGCGCCATGGTCGAGAAGCTGAAGGACCTGATTCCGCGGCACATGTTTAAGATCCCGATCCAGGCGGCGATCGGCGGCAAGGTGATCGCGCGCGAGACGATCAGCGCGCTGCGCAAGGACGTTACCGCCAAATGCTATGGCGGCGACATCACGCGCAAGCGCAAGCTGCTCGACAAGCAAAAGGCCGGCAAGAAGAAGATGCGGAGCTTCGGCAAGGTCGACATCCCGCAAGAGGCGTTCATCGCCGCGCTGAAAATGGACGCGGATTAAATCGCTCGCCCCATCCTGCATACCGCGCCAGAATGATCGCCCGGCGAATCGTTTTCGGGGAGGGCTGCATGCGCATCATTCTCACCCTGTCGCTCATTGTCTTTGGCATTTCCTTCATGCCGCAGCCGGCGGCGGCTGGACCAGAGGGCTCGTGGCGCGGCTCCGGCGTCGTCAACTATCGCGGCGGTGCCGACAAATTGCGATGCCGCGTGAATTTCTCGCGGATCAGCGCGAAGGCCTACGGGGTGTCCTCGGACTGCGCCACCGAGACCGGCCGCTACGCAGCCTCGGGGCGCGTAGTGGCATCCGGCACCAATCGTTATTTCGGCTTGGTCCAAGGCGAGGGGGTGACCGGGAAGGTGGTGATCGTGCAGCACAGCAACCGTCTCTCGGTCAGCGTGAGCAGCCGCAGGGGCTCCGCCAGGCTCAGCCTGTCGCGGCGCTGAAGGTCGCGCGGAACCAACATCGATCCCAAGCGTTGGTCGGTCGGCTCCTCCGAGCGCGTCGGGGCGGGCCGGCTGACTGTCAAGATTTACTTCAAGCGTTACAGCTTATTCTCTGTAACGTCTAAGTTTTCGTGGGCTACCGCTCAATAGAGCGGTAGCCTTGCTCTTGCCGCGTTCTAGTACTTTTCGGCAAACCTGTGGTAAAACTGTGATATTGTCGTGGCACTAACAATTGACTACTTGACTGTAGTCGAAATATCACTTTCCATCATCGCAACAGGAATAGCAGCACGACTGGGGAACTGTCGCGCTGGTGCCATCAGCAGGCATCCCCCCTCACGCGCGACCTGATTCATGCCCCGCCTTGTGCGCGTTCAAGCGGGTCATGTGGCGTCTAACGAGGGTAGCGCGCTCTAAACAGAGGGACCTGTCATGCGTATCGCCCTCGCGTTCGGACTTTGTCTGATCGCCGCTGCCGCCCTTGCCGGCCCCCGCGCCAAAGACCTGCCCAAACCCGAGTCGGAGGTGACCGCCGCCGCACAAAATGTGCGGGAGAATTTCCGTGCGCGGATAAACGAGAACGTGGTGACGATCATGGCCGGCAGCCCGAGCGGCACCGACCTTGCCATCGTGCAGGACATCGCTTCGGTGCTCGACGACGGCGACAAGCTCCGCGTGCTACCAATGGTGGGCAAAGGGCCTGAGCAGAACATCAAGGATGTGCTGTTCTTGCGCGGCGTCGACATGGGAGTGACCCAAGCCAACCTGCTCAAGCATTTCGACAAGACCGGCGAGCTCGGGTCCAACCTCAAAGGTCAGATCGCCTATATCGCCAAGCTGTTCAACGAGGAACTGCACATCCTCGTGCGCGACGACGTCAACGACATCAAGGAGCTCAGCGGCAAATATGTGAATTTCGGGCCCGAGGGCAGCGGCGCGGAGATCACCGGCCGCCTCATCTTCGAGGCGCTCGGCGTCGAGACGCAGAAAGTGCATTTGAACGACGCCGATGCGATCGAAAAGCTAAAGGCAGGCGAGATCGCTGCCGTTATCGCGGTGACGGGCAAGCCAGCTCCCGTGCTCACCTCGCTCAAGGACACGAACGGGCTGAAACTGCTGCCGGTGCCATACGCCAAGGGGATCGAGGACGAATATTATCCGGCCACCTTCACCAACGACGATTATCCGACCCTGGTCCCGGCCGGTGAGCGGGTCGATACCATGTCGGTTTGCGCCGTGCTGATCTCCTTCAACTGGCCCAAGGATTCCGTGCGCTATCAGAAGATCGCCAAGTTCGTCGATCAGTTCTTCGCCAATTTCGACCGTTTCCTCGTGGCACCGCGTCATACCAAGTGGCGCGACGTGAATTTCGCGGCGACGCTTGAGGGCTGGCAACGCTCGTCCCTATCGCAGAAATGGATTGATCGCGCCAAGCAGGCGTCCGACAGCGCCTCGCGCAGCCATTTCGACGCGTTCCTCGCCCAAGCGAATGCGACCCGCGCCCAACCGATTTCCGAGGAGGAGCGCGCCGAGCTGTTCCGCGCGTTCCTGCAATGGAACAAAGGACGCAACCAGAACTGACGGATCCAATCCGTCGAGAGGCCTCTTGTTTGTGTGATGCGTAGGAGGGTTCCATGCTCAGTCCGTCCGACATCGTCGTCAGGCCGGCAAGCCTGGCTGAGCGCTTGACGACCGACACTCAAGCCGACGCGCCGGCACATCAGGAGCCGACGCCGACCACCATGGCCGAGCGCTTCGCTCCCGAGGGGCAGAGAAGCCCCGCCGAAGGCCCGGCCCGACAAGCAGTCGAGCCGCCGGTGCCGCCCGGTTTCGTCCCGCCGCGGGCGGGCGCCAGCTCGGCCAGTCGTTGGCTGCTGATCGCTTCGCTGTTCGTCTCCCTGGTTCCGACCGCGGCGATCCTGGCGCTCATCTGGCAAGGCACGATCAAGCTGCCGGGATCGGAGGACAGACCGATCATCGTCGATTATGAGCAGATCGCCGCAAGTCAGCGGGCGTCGCTCGCCGCGGTGCCGGTGATCTCCCCGCCGCGGGCAGCCGAAATCGACGTCAAGCCCGAGATCGCGCTGTCCACGCCGCTCCGCATCGAGGCGAGTCCCGGCGAGGAGGTCGACTTCGAGATTGCCATCGACTCGGCCGACGCTCTCCCGGCGCGCAGCGTCATCGCCGTCCGCCGGCTTCCCGAGGGCGCGGTGCTCTCGCAGGGGCGCCCGTATGACAATACGGAGTGGAACTTGCGGCCCGATGAGATCGGCGATCTCAGGCTCAAGCTGCCGCAGGCAGCGAATGGCAGGTCGGAGCTTCGCGTCGAGTTGATGGCGGCCGACGGAACCGTGCTGGCCGGCGCTACGACCACGATCGACATCGCTCCCGATCCGCGCGCCGCATTGATCGTCCGTGCCGACGAGGAGGGTCGCATCGCCGACCTCATCGAGCATGGACAGAAGATGATCGACGTCGGCTATCTCGCCGGGGCCCGCGCCTATTTCAAGCGCGCGACGGAAGCCGGTAGCGGCGAGGCCGCGCTGAGGCTCGGCGCCACCTACGATCCGGAGTTCATCGACCAAATCGGCGCCCTGGGCGTCAAGGCCGACCCCAAGGAGGCGCGCGTCTGGTACGAGCGCGCCAAGCAACTCGGCGTGCAGGGCGCCGAGGAGAAGCTGAGGGCGCTGAAAGAGGACTGGACGCCGCGCGACGAGCCACGCGTTCAGGCGACTGAGGCCGAGACGGACGAGCCGGTCCTGGCCGCGGCCGAGGAAGGCGATGGAGACATCGTCGCCAATGCAGAAGAGCAGGATCCAGTCGAGCAGGCCTCGACCAGCGCGCCGCTCCCCAGTGGCCAGGAAGAGTGGGTCTCGCTGTTGAACTACGCCAACGTGCGAGCCGCTCCCTCGACCACGGCGGACACGCTGAGGGTGGCCGAGAAGGGCGCTAAGCTCCGCGTCACCGGCCGCCAGGGCAACTGGGTCCAGGTCGCCGACCCCGACACTGCCGAGGTCGGCTGGGTCTACTCGCGCTTCATCGAGTCCGCGGAGTAGTTCCGCGTCCGGTCAGCTGTTGCGCACCTGCCAGGCGAGATAGGCGAGCGCCGCGCCCTCGCTCACCAGCATGATGCCGAGCAGAATTCCGAGCACCCATTCGGAGGCGACCGGCATATTGGCCCACAGATAGACCGCGAGCACGATGCCGACCAGCCCGCTCGCCAGCACCCAGCCCCAATTGGGGAAGGGCCTGATGGTCAGCGCGAAGATGATCTTGGAGATGCCCTCCACCATGAAGAACACGATGAGCAGCACGGTCATCACCAAGAGGCCGCTCTCCGGCTGATTGAGCAGCAGCACGCCGATGACGATGGCGAGCACCACCGAGATCAGCTGCAGCCAGTAATGCGGCACGTCGCGGGCGCCGATCAGGCCGATGGCCTGGAGCAGGCCGCTGACGATCAAGATCCAGGCGAGCAGATAGACCATGGCGACGGAAGCAAGCAGCGGGTAGATCAGCGCGAGCACGCCCGCCGCCACCATCAAGATGCCCTGCAGCAGATACCAAAGCGAATAACGCTTCACCGTCTCGCGCATGGCCTCGCGCATGGCCGCCGCGGCGGCGTCGAGTGGAATAGCCATGAGGACCTCCCGGGCTGCGAATCAGATTGTTGATGGGCCTGAGGATACTCCAATGCGGCGGCGTGGCTCCGCGCATTAGGGTGCTTTCCCCTTCATTTGTGCTAGAGGGAGCCGGGGGAGGACGGGGCGATGGACCAGGTCGGGGGCAAACAAACGGCTATCGCCAAGGCCGCCTGGCGCCTGCTCCCGTTCCTTGGCCTCTGCTACATGATCAATTTTCTCGACCGGGTGAATGTCGGCTTTGCCGCCCTTCACATGAATGAGGATCTCGGCTTCAGCCCCTCGGTCTACGGCCTCGGCGCCGGCATCTTCTTCGTCGGCTATATCCTGTTCGAGGTTCCCAGCAATCTCGCGCTCCAGAGATTCGGTGCACGCATCTGGATCGCGCGCATCATGATCAGCTGGGGCATCGTCGCCACCGGCATGGCGCTCGTGCATAACGAGGCGAGCTTCTACACGCTGCGGCTCTTGCTCGGCATCGCCGAGGCGGGGTTCTTCCCCGGCATCATCCTCTATCTCACTTATTGGTTTCCGGTGCGGGAGCTCGCACGCATCGTCTCGCTATTCATGGCGGCGATCCCGCTCGCCACGGTGTTCGGCGGGCCGCTGTCGGGCGCGCTGCTGGAAATGCACGGGCTGTGGGGACTGGCGGGATGGCAGTGGCTGTTCATCATCGAAGGCCTGCCCGCGGTGATCCTGGGGGTGGTCGTGCTGTTCTTCCTCGACGACCGGCCGGAGGAGGCGCGCTGGCTCACGGCGAACGAGCGGCAGGCGCTCACCGCCACGCTCGCGGCGGAGGCCAAGGCGACGCGCGAGGTGGGTTATGCCGAACTCGGGCAGGCGCTGACGCGGCCGCGCGTGCTGGTGCTCGGGCTGCTCTATTTCTGCATCGTCGTGGGACTCTACGGTCTCAGCTTCTGGATGCCGCAAGTGATCCAGACCTTCGGGCTCGATCCCCTCACCATCGGCTTCCTCACCGCCATCCCCTATCTCGTCGCCTGTGGCGGCATGGTGCTATGGGGCGCGCGCTCCGACCGCAAGGGCGAGCGCATCTGGCATATCGCGCTGCCGCTGCTGCTGGGCGGCGCGGCCTTGGCCTGGTCCGCCTTCTCTGGCCCGCTCGGCTTCACCATGCTCGCGCTTACGCTTGCCACGCTCGGCATCTACGCCGCGGTCAGCACCTTCTGGTCGCTGCCGACCGCGATCCTTACCGGCACCGGTGCCGCGGCCGGGCTCGCCCTGATCAATTCGATGGGCAATGTCTCGGGGCTGGTCAGTCCGGCCCTGATCGGCGTGCTGCGCGAGGCGACCGGCAACTTCACCGCGGCGCTGCTGTTTCTCGCCGGCACGCTGCTCATCGGGGCGCTGATCGTGCTCCTGTTCGGCCAGGCCCAGCGCGCCCGCGCCCTGGCTGGCGCGAAACCCGTATAGCCTCTAAAACCCTCGGCGAATTCGAGGGAAGGAAAGCGAATGAGCGATGAGATGCCGCGACCGGACCGCCGCTTTTTGCTTGCCTCGATGGCGCTCCTCGCCGGCGCCGGCGCGTTACCGGCACGCGGGGAACAAGCGCCCCAGGGAGCGGCCATGAAACATGTCGTGCTGCTCGGCGATTCGATCTTCGACAACCAGGCCTATGTCGGCGCTGGACCCGACGTCATCGAGCAACTCCGCGAAGCGCTGCCCGCGAGCTCGAGCGCCACGCTTGCCGCCGTCGACGGCTCGGTCACCGCGGACATCAAGTCTCAGCTCAAGACCATCCCCAAGAACGCGACGCATCTAATCGTCTCGGCTGGCGGCAACGACGCGCTGCACGAGAAGGGGCTGATCGAGGAGAGCGCGCGCTCGGTCGCCGAGGTGCTCGACAAGCTCGCCGACGTGCGCGAGGCGTTCCAGGCGAGCTACGCCGCCATGCTCGACGCGGTGGTGGCGCGCAAGCTGCCGACCGCGGTCTGCACCATCTACGAGGCGCGCTACCAGGACCGCACTACGCGCAAGATCGCCGGGGCGGGGCTCGCCGTGTTCAACGACACGATCTTGCGCGAAGCCTTCAAGCGCGCATTGCCAGTGATCGATTTGCGGCTGATGTTCGACGACGACGCCGACTACGCCAACGACATCGAGCCTTCGGTCAAAGGCGGCGCCAAGATCGCGCGGGCCATCGTCACGCTGGTCGAGACGCACGACTTCACGCGACGGCGGACTGAGATTTACGTTTAGCTTGTGTCAGGCGCGGTGTGTCAGGGGTTGTGAATCACGGGGAAAGAATGTTCTTGAAATGTTCGCGTCCGGCCCCTAGTTTGGCTGGTCTGATTTTTCTCCTGTACATGACCTGCGGGTATGGGACCTGCACCTAGCTGGGCTGTGAAGTCAGCGCACTTCCGCGCACCCACGACTTCAAGCGACGGCGGACTGAGATTTACCCCTAGCCGCGCGCTTCGGCTTGGCCTGCGCCGGCGTGGCGGCCGACTCGGGCGGCGGCGCGGACTCGGCCTCCCCCGCACCCGCGGGTTTCAACTCGCCCTTGGCGGCCTTGACGCAAAGCTCGACCGCCTCCTCAAGCGAGGTGGCGTAGGCGTCGGCCTCGGCAAGCTTGAGCATCTCCCTCGCCTGCTTCACGTTGTCCCCGTCGGCAAAGTAGCTCACCAGGATCATGGTGCCTTGCGGCAGGATGCGGCGCAGCCGCCGCACCAGATAGCGGATATGCGCCGGTCCCTCGCCGAGGCCCAGATAAGACAGGCAGAGCAGCTTCGCCTCGGTGTTGGCGAGCGAGGCGATGTGGCCGGCGGAGATCGCATCGGGCCCTAGCGCTTGGGTGGCGAGCCCGCGCTTCTTCAGCACTTCGGCGAGGATCGCGGCGGACGCCTCGTCGAGCGGCGAGAGGCCGCCGATCGACAGGATCGGCACCTCGACCGCCCATCCCGGCGCAAGCTCGGCGCGCTCGACCACCGGCAGCGCGCCCTCGGCGCTCTCTTCGGCCTCGAGCGAGGCGAGGCCGCTCTCCTCCTCCTTGCCGTTCTTGCCGGCCTCCGGCTTGCTCCGCAGCTTGGCGAACCAGCGATGCGGTTCGAAGTCGTCGAGATTCTCCAGCATCTCCTTGACGGTCTCGGCGACGCGGCCGATCTGCATATCGTCGAGCACGCCGCGATAGGCGTCGCGCTCGGCGAGCTTCAGCCCGGCGAGCGCCACCGTGTCGAGATAGGCGGCGAGGCTTTGCTCCTTGAGCGACAGCTCGGCGTGATAGGTCGCCTCGGCGGCATCCCCGGTCAGCGCCCGCTGATAGAAGCGCTGATGCGGGGTCAGCGCCGGGGCGTCGCTGAGCAGCACCTCGAAGAAACCCAAGCCCTCGACATGGCGGCCGAGCACGGCGAGGCAGACCGTCATCGGCATGGCGAGCAGCAGGCCGAGCGGCCCCCACAGCCAAGTCCAGAAGATGGTCGAGCCGATCACGGCGATCGGGGTGACGCCGGTGCCGTGGCCGAACACCAGCGGCTCAACCACCTGGCCCATGAATAGCTCGCCCACCACGAACAGCACGAGCACCATCGAGAAGGTGGTCCAGCCCGGATCGATCGCGGCGGCGATCAGCAGCGGCAGGGCAGCGGCGATATAGCCACCGACATAGGGCACGAAGCGCATCAACCCGGCGAGGATGCCCCAGGCGATCGGGCTCGGCAGCCCGATCAGCCAAAGCGCGCCCGCGATCAACGCGCCATAGGCGAAGTTGATCAACACCTGGCTGAGGAAATAGCGGCTGAGCCTGCTCGCCGCGTCGGTCATGGTCGAGGTGGCGCGCTGCAGATCGCTGCCGCCAAACAGGCGGATCAGCCGGTCGCGCAGATCCTCGCGCTGGAGCAGAATGAAGATGACGAGCAGAAGGACGATGCCGGCGGTGGCGAGCGGCGGCAGCAAGGTAGTGAAGATCGTCTGGTAGAGCCCCCAGCCGGTCGGCTCGGGCGTGGTGATCTCGACTTGAACCGGCTTGTCGTCGGGCCGTTTCGCCGGCGCTCCGACCCTAGGCCTAGGCGGCGCATCGGTTGGCGCGCTGAGCTCCTGTTCCAGGTCGCTCAGCACTTCTCCCGCTCTTTTCAGCACGCTCGACTCGCTCGTGCTCTCGCGGAACGACTCGATCTTCTTCGACAGCGTGGCTTGGTAGTTCGGCAGGTCGGCGGCGAGATTGGTCGCCTCGCGCGACATCAGCCAGCCCAGCCCGAAGATGATGGCAAAGGCGGTGGCCACCACGATGCCGACCGCCAGCACGCGCGGCACACTCAGCTTGCGCAGGAGCAAGAGCGGTGGCGTCAGCACGAAGCTCAACAAAATGGCGAGCGCCAGCGGCAGCAGGACCTCGCGGCCGACGTAAAGTCCGGCGATGACGATGGCGCCGATCAGCAGGCCCTGGAGGGTGGCAGTGCGCGCGTCGGACGGCGTGGTCAGCAACGGAAACGGGGAACGGGGCGGCATGTCGGGTCTCCCGGCACACCAAGTCGCCCGAAGCCCGAAACCGGGCCCGGCCGGCGCTTGGCTCGCGCCTTGGCGATTCAGCACATACAGGCTGAGCGGGGGCTTAACAAGCTGGAGCCAAGCTTGTTCCGACCGCCGCTAAGCCCGCAACCAGCGGCCTCACTCATTTGCCGCATGGTTCATGCGCGTCACGTTGGCCGAGACATTGTCGACCGGCTGGTGGCTCTGCTCCATGGGAATCATGACGATATCGCCCTTGGCGGCGGCTATCGCCTCCTTCAGATCGACCATGCGGATCGATTGATCCTGGAAGGTGCGGAAATACCAGCGCAGGTTCTTCAAGTCGTTGGCGCTGGTCCATTCGGTGATCTCGGGCTGAGCGCCGCCGACCGAGGCGTTGATCACCGAGCCTTTCGGGATGTCGAACTGATTGAGGATATGGAAGGCGCTGATCACCGCGTCCTCCGCCTTGGCATTCGGCGTCGCGGCTTGACTGAAGATCGAAGCGCGGACGAAGCGCGACGGCGCGGTGAAGTCGCCGGGCAGCCCGTGCAGGCCGGAGCCTGAACTGACAGCATTCAGAGTCACGGGACCGAGTTTCACCGAGCCGACGTCCTTGACCGAGAGATTGAGATAGTTGTCGAGATTGGTCATGTGCCAGCCATAGGTCGGCGCATTGGTCATCACGCCGAGTGGCGCGTCGGTCACCTTGATCTTGCCGCCGATGGGCTCCAGGGCGATCGACTTGCCGGACTTGTCCTGAACGAAAAAGTGCACGTCGGCGGCCATGCCCTTGGCGCTACCGAGGCCGGGGAAGGGCGTGGCCACCATGGCGATGTCCTGCACCGCCTGCTTCACCTCGTCGACGGTGGCGAAGTTGCCGAGCACCCACATGCCGAAGTCTTGGGGCGCGAGCGCGCGCGAGGCATCGACCTTGCTCGCGTCGGCATATTGGGCATAGCCCGGGAAGTAGAACAGACCGATCGACAGGCCCTGATCGTTCAGACCATCGATGATCATCGTGGCGGAGAAGGCGTTGGCGCCGACGACGTTATAGCGGCTCGTATAGCTCAGGCCTTTGCTGCCGTCAGGCATGGCGGCGGTGAACTCTTTGCCGGCCGGCACGACGATGACATTGGACTGAAGCGGAAAACCGAATTCGAGGGTGCGGGCGCGGATGGCGGCACCGTCATCGGCCTTCAGGCTGATGCCGGTGCAGGCGAAGCCCGGCGTGGTGGCGAGAACCAGAGCGGCGCTGAGCGCCGCGGCGGAAATTTTGCGCAACATGGATGGCCTCCTCCAGGAATGTTGGCGGGAGTGTCGCGGCAAAGCCTGAAAGCCGCATTAAGCATGCGGCCTTGCTCGCGCGGATGCTTAAGGGCGGCTGGCCGCAATCCGCACAATTTGTGGAAACATGTTTCCTCTTCCCCAGGGGGGGAGCGGAGTCAGACCGCGCCGACGGGCGGCGGGGTCCAGCGCCCGTCCTGGATTGGCGGCAGCGGCCAATAAGCGCGAATATAGAGCGAGAACTCGTCAGCCGGCGCGGGCAGCCAATTCGAGACCAACTCGGCATCGGGGCGATCTTTCTGGATGTAGATGGTCACCGAGCCCTCGGACGCGTAGCGCAGTTCCTTGCTCCTCGTGCCGAGGGCGAAGCGGCCGATCTCGTTCGGCGCGAGGAAATGATATTTGTCGTAGAGGGTGATCGACCAGAAACCCTTGACCGGCGGGACCTGCTTGAAGGTCACCGCATAGCGCCCCGCGCCGCCATTGAGCCGGACGCCGTTGGCGTCGAAGTCCTGATAGAAATAGCGCGTCTCCGCCGGACGGTTGATGAAGATGTTCGACTTCCCCACCGCGGTCCGCGTGTAATAGTCAACGCCGAACTCCGCGCTGTTGACCACCGTGGTCCAGCGGTGTGGAAGCTTCACGCCGAAATTGTGGAACTCGAGCAGCGGCCCCACCAACTTCTCGTCGGACTCTTCAGCGGCTTCGCGCAAGGCATTGCGCAACGAACGGTCATCGTCCGCAGCTTGAAGCACCGAGCGCACCAGCGCGTAGGTCGCCTCCTCGCCGGGCAGCGGCGGGCAGCGGCGGGCAGCGCTCGAGCGCCTTCGGCAATGTGTCGAAGAAGCTCGATGGGTCGACCCAGCGCCACTCCTCGTTGCTGAGTTTCTTCCAGGGCAGATAGATCGCGCTGTTCCAGTCCTTCTGCTTCATCGTGCCGTCGAACTCGCGAGCGGATAGGACAGGATTTGCCGCAATGCCGGTTGCACCGCTCGATTGTCGGCGGGATCGACGCTCTGGAAAACGCGCGGGATGATGCAGCCGAGATCGGTTGGACTGCGGAACGCGGCGGCGATCCCCGCAGGGATGGCACCTCGCTAATCCGGCCCCATCAGCAGATAGAAGCCGGGCTTGGTCCCGTACATCGACCCGAGCGTGGTGAAGGCGTCGGTCCGCTGATCGGTCGCCTGAAACACGAAGAAGCGCGTGCCGAAATCGGGAACCTGAAGGACGACCGCATCGCGGGCGAGATCGAGCACGCCGAAGCCGTAGATCAGATCCTGGCTCGGACAGGTGATGTAGCGCTGGCCGGGATCTTGCGAGCCGGTAAGCATGCCGAGCCGGTTGACCGGTGCCACGGGCGCGACGCCGCCTATCAGGAAGGTCTGGGTCTTGACCCAGTCTTGCGTCCAATAGCGGTTGTGGATGTTCACCAACGGCCACGCCCAGAGATAGGCGAAGCGCGCGACCTCGCGCACGAAATCTTCGGTCAGTTTCGAGCCGGGCACCGGGCCGCTCGGCATCGGCCCCGTCCTATGCGCCTCAGTGACGGGCTCGGGAGCGCGCGCGGCGGGGCGCCGCAGTCCCAGGCGTTCCAACAGCGCGGCGAAGGGCATCGGCTTGCCGCCCGTCAGAGCAGCCTGACCTTGCCGGTGGCGATGTCGTAGATGCCGCCCGATACGGCAATCTTTTTTGCCGCAAGCGCGTCCGACATGATCGGTGCGTCGTCGATCAACCGCTTCACGTTGAGGCGCACATTTTCTTCGGTTGCAGCCGCAACGAGATCGCTCGGATGTTTGCCATGCGCCGCGATCACCGCGGGTTCGATCGACTTGATCAGCTCGGGCAGATGACCCGGCAGCTCGGTGCGCTCTCTTACCACTTGGACCGCTGCGGCAACGGCTCCGCAATTGGTGTGGCCGAGCACCATGACGAGCGGCGCGCCCAAGAAGTGCACGGCATATTCGAGGCTTGCGAAGCCGTCGTCGTCGAGGAAATTGCCGGCGAGGCGCACGACGAAGAGGTCGCCAGGGTCCTGGTCGAACAGGAGTTCGGGTGAAACGCGGCTGTCGGAGCAGCTAAGGATCGCCGCAACCGGGTATTGCGATTCCGCGCGCTCGGCGCGGCCGACTGAGTAGTCCTGGCATTCACACTCACCGGCAGCGTAGCGGGCATTGCCCTGCATCAGCCGGTCGAGCGCCTCGGCGGGAGGAATTGCGTTCTGAGACGTGGTCTTTGGTTGCACCTGCTCGGCGTGTGCCGGCGTAAAGGGAAGACTGCTTGCGGCGAGCAGCGCGCTGGCACCGGCGAGCAGTCCTCGCCGCGATAGATCCATAGACTGGGCCCGGCATCTCTCGCACATGGGTTGTCCTCCTGCATATTGTGGCGGGAGAGACTCACCCGCGCGGTGCGGAAGTCAAGTGCCCGTAGCTGCCGGATGAAAGAATCGCTATTCTCGCGCGCCCGAAGGGCATGTTCCGCGTCACCTTCTTTTCTCAAGACAGGAGGAGGAATTGAGCGTGTCACGCACTTGGCTTCGCATTGGTTTGCTCGGCGCAGCACTTCTGGTGGGGAGCCAGATGATGCCGGCGTCGGCCGCGCCGCTCCCGGCGCTCGATCATGACGCCTTCACGGCGAGTGACGCCGTGGAGGCGGTAAGATGGCGCTGCGGTCCCTGGAGATGCTACTGGAACCCGGGCTATGCCGGCTGGATTCCGCCGCGGGCGCGGGTTTGGGGGCCGCCGCGCGCGGCCGGCTGCTTCTGGAGACGGAGCTGGGCTGGCTGGGTGCATGTCTGCCCCTAACGCCGATTGCTGAGAGAAGGAATTGGCCCCGGCGCTTCCTCGGAAGCGCCGGCGGCTTTTTGGGCTCAGGCCTCGCGCGGCTTGTAGAGAATGAGCCGGTAGCAATCGAGATTGCGGGCGAGAAACTCGTAGGCCGCGCCCCAGAGATAGAGCCGGAACTTGCGGAATTCGAAATCGCCAAAATTCCGCTGCACGAAATCCTTGCTGGCTTCGAGGTTGCGCGCCCATTGGCGGAAGGTGAGGAAATAGCTCCAGCGGTCGTTGTGAATCTCCATCACTTCGAGATCGGTCTTGCCGAGCTTGTTGAGGAAATCGTCGAGCACCAGGAAGGAGTGGTTGCCAGGATAGATGTGCCGCACCATGAAGGTCGACAGCTCGTATTTCTTTTTGGCGGCGCTGCCGTCGAGAAACACGCGGCCACCCGGCTTTAGCAGGCGATAGAACTTCTTCAGCACGCGCTCGTAGTGCGGCAGATGCTCGATCACGCCCATGATGACGACGGCGTCGAACGGCTCCTTCGGCTCGTAGTCGTAGAAGTCGGTGAGCAGGATGTCGAAATTGTCGCCGAAATTGGCGAGCTTGCCCTTGAGATAGGACTGCGAGACCTCGGAATTGGTGATGCCGGTGAAGCGGATGCCGGTCTGAAGCGCGTGGCTCGCAAACGCGCCCCAACCGGGACCGATCTCGAGCACCGTCTTGCCCGGTCCGAGCTCGCATTGCTCGATCGCCCAGTCGAATTTGCGCTCGAGCGCTTTCGCCAGCGGCTCCTCGTCGCGCGCATAGACGCCCTGGCTATAGGCCGGAAAAACCGGGTCGAGGAAGCTCAGGAACAGTTTGGGGTCGGCATTGTAGTGCGAGCCGATCGCCTGCTTGTTGGTATAGACCTGCCCGAACAGCAGCGGCTCGATGAAGCGCCAGGCGGCGACCAGAGGGTGACGGTCGTCGAGCGAGGCGCGGAGCGCGAACGGCTTCAGCATGTCGCCATCGAGGTCGATATCGCCCGTGAGATAGGCTTCGGCAATGTTGCCCTCATCCAGGGTGCGCAGCGCACGTAGGGCCCGCTCGTTGCGCAACCCGACATGAAACTCGGCATTGCCCTTGCCGACGCTGCGCTTTTCTCCATCGGGAAGCTCGACGGTAAACGGCGTCGCGACCTCACCCACGCGATTGATCAGGGCATCGAGCGTCGTTGCGGCTGATGACATTGAGTCCTGTCCCCCGGCTTGGTTCGCCCGCGGCAAAGACACTAGCGGGCCCGTTTCGGTGCGTTCGGCGGCAATCTTGCCCCGTATGAAGCGAGAATGAAATGGCCGAGATCAAGGCCGAATCCGGTCTTTCCATGGTTGCGGGGAGACCCGCCGATGGGGCTATATCGGCTCCGCAGCGAAAGGGGGGACCAGGCCGATGCCCATTGGCGGTTTTGTAGAGCGTGCGGTGAGGACAATTCTGATGGTCTGCGCGGGGCTCGTATTCGACCCCCTCAGCGTGGAGACCGCCGAGGCCTCCGGTCCCGGATCGATCGTCAGGGTCTGGCCGCTCGAAGGCGGCGGCCCGGGCAAATCCGAGGCCTTCCGCATCCTCTACCGCTCAACGGGCTTGAACGGCGAGCCGATCGAGGTTTCCGGCGCGATCTATTGGAACCCCGGCGCGGCGCCTGCCGGCGGACGCAACGTGATTGCCTGGGCGCACCCCACGAGCGGCGTGGTACGGGCCTGCGCACCGTCGCTGATGCCGGACAATGCCGGGATGCTGTGGAACCTGCCAGACATGCTGGCGCAGGGCTATGTGGTCGTTGCCACGGACTATCCCGGCCTCGGCACAGCGGGCATCCATCCTTATTTGATCGGTGTCAGCGAAGCCCGCGCCGTGCTCGATTCGGTGCGCGCCGCACGCAACCTGCCGCATACCGGCGCCTCCAATCGCTTCGCCGTGTGGGGCCACAGCCAAGGCGGCCACGCCGCGCTCTATACCGGGGAACTTGCCGCGAGCTACGCGCCGGAGCTCAAGCTTGTGGGCGTTGCGGCGGCCGCGCCCGCCACCTATCTCGCCAAGCTGTTCGACGCCGACGCTGGCACGGCGACCGGGAAAGAACTCACCGCAATGGCGCTTTATTCCTGGTCCGAGCTTTACAAGATCCCGCCCTCGACGCTGGTGGAGCCCGCGGCCATGGGGCCATTCGAGAGGATGGCGCATGACTGCATCGAGTCCGTCGCCCAGTTCAAAGCCATTACCGACGCGGAGAAGCCGCTCGAACGCATCAAATTCCTGAAGGCCGATCCAACCAAGACCGAGCCCTGGCGCTCGATCATGCAGAGGAACACGCCGGGTCAAGCGCCGGCTGGCGCGCCGGTGTTCATCGCGCAAGGCACCGCCGACACGACGGTGCACCCCCAAATCACCAAGCAGTTCGGTCGGGCGCTGTGCAAACAGGGCGCACGCCTGGCCTTCGTTTGGCTGCCGGGCGTGAGCCACACCTTTGCCGCGAGGGACAGCGCGCGGCAGGCGCTCAAATGGATGGGCGACCGCTTCCGCGGGGCGCCTGCTCCATCGAGCTGTTGAACTGCATCAATTGCTGATCTTGATCACCGTGTTGCCCGGCCCGTGCCTTTGCACCAGCGCGTAGAGCGCGGCGGCGTTCTTCGGGTGCAGCCTGATGCAACCATGCGAGGCGGGCCGGCCAAGATGCTTGATCTCATACGAGCCGTGGATCGCGTAGCCGCGCAGAAAGAAGATCGAATAGGGCATCGGCGAGCCGTCATAGATCGTGGAGCGGTGGTAGCGAACGAGCGCCGTCGGCTTGAAGGTGCCGACCGGCGTGCGATAGCCGGGACGCGCGGTCGAGACCGGCCAGCTATAGACCGACGCGCCGTTCACGAACACGTTCATGCGCTGGGTAGAGAGCGTGATCTTGGCGACGATCTGCGCGTGGGCGATCGCCGTATTTGCCAATGTCAGGCCGAACCAGGCAACCAAAAGCATGATGCGCCGCATCGATGGTCTCCCTCAAGCGCGGGGCCGCTTTCCTGTCTGACGCCCGCTCGTCTCGATTTCGAGATTGCCTCTTGCCCGAATCAAGTGGCCGGAGCCTAGCCTTCCGTCTGTGAATATCGGCTGAACGGCCTCGCATTTCCCAATGTCGGCTCGTTCAAATCGTCCCGGCAATGCTCCAATTGCGGCCATGATTTGTGTTAGGCTCTGGGCTTAGGGGACCTACGGGGAAAGTCGAGCATCGATGCGCTGGCTGATTCTAGGCCTCACGCTCGTCGTTACTTGCGGAACGGTATCGGCCCAGCAGGCGAGCCCGATCCGAAGGGCCGCGACCCAGGGTGTGGAGAAGCCCGCACCGAAGCCGGCAAAGAAACCGACGGCGAAGAAGCCGCCGTCCAAGCCAAGCCCGGTCGCCAAGGAAATGTTCGGAGCGGCACCCGCGCCGGCGCCGCTCGCGGCGCGGTCGATCGGGGGCTATGCCAAGGGCTGCCTGGCCGGCGGCATGGCGCTGCCCATCAACGGGCCCAACTGGCAGGTGATGCGGCTCTCGCGCAACCGCAATTGGGGCAATCCGCAGCTGGTAGATTTTCTCGAGCGGCTGGCGAGCGACGCGCGCGCGCTGGACGGCTGGCCAGGACTACTTGTCGGCGACATGTCGCAGCCGCGCGGCGGACCGATGCTCAACGGTCATACCAGCCATCAGATCGGGCTCGATGCCGACATCTGGCTAACGCCTATGCCGGACCGGACCCTCACGCCGCAGGAGCGGGAGGAGATGAACGCCGTATCGATGCTGAAGGACCCGTTCAGCGTCGATCCCGAGGTCTTCAAGCTCGAGCATGTAAAGCTCATCAAGCGCGCGGCCTCCTACCCGCAATTGGCGCGCATCTTCGTGCATCCCGCGATCAAGAAGGCGCTTTGCGAGCAGGCGCCGCGGGTCGGCAAGGATCGCAGCTGGCTCGGCAGGGTTAGACCTTGGTGGAACCACCATTATCATTTCCATGTCCGGCTGAGTTGCCCGGCGGGCTCCGACGGCTGCCAGGATCAAAAGCCGGTGAGCGGCGACGACGGTTGCGGCCAGGAGCTGAAGAATTGGTACGATATGCTGAAGAAGTCCGCGATCTGGCAGGCCGAGCAGCAGATCAAGCCGGACACCAAACCCGCGCCGAAAAAATCGCCGCTCAGAATGGCCGACCTGCCCAAGGATTGTGGCACGGTGCTCACCGCCGGCGGTTTCGAACCGCCGGAAAACAACGAAGACGGCACCGTTCTTCCGCCGACCGCGCTCGCAGCATTGGAAAGCCTGGACGCGGGACCACCGGTGCCGATCCTCACCGCCGCACAGCTCAAGGCGTTGACCGGCGGGGCCGACCCGATGGACAACGGCATGCCGTTGCCTGACCGCAATCCGATCCGCTGATCCGCTTCAATTTGCGCGCTGCATCGGGCAGTATGGGGCCATGCAGGAACGTCGGCAGGAGCCGGTGGAGGCGCAGCGGAACGTCTATGGCGAGCCGCTCAAGAGCTGCTCGGAGCGGCCGTTGACCGGATTCTTCCGGACCGGCTGCTGTCACACTGGCCCCGAGGACCTCGGGATGCACACGGTCTGCGTCGAGGTGACGGCCGAGTTTCTCGCCTTCTCCAAGTCGCGGGGCAATGATCTCTCCACACCGCAGCCCGATTTCGATTTCCCGGGCCTGCAGCCGGGCGACCGCTGGTGCCTTTGCGCGGCGCGCTGGCGCGAGGCACTCGAAGCAGGCGCCGCGCCACGTGTTATCCTCGCCGCGACGCATGAGGCGACGCTCGAGATCGTCGAGCTCAGCGACCTGAAGCGTTACGCGATCGATCTCGCCTGAGCGCGAGGCTTTTCTGGACAGTTCCGAGCGGCTGATGAAAGCAGACGTGATGGCGAAGAGAAAAATTGCCGTGGCGAAGACGAAGACCAGGAAGGCCGAGACCGCGGCTCAGACCCGCGCACGGAAGAAGCGCCAGATCTTCGCCGAAGGACATAAGCGCAAATTCCTGGTGGTGGTCGACGAGACGCCGGAGTGTGAAAGCGCGCTCGCTTTCGCCGCGAGCCGCGCGCTGCGCACGGCGGGGCAGCTTGCGCTGCTCTATGTCCTCGAGCCGGGCACCGACATTTGGCTGGGCGTGGAGGAAGTCGCACGGGAAGAAGGACTGTCCAAGGCCAAGGCCGTGTTCCGCCTGTTCGGACGCAAGCTGAAGGCGATGGGCTTCGAGGACCTCGTACCCGAGGAGATCGTGCGAGAAGGCAACAAGGCCGAGGAGATCACCAAGCTGATCGAGGAGGACGAGGATATTGGGGTGCTCGTGCTCGGCGCCTCGAAGGATCCTTCCGGTCCCGGCCCGCTGGTATCTTCGCTCGCCGGCGGCAGATTGGCCGGGATGTTCCCCGTGCCGATCACCGTGGTGCCCGGCCACCTGTCGACCGAGGAGATTTTGGCGCTCGCCTGAGACAGGTCCAAACCGGCTGTTCACCAAACTGGCGTAAGAACGTGCCTAACGCGACCTCTTGCACCCAAGCGGCGGGCGCGAGGGTGTAGACTAGCGCCACGGGATTACGAGCCCACGTCGAATGCAGTTCATAGGAGGTTCCACAATGAAGACGCTGGCAATTCTGGCGGGTATGGCGGTGCTGCTGTTCACCGGTTATGCCTCCGCGGCGACGATGACTTCGGGGCGCCCGTCTGCGGTTCTGACCCGGGATCTGTGTATGGCCGTCTGGCACATGGCGGTGCCCACCGGCCGATACCTCTACAGGCAGAATGCGGGACCCTATATCGTCAACTTCGCATTGGCAGACGGTCCGGATCAGGATGGACGCATCTCCAAGCGCGAGTTCAAGAAGGCCTGCCGCAAAGGCCTGGTGAAGTATCGCTGGCACTAGAAGGCGTGCGGCAGTTCCGACAGCCCGTGACGGATGTCGGCCCGTTCGCGCGCAGGTGGAGCTTCGGGGCGCCTGACGCGTTACCCTGAGAGGTAATGTTCCCGCGGCTCCTCAACTATTGGCACGATCTGCGCTCAAGTCTCTGGGCGCTGCCGCTCCTCATGATGGCGGTGGCGGCAGTCGCGGCGGTGCTCGCCGTGCATGTGCCCGTGCGCTCAGGCGACGACCCGGTCTGGTTCCTCTACAGCGGCGACGCCGAGGACGCTCCCCAGTTTCTCTCGAATCTGGTCACCGCCATGATCACCATGGCGACTTTGGCGGTGTCCATAACCATGGTCGTGCTGACGCTCGCCGCGCAGCAACTCGGGCCTAGACTGATCCGCAGCTTCATGGCGGATCGGCGAACGCAGATCACGCTCGGCTTATTCGTGGCAACGGTCGTCTATCTGCTTCTCGTGCTGCGCACGAGTTACGGGGCGACCGACCGGGTCCCCAATCTTGCGGTTACCGGCGGCACGGTGTTGGTCCTGGTTTGCCTGGTTGCACTCCTCGTGTTCGTGCATCACCTCGCGCGCTCGATTATCGCCGATACGACCATCGATCGCGTCGGCGCGGCTCTCGATCGGGATGTCGAGCGACTTTTGCCCGAAGCAAGAGACGTCGCGGATGTTTTGCCCGCCGCTCTACCGCGCGGGAGCGGCGCTCAATTCCTGTTGCACGCGAGCGGCTACGTTCAGTCGATCAATCACGACGGCATTGTTGAGTGTGCCAGAGAGATGGGGGCCGTGGTGGAGCTCGAAGTGAAGCCGGGCCGGCATGTCATCGCGGGCGGCGGGGCTGGCTGGATCACCCCGCCGCACGCGGCAACCGAGGCGTTGCGGGAAAGAATCGCCACCTGCGTGGTGACGGGTGGGGAGCGGAGTTCAGTCCAGGATTTGGAAACGTCAATTCGGCATCTCGTGGAAGTAGCGCTCAGAGCCCTGTCCCCCAGCGTCAGCGATCCATTTACGGCAATAGCCGTCGTCGACCGGCTGACCGAGTCGCTCGCCAAGATCATGCAGCGAGGCTCTCCGCGCTGCGTGTGGCGCGATCAGGACGGCACGGTGCGACTGCTGATGCCGGCGACGACATTCGCCGACATCGTCGAAGAGGCCTTTCGGCAGATCCGACAACATAGTCATGACCAGCCGGCAGTTCTGATCCGGCTGGTCGAGAGCTTTGGAAAGCTGCTCGAGCAGGCCAATGCGGATCAGAGAGCGGTGCTCGAAGAGAAGCTGGCGATCGTCGTCGAAACCGGCCGCGGCAGCATCCAGCAGGAAAAGGATTTGGCTGCGCTGGAGGCAGCCGCCGCCGCGGCTTTGAAGTCCGACCGTAGGGGCCCGGTTGGGGGTGGAAAACCTTGACTTTGCGGCTGCCGGGGCCAAGTATGGACTAGAATAATTCTAAGCTAGGGCTTGCGACCTGCGTCAGGCTTCGCGCGTTAGCTGAACGAGGCAAACCATGTTCATCCAGACCGAAGCCACGCCGAATCCCGCGACCTTGAAATTCATCCCGGGCCGGCCCGTGCTCGACCGTGGCACGCTCGAATTTCTCGACCCCGAGGAGAGCAAGGCCTCCCCGCTTGCCTCGCGTCTGTTCGATGTCGAGGGCGTCAAGGGCGTGTTCTTCGGCACCGACTTCATCAGCGTGACCAAGGGCGACGGTGAGTGGCAGCATTTGAAGCCCGCCATTCTCGGCGTGATCATGGAGCACTACCTCTCCGGCCAGGCGGTGGCCTCGGAGCAGCCGCCCGCCGAGGGCGGCGAGACCGACGAGTTCTTCGCTGCCGAGGACGAGGAGATCGTCAAGACCATCAAGGAACTGCTCGAGACGCGCGTGCGCCCGGCGGTGGCGCAGGACGGCGGCGACATCACCTTCCAGGGCTATCGTGACGGCGTGGTGTTCCTGCATATGCGCGGCGCCTGCTCGGGCTGCCCGAGCTCGACCGCCACCTTGCGCCACGGCATCGAAAATCTGCTCAGGCACTTCATCCCCGAGGTGCAAGAGGTGCGGCCGGTTTGACGGGCAAGCTCCCCGATCGCTGTCTGGACCAGATCTTCCACCAGGCGCGCACCCACAACGCCTGGCGCGAGCAGGGCATTCCAGATTCGCGGCTGCATGAGCTGATCGAACTCGTCAAGCTCGGACCGACATCCGCCAATTGTAGCCCGGCGCGCGTCCTGTTCGTGAAGTCGCCGGAAGCGAAACAGCGGCTCAAGCCGTTGCTCTCGGAAGGCAATCGCGAGAAGACGATGAAGGCGCCGGTTTGCGCCATCATCGGCTACGACCTCGACTTCTATGAGCATCTACCGAAACTATTCCCGCATACCGACGCCAGAAGCTGGTTCGCCGACAAGCCGAAGAAGATCGAGGAGACCGCGTTCCGCAACGGCACCTTGCAAGGCGCCTATCTGATCGTCGCGGCGCGGGCACTCGGCTTGGATTGCGGGCCGATGTCGGGCTTCGACAATAACGGCGTCGATGCCGAGTTCTTCGCCGGCACCAAGATCAAGTCGAACTTCCTGTGCAGTCTGGGCTATGGCGACGCCAGCGTGCTGTTCCCGCGCTCGCCACGCTTCGACTTCGACGAGATAGCGAAAATCCTCTAAGACCTCCCCGCATGAATATCCTCGCGCTCGAGACCAGCATGGGCGCTTGCTCGGCGGCGGTGCTGCGCGGCGACGCGTCGCGCACGCTGTTCGCCCGGCAAGTGGCGATGGAGCGCGGCCATGCCGAGGCATTGATGCCAATGGTGGCGGAGGTGATGGCCGAAGCGGGACTCGACTTCCACGATCTCGAGCTGATCGCCGCGACGACCGGGCCCGGCAGCTTCACCGGCGTACGCATCGCCATCGCCGCCGCGCGCGGGCTCGCGCTGGTCATTAAGGTCAAACTATTCGGCATCGACAGTCTCACAGTGATGGCGCGCGCAGCGCATGAAAGCGGCATCGCCGCAGATGCGCCGTTTGCCGTAGCGATCGATGCGCGGCGTGGCATGCTTTATTTCGGACTCTACGACGCGCAAGGCCGCAGGCTCGGAGGGCCGCTCCTGATTGCGCCCGAAAAAGCGGCTGGCATGCTCCCGATTAAGCTTTCCTGCGCGGTGGGCAGCGGCGCCGACCTGCTCGCCGCGGCAGCACAATGGCGCGGGCAGCCAATCGAAGTTGAGCTGCCGGAACTGCAACCGAGTGCTGCGACGCTCGCCGAGATCGCGCTTGAGAGTGGCGAGAGCACGGCCGTGTTGCGTCCGCTCTATCTGCGCCCGCCGGACGCGAAGCCGCAGGCACAACAAGTGGCAAGGCGCTGATGCCGGTCGAGATTGCCGTTACCCGCGCGAG
>DATICH010000031.1:0-14796 GCA_035456885.1 Methyloceanibacter sp.
AGCACATGACCCGTTTCGATGCGGTCAACTATATCAGCCACGGCATCGCCAAGCGGGCCGGAATGTCGGAGACGCGCACCGTGCGCGGGGTGGACGACGACGCGGCGACGGTCGAGGGCGGCGACGAGAAGAAGCGCGGCGCCGACGCGCTCGAGGTCTATTGCATCAACCTCAATCAGAAGCCACGCGCGGGCCGCATCGATCCCCTGATCGGACGCGGACCCGAGATCCAGCGCACCATCCAAGTCCTGTGCCGGCGCCAGAAGAACAACCCGCTCTTCGTCGGTGACCCCGGCGTGGGCAAGACCGCCATCGCCGAGGGCCTGGCGCGCCGCATCGTCATGGGCGACGTGCCGGAGGTGCTCGCCGACTCCACCATCTTCCAGCTCGACATGGGCGCGCTCTTGGCCGGCACCCGCTATCGCGGCGATTTCGAGGAGCGGCTCAAGGCGGTGATGCGCGAGATCGAAGCCTATCCCGGCGCGATCATGTTCATCGACGAGATCCACACGGTGATCGGCGCCGGCGCCACCTCCGGTGGCGCGATGGACGCGTCCAACCTGCTGAAGCCGGCGCTGCAGTCAGGCACGCTGCGCTGCATCGGCTCGACCACCTACAAGGAATACCGGCAGCATTTCGAGAAGGACCGGGCGCTGGTCCGCCGCTTCCAGAAGATCGACGTGAACGAGCCGTCGGTGCCCGACGCGATCGAGATCCTGAAGGGGCTGAAGCCCTATTTCGAGGACTTCCACCGCGTGCGCTATACGAGCCAGGCGATCAAGTCGGCGGTCGAGCTGTCGGCAAAATACATTCACGACCGCAAGCTGCCCGACAAGGCGATCGACGTGATCGACGAGACCGGCGCCTCGCAGATGCTGGTGCCGGAGCGGCAGCGGCGCAAGACGATCGGCGTCAAGGAGGTGGAGTCGACCATCGCCACTATGGCGCGGATTCCGCCGAAGACCGTCTCGAAGTCCGACGCCGAGGTATTGCGCGCGATCGATCAGGACCTGAAGCGCGTGGTGTTCGGCCAGGACAAGGCGATCGAGGCGCTGGCCGCGGCGATCAAGCTCTCGCGGGCGGGGCTGCGCGAGCCCGGTAAGCCGATCGGCTGCTACATGTTCTCGGGCCCCACCGGCGTGGGCAAGACCGAAGTCGCGCGCCAGCTTGCTCTATTGCTCGGCGTCGAGCTGCTGCGCTTCGACATGAGCGAATATATGGAGCGGCACACCGTGTCGCGGCTGATCGGCGCGCCGCCCGGCTATGTCGGCTTCGACCAGGGCGGGCTGCTTACGGACGGCATCGATCAGCATCCGCACTCGGTGCTGCTGCTCGACGAGATCGAGAAGGCGCATCCCGACCTGTTCAACATCCTGTTGCAGGTTATGGATCACGGCAAGCTGACCGACCATAATGGCAAGCGGGTCGACTTCCAGAACGTCATTCTGATCATGACTACCAACGCCGGCGCGCAGGATCTCGCCAAGGCAGCGATCGGCTTCAACCGCTCGAAGCGCGAGGGCGACGACGAGGAGGCGATCAACCGTCTGTTCTCGCCGGAGTTCCGCAACCGGCTCGACGCGGTCATCGCCTTCGCCAACCTGACGCCGGACGTCATTTCCAAGGTGGTGGAGAAATTCGTGTTCCAGCTCGAGGCGCAGCTCGGCGACCGCAATATCACTATCGAGCTGACGCCGGAGGCGAATAGCTGGCTGGCCGAGCGCGGCTATGACGACAAGTTCGGCGCCCGGCCTCTGGCGCGGGTGATCCAGGAGCACATCAAGAAGCCGCTGGCCGAGGAGATCCTGTTCGGTGCGCTGAAGGATGGCGGCATCGTGCGCGTGCTGGTCGAGGAGACGGCCGGCGAGAAGGCGCTCGGCTTCGAATATTTGAAGCCGGACACGCCGGTGAAGCCGCGCGATCCCGAGGACAGCGATCCGGAAGGCGAGGGACCCGACGGCGGGCCAAAGAGTCCGCCAAAATCCGGTGGACCGAAACCGCGCGGCAGGCGCCCGGCGCGAAAGCCACGCGCCGCGCGCGGCCGCAACGTGGGCGGGAGCCTAGTGCCCAAGGTCCCGCTCGGCACGAAATAGGCCTAGGTTTTCAACTTCTTGCGGATCTTCTCGGCAGTGGCGGCGAGCTTGGCCTGATCCTCCATCTTGCCGGCATGCGGCTTTAGCGGCTCGCCCTCTTTCCGCGGCACGATATGGACGTGGAGGTGGAACACGGTCTGGCCGGCGGCCGCGCCATTGAACTGCTGTATCAGCACGCCTTCGGCGCCCATAGCATCCTTGATTTGCGGCGCAAGCTTCTGCACCACCGCCATCAGCTTGGCGAGCGCCTCAGGCGAGACGTCGAACAGGTCGCGCGCCTTTTCCTTGGTGATGACCAGCGCGTGGCCCTCGCTGCGCGGCATGATGTCGAGGAAGGCAAGCGTGTCCTCGTCCTCGTAAAGCTTGTGGCAGGGGATTTCGCCGCGGAGCATCTTGGCGAAGATATTGCTGTCGTCGTAGGCCATCGGGCTCCCCACTCGGATTTTGCCGAGTCATTTCGAATCTTTGCAGCCTCATCGTCAACCGAAGACTGAGCGTCACTCCGGCTTGCGATAGGGCGATTCCTCGCTGAGCAGGGCGATCTCGCGCGCGACCTCGCGCCGCTCGCGCTTGAGATAATCGGCGATGGCGCGGCGCAAGCCGGGATCGGCGATGTAATGCGCGCTATAGGTCTCGCTCGGCAAATAGCCGCGCGCCAGCTTGTGCGCGCCTTGGGCCCCGGCCTCGACCCGGACGAGCCCGCGCTGAATGGCGAACTCGATCGCCTGATAGTAGCAGACCTCGAAATGCAGGAAGGGATGGTGCTCGATGCCGCCCCAGTAGCGGCCGTAAAGCGTGTCGTCGCCGATGACATTGAACGCACCGGCGATGTAGCGGCCGCCGCGCTTGGCAAGGACCAGCAGGAGGCGGTCGGCCATGCTCTGACGCAGCAGGCTGAAGCACTCGCGCGTCAGATAGGGCGAGCCCCATTTGCGGGAGCCGGTGTCCATATAGAAAGCGAAGAACGCGTCGAGATGCGCTTCGGTAAGGTCGCCGCCCGTCACCCATTCGATCTCGATGCCCTCGCTCACCGCCTCGCGGCGCTCACGCTTGATCGCCTTGCGTTTGCGCGCCGCCAGCGCCTGCAAGAAATCGTCGAAGCTGCCATAGTTTTCGTTCAGCCAGTGAAATTGCTGGTCGGTGCGTTGCAGCAGCCCGAGCCGGCCGGCAAGCAGCCACTCGTCGCGGGTGAGGAAGGTGATATGCAGCGACGACATGCCGAGCCGGTCGGCGACTTGCACCGCGGCTTGGAGCAGGAGCGCCTCATGGTCGACTGTTGTCTCGTCAGGCCGCAACAGCAGGCGTCGGCCGGTGACCGGCGTGAAGGGGACCGACGCTTGGAGCTTCGGGTAGTAGCGGCCGCCGGCGCGCATATAGGCGTCGGCCCAGCCGTGATCGAACACATACTCGCCTTGCGAATGCGATTTCAGATAGCAGGGCATGCAGCCGAGCGACCTGCCTTTGGCGTCTTCGAGCAGGAGATGTTGCGGCAGCCAGCCGGTCTCGGCGGCAACCGAGCCGCTTCGTTCCAGCGCCGCCAAAAACGCATGAGAGGTGAATGGGTTAGAGGCCGAGCAAGGATCCCAGTCGGTAGCCTCCACGTCGAGGATCGACGATGCGACGCGCAAGATGAGCGCGCCGTCGTCTTCTACCTGCGCGCCGGCTGGCGCTCTTTCGATATCGCCCATGGCTAAGGCACGATCCCTTCGAAGATCATGGCATCGGCATAGCGCAATGCGCGCTCGCGCTGTTCCGGGCTGCGCACCGTCCAGGTCAGCAGCGGCAGACCGAAGACAAACCGCGCGACGAGCGGCGCGACCGCCGGCAGAGCCCCAATATCGTAGGCGATGAAGTGGGGCCGGGCGATGGCGGAGCTGAGCAGGTTGCGCATGGCGAGCCGCTGCCAGACCGATAGTTGCGGCCAATGGTCCGGGTCATCGAAGCGTTCGGCGACGAGGCCGCGGGGCAGGCTGGGGGCAGCCTCGCGAAAGGCCGCGACGCAATGCGGATCAAACGACATCACCGCGACAGGGCCCGGGTAGTGCTCGAGCATCTTGGCGATGTTGGCCTCGAATTTGCCGTCGCGCGTCCAAGTGCTCTTCACTTCGAGGATCAGCGGCACATGGCCATTGACCAGGGTGAGGAGGGCGGGGAGCGAGAGGATGCAGTCTTCGCTGTCTCGCAAACGCATCTTGGCCAGCATCTCGGCATCACGCGCGGCGACCGGGCCCGTCTCCGCGGTCAGCCGGTCGAGCGTCGCGTCATGAATGACGATCGGTACATGGTTCGCCGCGCATTGCAGGTCGACCTCGACGGCAAGGCCCGCACCCATGGCCGCTCTCACCGCAGAGGCGCTGTTCTCGACGATGCCCTTGTTTTTGTCGTGCAGGCCGCGATGGGCAATCGGCCGCTTCAACCAATAAAGTTCGGCCATGTGAGGTGCTCGGAGCCCGAGGAGCTAATCTACCGCAAAAATGGCATCGATCTCGACCGCAGCATTAAGCGGCAGGCTGGAGCAGCCGACGGCAATGCGGGTGTGCAGTCCCTTATTGCCGAGAATCTCGACCATCAGCTCCGAGGCGGCGTTGAGCACTTTGGGGTGGTCGGGAAAGTCCGGCGCCGCATTGACGAAGCCGTTGAGGCGCAGCAGCTGCACGATCCGGTCGAGGTCGCGCAGCGCCGCCTTCGCTTGCGCCAGGATATTGATGGCGCAAACCCGCGCCGCCTCTTGCGCCGGACCGAGGCCAAGGTCCGCGCCCACTTTGCCTTCGGCCACGAGTTTGCCGTCCTTGAGCGGAAGCTGGCCGGAGACGAAAAGCTGGCCGCCAAGATGGAGGAAAGGGACGTAGGAGCCGATGGGAGGCTTGGCCTCGGGGAGCACGAGGTCAAGCGCCTTCAGCCGTGCTTCGATCTCACCCGCCATGGAACGGCCTCCAATCGCCATTTAGTGTCTTGCCTCAAGGCCCTAAACCATCGAGCAAATCAAGGCGGCCTGCAAGCTTGCCCGCCGGGCGCTCTTGTCGGGCGTGGCCGTTTGATGCGAAAAGCGATGCACGTCGGGAACTTGTGTCACGCGGCTGAGCTGGAACCTGACCCGTGCAAGGATTATGAGAAAGCATGTTGGGATCCAGTAAGCGTCTGATGCTCGCACTGCTGGCGGCTCTCTTGCCCGGCGCGGCGTTGAGCGGCCATGCCCAGGCGCTTGCCGCCAAGGAGCCGAACCGGCTGGTGGCACATCGCGCCATCTACGAAATGACACTCCGAAACGCGCATTCCGCCTCCGGCATTACCGGGATCGATGGTCGCATGGTGTTCGAGTTCACCGGGTCACCCTGCGACGGGTACTCACTCAACATGCGCATGGTCACGCATATGACCGACTCGCAAGGGCAGACGAATCTTACCGATCTCAGGTCGTCGACCTGGGAGCAGGGCGACGGCCAGAAATTCCGCTTCCAATCGGCGCAATATCTCAACGAGAAGCTTGGCGACGTGACCATGGGGCGCGCGGTGCGGGAGCGGCCCAACGACGCCGTCAAGGTGAGACTCAGCCAACCGTCACACGCGGAACTCAATCTTTCGGGTCAAATCTTGTTTCCCACGCAGCATAGTCTCGCTCTGATCAAGGCGGCGCAGGGCGGCGGCTCACTGTTCCAGGCGCGCATCTATGACGGCTCCGAGAAGGGGCAAAAAGTGTATGAAACGACCGCCTTCATCGGCAAAAAGGTGCAGCCGGGCGCGGACGCCAAACTCGAGATGCCGGCCAAGGAGAACGGCCTGGGCGAGCTTGCTTCCTGGCCGGTGTCGATCGGTTATTTCGAGCCCAAGGACGGCGATCTCATCCCGAGCTACCAGATCGACTTTCGTCTCTACGAGAACGGCGTGAGCCGTGAGCTCCTGATCGACTATGGCGACTTCTCGATCCACGGCACCCTAACTGAGCTCGAATATCTCAAGCCGGTGGAGTGCCGCTGAGCCAATCCCGGAATTGGTGCTGTGAAGGCTCTCGCGGGCCCACTTTGGGCAAAACCGCGGCGAGAATTTCCTGATTTCCCGCCACGTTTGCCGAACCTCTAAACAAATTGGTTACGGGTTTACGGTGAAATCGCCGCGCCGAGAGGATGGGATCAGGTCGCAATGTTCTGGCGGGTCAGACCGGCGCCGAGCGCCATGGCGCATTATGTGGAGATCGCCCATCATGGGCCGACCGAATCGACGGGGCCCATGCCGATGACGAAGACCGTTCTGATCGTCGAGGACAACGAGCTCAATATGAAGCTGTTCCACGATTTGCTCGACGCTCATGGCTACAAGACGCTGCAGACCCGGAATGGCATGGAAGCGCTTGCACTCGCCCGAGAGCACCGTCCGGACCTCATCCTGATGGACATTCAGCTTCCCGAGGTCTCGGGGCTCGAAGTGACCAAATGGCTGAAGGAGGACGATCAGCTCCGTGAGATCCCCGTGGTAGCGGTCACGGCCTTTGCCATGAAAGGGGACGAGGAGCGGATCCGCGAAGGCGGGTGCGAGGCCTATATTTCGAAGCCGATTTCGGTGTCGATGTTCCTCGACACCATCAAGCAGTTCATCGGCGAGGCACGGTAACGGCGTCATGACCGCACGCGTTCTTGTCGTCGACGATGTCGACGCCAATTTGAAGCTGCTCGAAGTGCGGCTCACGGCCGACTATTTCGAGGTGCGCACGGCAAAGAGCGGCCCCGAGGCGCTGCATATCTGCACCCGCGAGCGGGCCGACGTGGTGCTGCTCGATGTGATGATGCCTGGAATGGATGGATTCGAGGTGTGCCGGCGGCTGAAGGCGGAGCCGCGCACGCAGCACATCCCGGTGATCATGATTACCGCACTCGATCAGCCATCCGACCGCATCAAGGGTCTGGAGGCCGGAGCCGACGACTTCCTCACCAAGCCGGTCGACGATATCGCCCTGATCACCCGGGTGAAGAATTTGGCCAGGCTGAAGATGCTGACCGACGAGATGTTGATGCGCGCCTCGACCGAGGAGCAGATGGGCTTCGCCGCGACCTTGGGTATCAGGCTCGACAAGCTCGGAAGGGGGGCCCGCATCCTCTTGATCGAGGACCGCGACCGCTCGGCGGAGCGCATCATCGAGAGCTTGAAGGACGACCATCATGTCGAGCGCGAGACGGATCCGTCCCGCGCCCTGCTGGCGCTGCCGGACGGCGATTTCGACCTGATGATCGTCAGCCTCAGTCTCCAGCATGCCGATGGTTTGCGGCTTTGCTCGCAGGTTCGCTCGCTTGATCGTACCCGCCACTTGCCGATCATGATCGTGGTCGAGCCGGGCGACGATGCCAGGCTGCTCAGGGGCCTGGATATGGGCGTCAACGACTATATCGTCCGCCCAGTCGACCCGAACGAGCTCGTGGCGCGGGTGCGTACTCAGATCAAGCGCAAGCGCTATACCGATTTCTTGCGCACGCGGCTGGAGGAGACCGTCGAGATGGCGATCCTCGACCCGCTCACCGCGCTGCACAACCGTCGCTATATGACCAGCCATTTGAAGACGCTGTTCGAGGAGGCCTCGCAGCGGGGTAAGCCGCTATCGGTGCTCCTGCTCGACATCGACTATTTCAAGGCGGTCAACGACAGCCACGGACATGACGCGGGGGACTCCGTCCTCCGCGAATTTGCTGCACGTGTCAGGCGCAATATCCGAGGTATCGATCTGGCTTGCCGACTTGGCGGCGAGGAATTTGTCGTGGTCATGCCGGACACGGATCTCGCCAAAGCCTATCTGGTCGGGGAGCGGTTACGGCAATGCATCGCCGCGGCGCCGTTCTATGCGGGTGAGCGGATCGGCACTCTCGAAGTGACGGCGAGCGTTGGGGTCGCGGCGCTCGAATTTGCCGACGACACGCCCGAACTGATTCTGAAGCGGGCCGATCAGGCGCTCTATTGCGCCAAGCGCGACGGCCGCAACAGAGTTGTGGCCGACGCGGCCTGACAATCCGGCTCGGGAAGTCCCCCGAATCGATGGGTCAATTCCGTAGGTTGAGCGTTCTTCTTGAGCCCGTCCGGGCACTTGAGGTAGCACCTGAAGGCTTAACCTTAAGGCTTTACGAAGGCTGGCATTTTATCGTATTAAGCGAAAGAATAAGATTGATTTTGTCCCTTCGCCGGCTGTTTTATGATCTGACTATCGCCGTCGAATTAGAGGGGAGGCAGGGCAAATTCGGGGGTTCGTTGGCGGGAATCCTCGCGCGCACCAACCCCCACTCTCCTCTCACAGAGATAACCCTGCGGAATGCTCAGGTCCGCCGCATCTCCTGGGTCCGTAGGGTTCGGCCGGCCGGAGCGCGGTTGAGTGGCCTCCTCGTTAGCGCCGCGTTTCGGCCGGCCACCAAGTCAGACGGCCTTGTCGGGTCGATGGCTTGCAGGTCCGCCCCCGACCACACCGAATCTGCCCGCTAACAGCCAAGTGTGGCCGCGGGGCTGACCGTCGGTTAGACGGGCGGTATTCGAGTCCGCTATTTGATCTTGGATTCCTTGAACTCGACGTGCTTGCGCGCGACCGGATCGTATTTCTTGAACACGAGCTTCTCGGTCTGATTGCGCGGATTTTTCTTGGTGACGTAGAAATAGCCCGTGCCGGCTGAGCTTACGAGCTTGATCTTCTGGGTGACGGGCTTGGCCATCTCAATCCTCGAACCATACGAATTTGCGGGGAACCTACTCGCTCAAGGGCGGAAGTCAAGGCGCCCGGGCGGCGGCGCAAGAGCCGCATCGAAGGGTTCGGGCAACTCGTCCTTGGCGTCGGGGTCGAAGCCGTGCATGCGCAGCGCCCATTGCAGGCCAACCAGGGCACCCTTTACGCAAGGCAGAAAGAGCAGGGTCAGGATCACGGTAAGCGGCAGCCAGAGCGCCGCGTGGATCCAAAGCGCCGGCCGGTAGGCCATTTCGACGGCGAGCACCAGGCTCACCACAATGTGGCCCACAATGACGATGGTGAAATAGGCAGGCGCGTCGTCTGCACGATGATGGTGCAGCTCCTCGCAGCAGGCGGGGCAGGCATCGGCCGTCTTGAGATAGCGGCGGAACATGGCGCCCCGCCCGCAAGCCGGACATTTCAGCAATGCGCCCCTAAGGAGGGAGCCGAAGATCGGCCGTGCGGGCGCCTCCCCGTAATGATGGACGCCTGGCGAGTTGATACTTTTCATCGCTCAATCCGACTTTTAGCGGCGTTTGCGTGAGCCACCGCGCTTTTGCCTGGGTGGCTTGCCCTTGTAGCGTTGCGGTCTTCCCTTGTCACTCGGCCGACGAGCGCCTTTCTGTCGCGCACCGATCGCGCGGCCTTCGCTCAGCATCTCGAAACGTAGCGCGCCAGCAGTGGGGATCGCCTCGACCAGCCGCACCTCGACCTGGTCGCCGAGCCGGTAGGCAAGGCCGGTATCCTCGCCGACCAGGGCGTGCCGAACCTCGTCGTGATAGAAATATTCGTGGCCGATCGAGGAGGCCGGGACGAATCCATCGGCGCCGGTCTCGATCAGCCTGACGAACAGGCCGGTGCGGACCAGCCCGGAAACGCGCGCCTGGAACTTGGCGCCGATGCGATCGGCGAGATAGGCGGCGATCAGCCGGTCGGCGGTGTCGCGCTCCGCTGCCATGGCGCGGCGCTCGGTGTCGGAAATGGCTTGCGCGATCTGATCGAGTTCCTCCATCTCGGCATCGCTCAGCCCGTCATTGCCGAAGCCGAGCGCCCGCACCAGCGCCCGATGCACGATCAGATCGGCATAGCGGCGGATCGGCGAGGTGAAATGCGCGTAGCGGCGCAAGTTCAAGCCGAAATGCCCGAAATTCGCCGGGGAATATTCGGCCTGCGCCTGGCTGCGCAGCACCACCTCGCCGACCAACTCGGCGGTCGGCGAAGCGCGGGTTTCGGCTAGGATGCGGTTGAAGTGGGACGGCTTGAGCGTGCCTGCTTTCGGCAACTTAACGTCGATCGTGCTCAGGAACTCGCCAAGCGCTGCGAGCTTCTCTTTCGAAGGGGCGTCGTGCACGCGATAAATCAGGGGCGAGCGCTTGGCCTCCAAGGTCTCGGCGGCGGCGACATTGGCCGAGATCATGAATTCCTCGATCAGGCGATGCGCGTCGAGCCGGGGAGGGAACGTCACGCCGCGCACGCGGCCCCGGTCGTCGAGCAGGATTTTCCGCTCCGGCAGGTCGAGCTCGAGTGGTCCCCGCTCGGTGCGCGCCAGCATGAGGCTCGCATAGGCCCCCCATAATGGTCTGAGCACGGTGTCGAGCAGCGGCCCGGTTACCTCATCCGTGCGGCCGTCGATTGCTGCTTGCGCCTGCTCGTAGGTGAGACTGGCGGCGGAGCGCATCAAAGCTCGAAAGAAGCGATGCGATAGTTTCGTGCCATCCTTATCGAACACCATGCGCACGGCGAGGCAGGCGCGCGCATCGCCTTCGGTGAGCGAGCAAAGGCCGCCCGAAAGCCGCTCGGGCAGCATCGGCACCACCCGATCGGGGAAGTAGACCGAATTGCCGCGTTTGCGCGCTTCCTTGTCGAGCGCGCTGCCCGGACGCACATAGGCCGAGACATCGGCGATGGCCACGATCACCACCCAGCCGCCGCGATTTTGGGGATTGGGGTCGGGCTCGGCGAAGACCGCATCGTCATGATCGCGCGCATCGAAAGGGTCGATGGTGATGAGCGGCACGTGCCTGAGATCTTCGCGGCGCCCGAGATCGGGTTCCTTGGCCGCTTCGGCCTCATCCAAGGTGGCCTGCGGGTAGGTGTCGGGAATGCCATGCGCGTGGACGGCGATCAGGCTCGTCATCTGTTCGGTTTGCGGATTGCCGAGCCGCTCGGTGACGCGGGCGGTCTGCACGCCCATGCGCGATCGGCGCGCGATCTCGAAGCGCACCAGCTCGCCGTCCTCGGCGTCGTTCGTGGCGACACGCGCCACCGGCCATTCCTTCAATTGCTTGCGGTCGACCGGGTCGATGACGCCCGTGCCTCCCGGCAACGCGCGGAAGACGCCGAGCAGATTGCCACGCGCGCGAGCGAGGCGCTTGATGGTGCGGGCCTGGTATGGATAGCCGGCATCGGCGCCAAGCGGAGTGATACGCGCGAGCACGCGGTCGCCAATGCCGGCAACCGGCCCGTCGTCGCGTTTGCTCTCCGCCATGACAATGCGCGGGGCCGGCCCGTGCTCCTCCTCCCAGACTGCGGGCCGCGCCACGAACTCGCCCTCGGCGTCGCGGCCGGTGATCTCGAGCACGGTAACCGGAGGCAAGGTGCCGGGGCGGGAAAGCTTGCGGCGGGAGCCCGCGATCAATCCATCATCGGCCATGTCGCGCAGGAGCTTTTTCAGAGCGATGCGGTCGCCGCCTTTTATGCCGAAGGCGCGCGCAATCTCTCGCTTGCCGGTTTCGCCGGCGGCGGTGGCAAGAAAGTCGAGGATCTCCTGTTTGGAGGGGAGTTTGCCCACAATCTTCTTCTTGCGCGGAGCCCCCTTAGCTTTTGCCACGGGCGCCGCTCAGCCTGCCGTCTCCTCGACGGCCTCTTTGTTGCTTTTTGCAGTCTTGCGCGCCGGCTTTTTGGCCGGCTTCTTTTTGGCGGGTCCCTTGGCGGCCTTGGCCGCGATCAGCTCGACCGCCTCTTCCAGGGTGACCTGCTCCGGCTCGCGGTCTCTCGGCAGGGTCGCGTTCACCTTGCCGTGCTTGACATAGGGTCCATAGCGCCCGGTCAGGACCTGTACCTTGCCGCCATGCTCGGGATGCTCGCCGAGCTCCTTGATCACATTGGCGCCGCGCCGCGCGCGTGAAGAAGCAGCCTTCTCGGCCAGCAGGCTCACCGCGCGATTGAGCCCGACCTCGAACACTTCCTCGGTACTGCCGAGGCTCGCATATTTGCCGTCGTGCTGGATGTAGGGTCCGAACCGGCCGAAGCCTGCGGTGATCGGCTTGCCGCTCTCGGGGTGGACGCCTACTTCACGCGGCAGCGACAGCAGGGCAAGCGCCTGGTCGAGCTCCAAACTCTCGGGATCCGTGCCCTTGGGGATCGAGGCGCGTTTGGGCTTTTCGCCGCCATTCTGCTCGCCGAGCTGCACGTAAGGGCCGAAGCGGCCGGTTCGCACCGAAACATCAAGTCCGGTCTCAGGGTCGGTGCCTAGCACCTTCCCTTCCGCAAGGGACGCTTTCTCGCCGTTGGTGTCGGCAAGCTGGCGGGTGTAGCGGCAATCGGGATAGTTGGAGCAGCCGATGAATGCGCCGAACTTGCCGACCTTCAGGCTGAGACGTCCGATACCGCAGGAAGGGCAAGCCCGCGGATCGGTTCCTGGGGCGGTGTCGGGGAAGATGTGCGGCGCGAGCAGGTCGTTCAGCGCATCGAGCACCTCGGTGATACGTAGGTCGCCGATATCGTTGACCGCGGCGATGAACTCCTGCCAGAAGTCGCGCAGCACGTCCTTCCATTCGAGTTCGCCGGCCGATATCCGGTCAAGCTTCTCTTCCAGATCGGCGGTGAAATCGTACTCGACGTAACGGCGGAAGAAGCTCTCGAGAAATGCTGTGACGAGACGCCCCTTATCTTCCGGCATGAGACGTTTCTTATCGAGACGCACATATTCGCGGTCGCGCAGCACGTTGAGCGTGGAGGCGTAGGTCGAGGGACGGCCGATGCCGAGTTCCTCCATCTTCTTGATGAGGGTCGCCTCGCTGTAGCGCGGCGGCGGCTCGGTGAAATGCTGCTTCGCTTCGATCTTGCGCAGATCGAGCCCGTCGCCCCTGGCGAGAGGCGGTAGTGCGCCGTCCTCACCGACCGCGTCGTCGATCCCTTCCTCGTAGATTTTGAGAAAGCCGTCGAAGCGAATGACCGAGCCCGAGGCTCTGACGCCGTATGGCTTGCCGTCTTGGCCGGCGACCTCGATATCGGCAGTGGTGCGCTCGATCTCGGCGCTCGAGGCTTGGCTCGCCAAGGTCCGCTGCCAGATCAGCTTGTAGAGCTTGGCCGCGTCCGCATCGAGATAGCGGGCAACCTTGTCAGGCTCCTTGGTGAAATCGGTCGGCCTGATCGCCTCGTGCGCTTCCTGTGCGTTCTTCGCCTTGGTCTCGTATTGGCGCGGGGAGGCGGGAATGTAACGATCGCCATAGAGTTTGGTGACCAGCCGGCGCACCGCTGCAACGGCCTCAGGCACGATCTGCACGCCGTCAGTCCGCATATAAGTGATCAGGCCCTCGGCCTCGCCGCCCATGTCGATACCTTCGTAGAGGCGCTGCGCGAGCTGCATGGTGTGGCGCGGCGAGAAGCCGAGCTTGCGCGAGGCTTCCTGTTGAAGGGTCGAGGTGGTGAATGGCGCGGCGGGATGGCGGCGTTGCGCCTTGCTCTCGACGCTAGCGACCTTGAAACGGCCGCCTTCGAGCGCGGCCTTGAGGCGCTCGGCGGTTGCGGCGTCGGGGATGTCGAACTTTTCGAGCTTCTTGCCGTCGGCCGAGACGAGCCTGGCCTGGAAGGTCTCGTTCTTGGCCGTGGCAAGCTCAGCTAGGATCGACCAGTATTCCTGCGTCTTGAATCGCTCGATCTCGAGCTCGCGGTCGCAGACCAGCCGCAGCGCCACGGATTGCACCCGGCCGGCCGAGCGGGCGCCAGGCAACTTCCGCCACAGCACCGGCGAAAGGGTGAAGCCCACGAGATAGTCGAGCGCCCGTCGGGCGAGATAGGCGTTGACCAACGGCCGGTCGATGGTGCGGGGGTGACGCATGGCGTCGAGCACCGCTTCCTTGGTCACGGCATTGAACACCACGCGCTCGACCGGAATGCCGTCCAAGGCCTTCTTGCGGTCGAGCACCTGAAGCACGTGCCAGGAGATGGCCTCGCCCTCGCGGTCGGGGTCGGTGGCGAGAATGAGCTTGCTAGCGCCTTTGACCGCCTTGGCGATCTCGTCGAGCCGCTTGGCTGCTTTGGGCTCGACGTCCCAATGCATCTCGAAGTCTTTGTCAGGCAGCACGGAGCCGTTCTTCGAGGGGAGGTCGCGGACATGGCCATAGGAGGCGATCACGCGGTAGCCCGACCCGAGGTACTTGTTGACGGTCTTTGCCTTGGCTGGCGATTCGACGATGACGATGTTCATTAAGACGTTCCTAGCCGCGCTGTTTGCGTCTGGCTGAGGGAGGCGGGCCCGGCTGGACCCAGGTCATGGGCCGGAAAATGGTGTCTAGCCTCGCGTGTGTCAAATCCAGCTTAACCGGATTGACAACTTATAGGCGTGTAGACTAACTAAAAACAACCTGAAGCTGTTAGGCCTAGCTGTTTGTTCTGAAGACTGCCGCAGCCGAAATCAGCCATTTCGGGGCGGTAGTGGGGGCCAATCGGCGCGAGAATAAGGCAGGAGGAAATGGCAGGGACGCGCGCCCGGCCCCCCGGCAGGAGGCGGTGCTGGTTCATCGCCAAGCGGGCCAGAAATGACGCACCGAGAGGCGGCCGAATACGTTGCCGCGATGCTCGAGGGGCCTGCAACAGGTCGCCAAGGACGCGGAAATGACGTTTCTGGCCTATCTCATCGATATGGCCTTGAAGAAGGCCAAGGTCCAGCGAACTGCTCGGGACTGAAGCACCGTCACACCTTTTACGAGACAAGCTGCTGACCGTGGCGCTGTAGCCTACCGGCAAGGTCGAGTTCAAGCAGCACGATATGAACCTTGCGGGTGGCAAGTC
>DATICH010000032.1:0-15234 GCA_035456885.1 Methyloceanibacter sp.
GGCGATGCCAATTTCGCGGTGATCGCCGCCCTGACCGAAGCCGGCGCGCTGATCGCGCGTGCTCGCCACAAGCACGATTATCCGCATTCCTGGCGCTCCAAGAAGCCGGTGATCTTCCGCGCCACGCCGCAATGGTTCATCGCTCTCGACAAACCGCTCGGCGACCAGGCCGATACGCTTCGCGCCCGTGCGCTCAAATCGATCGCCGCGACGCGCTTTGTCCCCTCGCAAGGCGAGAACCGCATCAGAGGCATGGTCGAAACGCGACCCGACTGGGTCGTATCGCGGCAACGTGCCTGGGGCGTGCCTATCACCGTGTTCCGCCATAACGAGACGGGCGAGGTCATACCGCACAAGAACTTCGCCCGTTCGCAAGAACTGATCGAGAGGATTGTCGCCGTTTTCAGAAGCGAAGGCGCCGATGCCTGGTTCAAGCCGGGCGCCAAAGAGTGCTTTCTCCAAGGGCTGGTGGATAACCCCGCCGATTGGGAGAAGATCGACGATATTCTCGACGTCTGGTTCGACTCAGGCTCGACGCATGCCTTCGTGCTGGAGCGGCGATCCGACCTGAAATGGCCCGCCGATGTCTATCTTGAGGGCTCCGATCAGCATCGCGGCTGGTTCCAGTCCTCGCTGCTGGAATCCTGCGGCACGCGTGGCCGCGCCCCCTATGACGCGGTCGTCACGCATGGCTTCGTGGTCGACGAGGACGGGCGGAAAATGTCGAAGTCGCTCGGCAATGTGGTGGCGCCGCAGGACGTGATCCGCCAGTCCGGCGCAGAGATCTTGCGGCTCTGGGCGATGAGCTCCGATTACGCCGAGGACCTGCGCATCGGCTCCGAGATCATCAAGGCCAATATCGAGTCGTACCGTAAGCTCCGCAACACGTTGCGCTTTCTGCTCGGTAACCTCGCGCATTATCGCCCCAATCTCGCGGTGGATTATGCGGAGATGCCGGAGCTCGAGCGCTATATGCTCTTGCGGCTGGTCGAGCTCGACGAGTCGGTACGCGCCGGCTACGACGCGTTCGATTTCAAGCGCATCTTCCATGCACTGCTCAATTTCGCCGTCAACGATCTGTCGGCCTTCTATTTCGACATCCGCAAGGACGCGCTCTATTGCGATCCTTATGAAAGCGTGACGCGCCGAGCAGCGCTGACCGTGCTCGACCGCCTGTTCGAGGCGCTCACCGCCTGGCTTGCGCCGATGCTCTGCTTCACAATGGAGGAGGTATGGCTCAACCGCTTCGCCGATGAACATGGGTCGGTGCATTTCCGCAGATTTCCGCAAATCCCGCCCGAGTGGCGCAACGAAAAGTTGGCCGAGAAGTGGCGCAAGGTCCGTCAAGTGCGCCGGGTAGTGACGGGTGCGCTCGAGATCGAGCGCAAGGAAGGCCGCATCGGCTCAAGTCTCGAGGCGGCGCCAAAGGTCTATGTCGCCGACAAGGAACTGCGCGCCGCGCTTTCCGGTGTCGATCTCGCCGAGATCGCCATCACCAGCGCCGCACGCCTCATGCTCGGCGAGGGGCCGGAGGGCGCCTTTCGTCTCGACGAGGTGAAGGGCGTTTCCGTGGTCTTCGAACGCGCCAAGGGCCGGAAATGCGCGCGATCCTGGAAAATTCTCGAAGAGGTCGGCGGCGATCCCGAGTTCCCGGAACTCTCGCTGCGCGACGCGACGGCGGTCAGGCAGTTCGATGCAAGACGCGCAGCCGCAGAGTAGGCCGATGCTGCGAACCTGGCTCTGGGGTCCGTTGTCGCCGCTCGGCCTCGGCATCGCCGCGCTCACCTTGCTGATCGACCAGGCTCATAAGGCTTGGATGCTTTATGTCTACGACATCGGCGCCAAAGGTTCGGTTGCTCTCGCGCCCTTCTTCGACCTGGTGCTGGTCTGGAACCAGGGCATCAGCTATGGCCTGCTACCACAAGAAAGCACGGCTGGCCGATGGGGCTTGATCCTGTTCGCGCTTGGCGCGAGCGTTGCCCTTGCCGTTTGGCTCGCGCGTCTCGAATCGCGCCTAGCCGCCGCCTCGATCGGCCTTATAATTGGCGGCGCCATCGCCAACGCAATCGATCGTATCGTCTACGGCGCTGTGGCCGATTTCTTCTCATTCCACGCGTTCGGCTTTCAGTGGTATATATTCAATATTGCCGATACGGCGATCGTGGCCGGGGTGGTGGGCCTTCTATATGACACCTTGTTTGGGGGTCACAAAAAGGCCGGAAAACCTGGTAGCATATAGAGAAACCCGCATCTGCGGGGGTTCAGGGGGAGCCTTGGGGCACATCACAAGCATAGGCCGGCCCGTTGAGGCCGTTCTGCTTGCGGCAGCGCTGAGCGCCACCCTTGCGCTTGCCGGCTGCGGTGGGGTCGAATTCCAAGGCAGGATCTTCGATGCGGTAGGCCTGTCTGGCGATCGCCAACAGGCCGATGTCCGCATGGCTGAGCGGCCGCCGCTACTCATGCCGCCCGATCCCGCGGCGCTTCCCCAGCCCGGAAACGGCGTCACCGCGGCGACTGCCCGTCAGGACTGGCCACAAAATCCCGAGGTGACACAGGAGCAGGTCATCAAGGCTGAGAAGGACCAGCTGGCCAAGGAGGAATCAACGCGGCAGCCGCTGCACCCCTATATTGGCAAGCCGACCCTGTTCAATAAGCTTCTGCCGGACAGAAGCAAGGCACAGGAGATCGACGACGTTCCGGAACCCGATCCGTCCGACAAGCCGCCGGAGGAGGGGGAGAGTGTGGCCCAGACCAAGCCTCAGCCACTCAAGCCGCACGTGCCGCACGAAGTGGACACGAGCCGAGACGAGTTTAAGCCCGTCACGCCGGACAGCTATAGCGATCCGAATGCCCTTTACTAGCCCTGAGGGACGCCAACGGTGACTTTGCACCGATTTGGCTTGAAAATGCCGGTCCGACGTCTGAAATGTGAGGCAGCGAGGCGCGGCAGCACGTTCGCCACGGGCGGTGCCGGGCCTCTTCCCGTGACTCACTCCCGGTCCCGTACTATGACGATGTGGATGCTCGACCAGTTTCTATCCGCGCTCGATCCAAGGGTTGGCGTTCTGCTGGCTTCGCTTAGCTTGGCCTCGCTTGCAGTCGCGGTCGCGGCCGAGGGCCGACACGCGTCGCATCGCGTGAGCGAATTCAAGCTGGATAACGGCTTGCATGTTCTCGTCATCCCCGATCATCGCGCGCCGGTGGTGACGCAGATGGTTTGGTACAAGGTCGGCGCCGCGGACGAGCCGCCCGGCGCCTCCGGCATCGCCCATTTCCTCGAGCATCTGATGTTCAAGGGCACCGATCAGATCCCGACAGGTCAATTCTCCAAAACCATTGCCAAGAACGGCGGCGAGGACAACGCCTTCACCAATCACGATGTCACCGCCTATTTCCAGCGCGTGGCCAAGGAGCGGCTTCCTCTCGTCATGTCGATGGAGGCCGACCGCATGGCCAATTTGCGCCTCAGCGAGGGCGATGTCGCGACTGAGCGCAAAGTCATCCTCGAGGAGCGCCGCACCAGGGTCGACAATGATCCCAACAGCATCCTCCAGGAGCAGATGATGGCCGCGCTCTACGCCAATCATCCCTACGGCACTCCCATCATCGGCTGGGAACATGAGATCAGGGGACTGGAGCGTGAGGACGCGTTCGCTTTCTACCAGCGCTTTTACGCGCCGAATAACGCGATCCTTGTGGTCGCCGGCGACGTCGAGCCCGAGGAAGTGAAAAAGCTCGCGGAGGAAACCTTCGGCAAGCTCGCGCCGAGTGGTCCTATCAACGGCCGCGTGAGGCCGCGGGAGCCAGAGCGCGCCGCGCCGGTGAGAGTGACGCTCGCCGACCCCCGCGCCGGCCGTACCACCGTGCAACGCTTCTATCTCGTTCCCAGCTACGCATCCGCCGAGCCGGGTGAAGCCGAGGCCCTCGACCTCCTGATGCGCATTGCCGCCTCTGACTCGATCAGCAAGATCTACAAGAAGCTGGTGATCAAAGACCGGAAAGCGGCGAATGCCGGCGGCTGGTATTCCGACTCCGGTCTCGACTCGGGACGGCTCGGGTTCTACGGCATCGCCGCCGAGAAGGTTTCCGCCGAAGAGGTGGAGCGCGCCATTGACGGCGTGATCGCCGATTTGCGGGAGCGCGGCGTCACCCAAGAGGAGTTGGACCGCGCCCGCGCCGCGCATCTCGCCGAGTTCGTCTATGCTTCGGACAGCCAGTCGCGCATGGCGCGTCACTACGGCTGGAGGCTCGCCAACGGGATGTCTGTCGCCGACGTCCAGCAATGGCCCGATCGGCTGAAGCGGGTGACTGTCGAGGATATCCGCAACGTGGCGCGGAAATATCTTGTCGACAAGAATTCGGTCACCGGTTATCTGCTGCCCGCTCCGGATCACACCAGCCGCGTCGATGAAGCGCCGGTCCATGCGCCCAAAGGCAAGTCCTAGCCATCATGGCGCTTCCCCCACGGGTTTCATCCATCCTCATACGGCAGGTTGCCGGACTGGCCGCCGTGACATTGATGGCATCCGCCGCGGGTGCGGCCGAGGTTAGCGGCATGAAAATCGAACAAGTCACGAGCCCAGGCGGAATCGAGGCCTGGCTGGTCGAAAACCACGACAACCCACTGATCGCCATGCGGTTTGCCTTCCGCGGCGGCTCGACCCAGGATCCGCCGGGCAAGGATGGCCTCGCTTATTTCATCTCAGCGATGATGGACGAGGGCGCGGGCGAGCTCGACTCCGTCGCTTTCCAGGAGCGCGAGCAGTCGCTGGCCATGCGCATGAATTTCGACGCGAGCCGCGACGTGATGCTCGGCAACGTGCAGACCTTGTCGGTCAACAAGGACGAGGTGTTCGATCTGGTCTGGCTGGCACTGACCGCGCCGCGTTTCGATCAAGACGCGGTCGAGCGCGTGCGCGCGCAAATCCTGGCGGGGCTGAAATTCGACGAGAACGACCCGTCGACGGTTGCCTCGCTCGCCTGGGATCGTCTCGCCTTTCACAACCATCCTTACGGCCGTCCGATCAAGGGTACCAAAGCGTCAATTGCCGCCATCTCGCGCGACGATCTCAAGGACTATGTCGCCCGCGTCTTCGCCCGCGACAAGCTGGTAATCACGGTAGTTGGTGATATCGACGCCGAGACGCTTGGCAAGATGCTCGACCATGTCTTCGGTGATTTGCCCGCGAACTCGGTTCTCGCGCCGATAGCCGACGCCGAGCCGCCGCTAGGCCCCACGCGCGAGATCATCGAGATGGATGTCCCGCAATCGGTGGCGCAATTCGGCCACCGCGGCATCGCCCGTAAGGACGAAGATTTCATTCCGGCCTATGTGCTCAATTACATTGTCGGCGGCGGCGGCTTCGCCTCCCGGCTGATGGAGGAGGTCCGCGAGAAGCGTGGGCTCGCCTACTCGGTGCACTCCAACCTTTATCCCTACCGGCACGGCGCGGTGTTCGTCGGCAATGTCGCGACCAAGAACGAGGCAGTAGGGCAATCGCTCGATGTGATCGAAAGCGAGTTGCGGCGCCTTGCCGAGCAGGGCCCGACCGAAGAGGAGCTGGATAGCGCCAAGAGCTATCTCACCGGCGCCTATGCGCTCAGATTCGAGTCATCGTCGAGCATCGCCAATCAGCTTTTATGGATCCAAATCGAGGATCTGGGCATTGACTATGTCAATCAGCGCAACGCTATGGTTGAGGCGGTGACTCTCGACGACATCAAACATGTGGCGAGGCGCCTGATCGAGGCGGATCGGCTGATCACCACCATTGTGGGCAAGCCGGTTCAGGCTCCCGCGCCGGGCTAACTGAAGCGCATGCTGTTGCAATCCATCGAAGGCTGTCTTGAGTCCAAGATCGGCGGCGCGGGGCTGCGCCAGGCATCGCTCGATGCTCATCTCGCCAAGCTCGAGCCAAGACTTTTCTCTCTGCGCGAGGCTTATACGAACTCGACGCTGCCCTTGCTGCGCGTGCCGGAGTGGCGCGACGACATCGACACGGCGCGCGAGGCGCTGCAACGCCTGACTCATGGCGCCCGCACGATCGTCTTTTTCGGCACCGGCGGTTCCTCGCTCGGCGGCCAGACCTTGGCCCAGCTTGGCGGCTGGGGCATTCCGGGCGACGACAAGCATGGCAGCGAGGCACGTCCGCGCACGCGGTTCTACGACAATCTCGACGCCCGCACGCTTGAGCTCGCGCTCGCGGGACTTGACCTGAAGACCACGCGCTTCGTGGTGATCTCGAAATCGGGAGGCACGCCTGAGACCTTGGTGCAGGCCTTGACCGCCATCGATGCCGTACGCACAGCCGGCCTCGCCGAGCGCATTCCTGAGCTGTTTCTCGTCGTCACCGAGCCCAAGGGCCAAGGTGCGAGCAACGGGTTGCGGGCACTTTGCGAAAGTATCGGCATTCCCGTGCTCGACCACGATCCGAACATTGGCGGCCGCTTCTCAGGCCTGACCAATGTCGGGCTGTTGCCCGCGCTTACCCGCGGGCTCGACGTCGTCGCCTTACGCGAGGGAGCGCACGCGGTTGTCGATGCCATGCTGGAGGCGAAGCAGGCGGCGGATTTTGCGCCGGCTGTCGGCGCGAGCATCGCCGTCGCCCTCGCCAAGGAGCATGGTATTCGCGCCAATGTCATGCTTCCGTACAGCGATCGGCTGGCGCGCTTCGCCGCTTGGTATGTGCAGCTCTGGGGCGAAAGCCTCGGCAAGCAGGGCGAGGGAACGACGCCGGTCGCAGCACTTGGCCCGGTCGATCAACACAGCCAACTTCAGCTCTATCTCGACGGCGCACCACAACATTTCATCACAGTAATCCGCGAGACTTGCGCCGGCCGGGGGCCGCGTGTTGCTCCCGACCTTGCCGGACTTGCCGGCGCCGCCTATCTCGCCGGCCGCGCCGCTGGCGATCTTGTCGCTGCCCAGCAACGTGCCATCCCCGAGGCGCTGGTCGCCGCTGGTCGCCCGGTCCGCACCATCGACCTGGAACTACTGGACGAACGCACGCTCGGTGCGCTGATGATGCATTTCATGCTGGAAACCATTCTGGCGGCTCATCTTTTGGGCGTCGACCCATTCGACCAGCCGGCCGTCGAATCGGGTAAAATCCTCACCCGCCGGTATCTTGCCGGCGAATCAGCCGAGGCGTCACATGGCCATCCGGCAGCTGCCGCCGAACCTCGTCAATCGCATCGCCGCCGGTGAGGTTGTCGAGCGACCGGCGAGCGTCGTCAAGGAACTGGTCGAGAACGCGATCGACGCCGGCGCGCGGCGGATCGACGTCACGATCGCCGGCGGCGGCTTGCAGCTCATCCGCGTCGTGGACGACGGCTCGGGCATGGACGTCTCGGACCTCGCACTTGCGGTCGAGCGCCACGCCACCTCGAAGCTCGCGGGCGACGATCTCACTTCGATCTTGACGCTCGGCTTCCGCGGCGAGGCGCTGCCCTCGATTGGCGCCGTGGCGAGACTTACGATCCAGAGCCGCTCGCAAGGCTCAAGCGAGGCCTACGAGATCGCCGTCGATGCCGGCCGCAAATCGAAGCTCAAGCCGGCCGCCCTTGCCTCTGGCACGCGCGTCGAAGTGCGCGACCTGTTCTATGCAACGCCCGCACGGCTGAAATTCATGAAGTCGCAGCGGGTCGAGGCGGCGGCGATTGGCGACATGGTGAAGCGGCTTGCGCTTGCGCGGCCGGACATCGCGTTCAGCTTGACCAGCGAGGAGCGGACCGTGCTTCGCCTCGAAGCCTGTGCACCGGGGTTGATCGATCATGGGCTCGCCCGGCTTGGCCGCATCCTGGGCCCGGACTTCATGCAGGATGCGCTTCCGGTTAGCGCCATGCGTGGCAATGCGGGCCTGGAAGGCTTCGCCGGGCTGCCGACCTTGCACCGGCCGAACAGCCTCAATCTCTATCTTGTCGTCAACGGCCGCCCCGTCCGCGACAAGCTCCTCGCTGGAACGGTGCGCGCGGCCTATGGCGATCTGGTGCCGCAGAGCCGCTATCCCATGCTGGCCCTGTTTCTGATGATGCCGCCCGAGGAGGTGGACGTGAATGTCCACCCCGCCAAGACTGAGCTCAGATTCCGCGATTCCAACGGCGTGCGCTCACTGATCGTCGGCGCACTGCGCGAGGCGCTTGGCGCGGCCGGTCATCGTGCCACTGCGTCACTGTCGCAAGCGGCGCTCGCGCGGATGACATCTCAGCCCGCGCCCACGCTACCGGGCCGTAACCCAGGTGCCTTCGGTTTCGCCGAGCGCGCCCAGGCCCCATTTGCTCCGCTTGCCGAGCCAAGCGCTGACATCCGCATGAGCGCCGCTGAGGAAGACACTGAAACTGACACTGGCTATCCGCTCGGCGCCGCGCGAGCGCAGATCAACGACACATTCATCATCGCCGAGACGGGCGATGCGCTTGTCATCGTTGATCAGCATGCCGCGCATGAACGCCTCGTCTATGAGCGGCTGAAGCGGTCTTTCGCCAATGGCGGAATTGCCCGCCAGCTGCTCCTCATCCCCGAAGTCGTCGAGCTTGATGAGGGCGCCGCTGCATGCTTGTGCGCCGCATCGAGTGAGCTTGAGCGGTTGGGACTCGTGATCGAGCCATTCGGCGTTGCCGCGGTGCTGGTGCGCGAGGTGCCGTCGCTGCTCGGCACTTGCGACCTCAAAGGCTTGCTCAAGGACTTGGCCTCAGAGCTTGCCGAGGCCGAGGACGGCGTGAGAGCCGGCCGGCTTGCCGAGAAGCTCGACCATGTACTCTCGACCATGGCGTGTCACGGCAGCGTTAGGGCAGGGCGCAGGCTCAACCCGCAGGAGATGAACGCGTTGTTGCGCGACATGGAGCAGACGCCCTTCAGCGGCCAGTGCAATCACGGGCGCCCGACCTATATCGAGCTCAAGCTAACCGATATCGAGAAGTTGTTCTCCCGCCGCTGACCGGGCAGCCTTACCTTCTCGCTGTCGAGATGCTCGGTGACGCAGGCTGCAAGCTCTGCGATCGCCGCTTTGGTGCCGGTCAACTTGAAACTGAACTTCGCATGCTTGCCGACGATGGTCAGCACCTTGCCTTCGCGCAGCACCGCGACCACGGGATCGGAGTCCTCGAGCGGGATGAGAATGCCGTGCACGTCGATTACCTTGGCGATGGCCGGGATCGGATCGCGTTGATCGACAATGAGTGCCACCGGCTCCGAGCTGCCCACCTTATACGCGCGCGTCTCGTCGGCGAGCACGAGCCCCCAGTCGTGAGTCTTGCTGATGATAAAGCCGATCAGGACGCCACTCTCGGCCTGCGCGGTCATGGTACAATTGGAAAATTTGCCCTGGGGGTCGTAATTCGCCTCGCCCTGCCATATTCCCGAAATGAAGGCAGCATTTTCCCAGGCGGTTGCCAACTGTGCCGCCACGAGCAGCGGCAAGAGCGAAGCTCTCAAGGTCATATCGGGTCCCGGACGGCGCGTTACGGCCAATAAGCATAACCCGAAGCCGGCCCGGTTAAGTGGAAAAATCCCTTCAGCTTCCGGCCCTTGCGATAGCTACGGCGGTGTCGCCATAGTGGCGCCGGTCGATCTCCGCGAAGGGGAGAGGCCAAGTGATTTCGGCATCGGCGCGCTCTTCGAGCACGGCAATCGCGCCGGGTCGGACCCACCGCCCTTCGACCGCCGCGGCAAGCGCCCGCTCGCCAAGCCCTTTGCCGTAGGGCGGGTCGCAGAACACGAGATCGAAGCTCTGCAAGGTTCCCGCCGGTCCGAGCCTGATCGCATCGCGCCGCCAAATCTTGCTCGCGCCGGTAAGCCCCAGCGCCTCGACATTGCGGCGGATCGAAGCGCGCGCTTCGGCGCTTTCCTCGACGAACAGGCAGAAGCGAGCGCCGCGCGACAGGGCTTCGAGCCCGAGCGCGCCGGAACCGGCGAAGAGGTCGAGTACACGCGCGCCTGCGAAGTCGAAACCCGGAGCGCCATGCTCGAGCACATTGAACAAGGCTTGCCGCACCTTGTCGGAGGTGGGTCGTGTGGTGAGGCCTTTCGGCGCCTCGATATGCGCGCCTCTGAACTTCCCGGCGACGATTCTCATCTGCGTCGCGCACGCCGCGCCTTGGCGGCTTCGAATAGGCCGAACCGCTCCGCAAGTTTCGGCCCGAGCTGTTCGGCGAGCACCTTCCGCTTCACTTCCTCGACCGCGCCTTGGGTGAGATCGCCAAGCGCGAACGGCCCGAACGAGACCCGGATCAACCGGTTGACCGTGAGCCCCAGATGCTCGGCGATCTTCTTTACCTCGCGGTTCTTGCCCTCGCGCAAGGCGATGCTGAGCCAGAGATTTGCACCTTGCTCGCGATCGATCCGCGCCTCGACCGGCCCGTAATGCACGCCGTCGATGGTAACGCCCTCGCGCAAGGCTTCGAGCGCCTCTTGGGCTACCCTGCCATATGCGCGTACGCGATAGCGCCTTAGCCAGCCCGTGCTCGGCAGCTCGAGATGCCGCGCCAGCTCGCCGTCGGTGGTGAGCAAAAGCAGGCCCTCGGTATTGATGTCGAGCCGTCCGACCGAGACCACCCGCGGCAGTCCGGGCGGCAGCGCCTGGAATACAGTCTTGCGCCCTTGCGGGTCCTTGTGGCTGGTCACCAGGCCGCGCGGCTTGTGGTAGCGCCATAGTCGCGTGGACGCGGCCTGGGGCAGCGGCTTGCCGTCGACACTGATCTTGTCGCCCAGCTTGACCAGATAAGCCGGCGTGGCCAGCACCTTGCCGTTGACGGCGACGCGTCCTGCGTCGATCCAGGCCTCCGCGTCGCGGCGCGAGCAAAGTCCCGCATGGGCGATGGCCTTGGCGATGCGCATCGGAGCCGTTCCGGCTTGAGACGCCTCGGCCTCGGCCTTGGCCTTGCGTGGGGCTTGACCCTGGCTTCCTCTCGCCCCCACTTTGTCGCTCATGACGGCGAAGCTTGCAGATGCAGGCCCGAGTGGCAAGGCCGTGCGGCCGATGGACATCGCACTCGCGGAGGCGGAGCGCGCGCGCGATCTCGGCGAAGTGCCGATCGGTGCGGTCGTCGTCTCAGCCGACGGTGAGGTTCTGGCCAGCGCCGGCAATCGTACGCTTGCGCTCCGCGATCCGAGCGCGCATGCCGAGATGTTGGCGATCCGCGCGGCTTGCGCCAAGCTCGGCAGCGAGCGGCTCACGGGCTGCGATCTCTATGTAACGCTCGAGCCTTGCGCCATGTGCGCTGCGGCCGTCTCCTTCGCCCGCATCCGTCGCCTTTATTTTGGCGCGGCCGATCCGAAAGGCGGTGCCGTGGAGCATGGCCCGCGCTTCTTTACGCAGGCGATCTGCCATCATGCGCCCGAGGTGATCGGCGGCATCGGCGAGACGCGCGCCGCGGCTTTGCTCAAGGATTTTTTCGCAGAGAGGCGCTGAGGCGCCGTCAATCAGAGCGCTTCGGACCCCAGCCCGGTTTCGGACCATACGGCGCCATGCTCGGCGGCCACTCGATATCCTGTGGATAAAGGCTGCGGTTGAGCGCCTGCGTTCCGTAGTCGCCTTTCGCATAAGGCACGAAGCCGAAATAGAAGCTGTAACCGCCGGGACGGCCCGGATTGTAGTAGTAGGGGTAGATCGGCGTTCGGCCGCGACGGTAGATTTTGACCTCGGTCAATTGGGAAGCCGGTCCGTCAAGCGCCTGGGCGAGAGGCGGCGCGGCCAGCGCCCGCTCCACGCTTGTTCCGAGCGTTAGGCCGAACCCCATGCCTATGAGGACCAAGGCCTTTCCAAAATAGGCGAATCGCAGCCGCATCTCGTGTCTCCCGCCGGTTCAGGAAAGAGCTTAGAGACCCGGCCCGCATCCTGCAATGTGTCGCAATGGACGATTGGCTGTTTACCTTGCAACTCGGCATCGTGGCCTTGGTGGTCATTTTGATCGCCGGCTGGACCGTGAGCTATGCGCTTCGCGCTTCGCGCGCTGGGGCCCCGCCCTTCATCAGGGCCACCTTCAAGGAGTTGCAACAGGGCTGGTACCAGGTCCAGATCGCCATCGCCAATCGCGCGCCCTATGGCGTGATCGTCGATGAGCTGAAGCGCATCAGCCCGCGCGGTGCGAGGCTGCTCGCGCCGATCAAGCAGGTCTCTACCCGCAAAGGCGAGTTTCAGGTCTGGTCGCACCCCTCGACCGACAAGGCCACCACCAGCATTCCGCTTGCCCTCAAGCTTGGACCGCACGAATCGCATTCCGGTACTGTGGCCCGTGCCGCCAAGGGCCAGGTGACGGCTTGGCTGTTTCTCTCCGGCAACGGCGATCCCGGCGAAATCACCTTGGAGTTGGCTTTGCTCGACGGGGCAGGACATCTCCGCCGCTATCCCTTCACCGCGCGCCGCGAACGCCCCCAGCCGGCTAGAACTGGAAATAGATAAAGCTCAACGGGGCGCCTTCGCCCACTTGCAGCACGCAGAACACCGCCAGCAACGCGACACCGATTGCTGCGGGCACGCTTGGCCTGAACCGCATGGCGAGCTCGTAGGTGGGGAGCTTGAACAGGGCGATGGCGCCGGCGATGGCGATCGGCACCAAAGTGCTTGCCGGCCACAGCCCACCAAGCCCGGCTTGGCCTGCCAATCCGGCAAACATATTCGACGCAGTGTGCAGGTCGGGGGCGCGGAACAGCACGAATAGCAGCACGACGAAGCTCAAGGTGATGGCCCAAGCCGCGAGAGAGGGAAGGGGAGGACCATAGTCTTGCCAGAACCGGCACACCAACAGGCCGACACCATGCGCTAATCCCCAGAGCACGAAGGTCCAGCCCGCGCCATGCCAAAGGCCGCAAAGACCCATGGTGACCAGCGTGGCCCAGATATAGACGGCAACTCCCTCGCGGCTGCCGCCGAGCGGGATATAGACGTAGTCGCGCAGCCAACGGGAGAGCGTGATGTGCCAGCGCCGCCAGAAGTCGCGCAGATTCACCGCGCGATAAGGCACATTGAAATTGACGGGCAGCATGAGGCCGCACATCAGCCCAATGCCCATCGCCATGTTCGAATAGGCGACAAAGTCGAAGAAGATCTGCAGCGCGAAGGCAAAAGCGCCGGCGCTGGCCTGCGAGACTGCCGGCACTGCATTCGCCGCATCGGCGAAGATCGGATCGGCGACGAGGGCCAGTTGATCGGCGATGAAGAACTTCTCGACGAAGCCGACCAGGAACAGCACCAAGCCCCGGCCGATGCGCTCATACAGACCGGTGCGGAACGGATCGTAGGCAAATTGCGGAATGATCTCGTTGTGCCGCATGATCGGGCCGGCGATCAGGTGCGGGAACAGCACGATGAATAGCCCGAACACGCGGATGTTGTAACGCGGCGCGGTACTGCGCAGCCGGTCGACCAGATAGGAGATCAACTCGAAGGTGTAGAAACTGATGCCGATCGGCAGAATGAGCGATGCCTTGGCGAATTCGCGCCCGGTGACCTGCTCGAGAATGCTGGCCCCGAAATCGATATATTTGAAGAGGCCGAGCACGCAAAGATTGGCGACGATGGCGAAATAGAGCAGCCAGCGCCAATCCTTGCGGATCGAGAGCTCCACGAGCAGCCAGGTGATGACGGTCTGCCCGGCGAGCAGCGGCACGAAGCGGATGTCCCACCAGCCATAGAATGCGAGCGAGGCCGCGATCAGCCACCATTCGCGCCAGGCCTGATGCCGGCCGAGCGCGTAAAACACGCCGATCGCCACCGGCAGGAAGAGGAGAATGAATTCCTGACTGTGAAACAGCATCGTCTACGCGAATTCCACGTTACGGGCGGGGGTTGTCGCCGATGCGGCCTCGTTTTCCTATTGGGCGACCGATAAGATTTCCTCGGCGCGGGGCCCCTCCACGTAGCGCCAGTCCCCTTGCGGGTCGTCCTTCCCGGTCTTGAGCGCACGTTCGATGGCGGCGACCACGCGCTCGGCGATCGGCAGGCGGTAATGCAAGCGGTCCCACCAATTCGCGTCGTTCGCGGTAATCTCCGACCGAATGGCAAAGTCGATGAAGGGCACGTTATGGCTGCGGGCGATCGCCGCTATGCGGGTTTTGCATTCTTCGCGCTGCGCAGCCTCCAACGACCCAGGCCGCGGCTGCGCGGCGATATGCGCCGGCGCGTAGACGAACACCACCTGGCCGCCAAATCTCGTGGTGATCTCTTCGAGCCAAGCGAGCGCCGGGAATTGCCAGCTGCTGCGCTCCGCGTCGCTTGGTGAATAGGGCGGCATGACGGGATCGGTCGAACCGCGATCCTTGTTTGCCCAAAGCTTCCGGGTGACCTTGACCGAGTCGTAGGCGCTCTCTGGCGGCAGGAACAGCTCGTAGCCGTCCTGGTAGCGCGCCTCCCTCATGCCGATCAGCTGAGCAAATCTGCGTCCGCTGATCTCCACGGTCTTGGAGTTCAACATATAGCGAAGGTCGTTGCGCCAATCGCCGTCATACATCCATTCCGGAAAGCCGCGGAATGTCGCGCGCCGATCGTCTGCCGATGCATCGCACCACACATGATCGAGCCCGACCAGGAGCGTTCTCCGCTGCTTGACCTGTTCGATGAATAGCGTGGCCAGGCGATATTGTTCGTAGGCGCGGCCTGCATTGAGGGCGAGATTGGCGAAGTGGCCGCCGAACACGCGCTCGAGCGCTCGCGGGTGCAGCAAACGGGAATCGGAAGCGCCGATGACGATGGAGTCGTAGCGCTGCGAGCGAACGAGCGCCGGGTACTGGAATCGCTGATTGGTGTCGGCGATGACGTGCTCGCTGAGGAGGATATGCGGCAGATTGCCGTAGGGGTTCATCAGCGCGACGAACGCCGCGAGCAAGACGATGATGCAGGCGAATGCGCCGACCGCCATCCAAACGAATGCGCGCCAGGAATGCATCCCCTTCATCCCCCGTGATGATAGGCCAGACTCTGCCCGGGAACCTCGGCTAGAGCAAGGCGCCAAGACCCCCGCAATTTCTGGCTTTTCCAAGGCATACGACTCCGTTGCCGCGATGCATTTCGCATCCGGGCTTTGCTCTTTCCCCCTCATGACTCGCGGAGGGCCGAAGGCCCGTCTCAAGGGATCGAGGGGCGGCGCGCCGAAAAGCGCAAACCTATGGTGTCCGTCTCTTGCGAGACGGCGGGCGCCTTCCGGCGCGCCAACACGCTGCTCATTTGCGGCGTCTTACGCGGCACCGGGCCCCGCTTTCGATTGGCCTTACCGCGCTCGCGTGCGAGGCCAAGTCGTCAG
>DATICH010000033.1:0-4104 GCA_035456885.1 Methyloceanibacter sp.
TTGCTGAACAGCGCCCAGGCGGCATAGCACAGCGTGATTGCCAGAATCGGTCGAAGCAGCCATTCCGGCGCAATTCCCGCCAATCGCGCGCCCACCAGGATTCCGGGGATCGAGCCGCATAACAGCGCAAGCAGCAGCCCCGAATCGACATTGCCAAGACCGAGATGGCCGAGCCCGGCGAGCAGGGTGAGCGGCACGGCATGAGCGATATCGGTGCCCACGAGCCGCTTGGCCGGCAGCAAAGGATAGAGCGCCGCCAGCACCGTGACCCCGATCGCGCCGGCGCCCACCGAGGTGAGCGTCACCAGCAGGCCGAGCACGGCGCCGAATATCACGGTCGGCACGGTGCGCGGCGGCACATCGCCCTTGTCGTTGGACGGCGACCGGCGCGTGACGAAGGGATAGAGCACGATGGCCAGTCCGCTTACGGGGAGTGCGGCGACCAAGCCCAGCCTGATCCAATGCGCCAGCATATAGGTGCTGTTCTCCGGCAGCGTGGCGATGATGACGAGCATGAGCGCCGCGGCGGGGAGGCTCCCCGCGGCAAGCCGCAACACCACGGGCCAATCGACATGATCGGCGACATGATGGCGCCAGCCCCCGGCCGTCTTGGTGATGGAGGCGTAGAGCAAGTCGGTGCCGACCGCGACTGGCGCGGCAACGCCGAAACTCGAAATCAACAGCGGTGTCATCAGCGCCCCGCCGCCGACCCCGGTCAGTCCGACCAGCAGGCCTACGGCGAAGCCAGCCGCAACGAGCGGCAGCAATTGCGCTACCCACGCAACATCAACCATTACTGATGAGTCCCCTCCCCTTGCTCACGGGCCGGCGCACCCTAGACCGGGCGTCTCATTATAGCGACATTATTGCCGATCAAATCTCGACTAGAACGGGAACGCCGACCGAACGCAGCAAGGCCGCGACCTCTTGCGCCCGGCGGTGGAATTCGGCCACATCCGCCGGAGAATCGCCGAGATCGGCGCATACGCCGCGCGCCAGCAGGTCCCGGTTGAGCACCAGCACGTTGTCGCCGACTTGGGGCGCGCCGGCCTGCGCCCAGGTGATGACGCCGCCGGCCACGGTGGCGCCGTCGATGGCGCTGACCAGCACGAAATTGCCGGTCAGCGGCAGGTCGCGGAACAGATCGATCGCCGCCGGCCGGCCGAGCAGAATGCGGCAATCGGCGATGTCGTTGACGCCGCAACTATGCGCCGGCTGCGACTTAAGCGTCTCGAAATCGATCAGCGCCGAGACGCTCATGCTGGTGACCGGGGTAAGATCGGTCGCGGTGCGCAGCAGATAGCCGGCTTCCGGGTCGAACGGCGTTTCCGACAGCCAGACCAGCCGCGTCTCGATCACGTCGGCATTGACCGGCCGCCGCGGCACCTCCGACAGAACCGCGCCGCGCGAAATATCGAGATCGGCGTCGAGCACGAGCGTAACCGCGTCGCCCTTGACCGCGTGGCTGCGGTCGCCATCCATGCTGGCGATGCGGCGGAGCGTGGCGCCGAGCCCGCTGCGCGCATCGACGATGCGCTCGCCGACATTGACCCGGCCCGAGGTCACCGTGCCGGCATAACCGCGGAAATCGCCCGACGCGCGCAGCACGAGCTGCACCGGCATGCGGAACGGCGCGTCGGGTTGCGCTACCTCCGGGTCGACGCTCTCTAGATGCTCGAGCAGGGTCGGCCCGGCATACCAGGGCATCTCCGCAGAGCGGTAGACCACGTTGTCGCCGGTCAGCGCCGCCACCGGCACGATGGTGACTTGCGCGAAATTGAAGCTGCCGGCCATGGCGCGGAAATCGGCCTCGATCTCGCGATAGCGCGCCTCGGAAAAGCCGACCGCGTCCATCTTGTTGACCGCGAGCAGCACGCGCTTGATGCCGACCAGGTCGCAGATCGCGGCGTGCCGCCGGGTCTGGCGCTTGACGCCGTGGCGGGCATCGATCAGCAGGATGGCGAGATCGGCATGGCTGGCGCCGGTCGCCATGTTGCGCGTGTATTGCTCATGCCCCGGCGAGTCGATGATGATGAATCTCCGGTCCGGCGTCTCGAAATAGCGCCAGGCGATGTCGATGGTGATGCCCTGCTCGCGCTCGGCCTGAAGCCCGTCGAGCAACAGGCTGAAATCGATTTTCTCGCCGTTGACGCCGCGATGATGCGAAGCGAGCGCGACCGCGGCGCGCTGATCCTCGGTGACGCCGGCGGCATCCCACAACAGCCGGCCGATCAGCGTCGACTTGCCGTCGTCGACCGAGCCGCAGGTGAGCAACCTGAGCAAAGCGCCCTTCTGCGCCGCTTTTGCCGTCGCGGGTCTGGTCTCGACCTGTTCTCTCAGTGCAGCTACATGCATGGCCCAGCCCCTAGAAATACCCCTCACGCTTCTTCATCTCCATCGCGCCGGCCTGATCGTGGTCGATCAGCCGCCCGGCCCGTTCAGAAAATTTGGCGGCGAGCGTTTCGTCGACCACCGCTTCGATATCCGCGGCGTCCGACTCGACCGCCGCGGTCAGCGGCCAGCAGCCGAGCGTGCGGAACCGCACCTTGCGCATCACCGGCGTCTCGCCGGGCTCGAACCGCATGCGCTCGTCATCGACGACAATGAGCTGGCCATTGCGCGTCACCACCGGACGTTCGGCGGCGAAATAGAGCGGCACCACGTCGAGACGCTCCAGCGCGATGTAGCGCCACACATCGCCCTCGGTCCAATTCGACAGCGGGAAGATGCGCACCGTCTCGCCCTTGCCGAGCCGGCCGTTCAGCAATTGCCACATCTCCGGCCGCTGGCGGCGAGGTTCCCAGCGATGGCCCGCCGCGCGGAACGAGAACACGCGTTCCTTGGCGCGTGAGGCTTCCTCGTCGCGTCGCGCGCCGCCGAATGCCGCGTCGAAGCCGCCGGCATCGAGCGCCTGTTTGAGCGCCGCCGTCTTCATGATGTCGGTATAGATCGACGGCGGGTAGTCGAACGGATTGATGTTGCGTGCCAGACCGTCGTGATTGGTATGCACGATGAGATCGAGCCCAAACTCCCGCGCCGTGTTGTCGCGGAAGTCGATCATGTCGCGGAACTTCCAGGTGGTGTCGACATGCAACAGCGGGAATGGCGGCTTGGCCGGCCAGAACGCCTTGCGGGCGAGATGCAGTAGCACCGTGGAGTCCTTGCCGATCGAATAGAGCAGCACAGGTGTGCGGAACTGCGCCGCGGCCTCGCGGAAGATGTGGATGCTCTCGGCTTCGAGCAGCTTGAGATGCGAGGTGAGCGCCGTCATGCCGCCTTGCCTCCGCGGTTCGGGTTCATATGCAGCCCGCACTCTTTCTTCTCCTCGTTCTCCCACCACCAGCGTCCGGCGCGCGGATGCTCGCCGGGCTGCACCGCGCGGGTGCAGGGCGCGCAGCCGATCGACACGAAGCCGCGCGCATGCAGCGGGTTCACCGGCACATTGTTGGCGGCGATATAGGCGGTGAGGTCTTGCGTCGACCAATCGGCGACGGGGTTCACCTTGACGAGGCCCCTCGCCTCGTCCCAAGCGGCAAGCTGAACCTCGGCGCGCGCATCGGAGTGCTCACGCCGAAGCCCGCTGATCCAGCCTTGCGCGCCTTTCAGCTCGCGATTGAGCGGGCGCACCTTGCGCACCTCGCAGCACGTTTTGCGGTTCTCGACCGAATGGCGGAAGCCGAACACGCCGTCGCGCGCCACCAGTTCCTCGACCTCGCTCGCCTCCGGCGCCACCAGCCTGATGCGAACGCCATAGCGAAGCTCCGACAGTTCGACCGTCTCCAGCACTTCCGGAAACAGCCGCCCGGTGTCGAGCGTGAAAATATCGATCTCCGCGCCAGACTCGGCGATGGCGTGCAGGATCGCCTGATCCTCGAGTTGCAGGCTGGTGGAGAACACGATGCGGCCCTCGATGCGCCGGCGCATTTCCCTGATGCGGTCGGTCAGCGTCTTCACCCGCGCCAGCCGCTCATCGAGCGACTCCGCCTCCTTGCGCGACGCGTCGCGCCGGAGCGGCAGGAGATTGCGATAGGCCGGCTGATAGTTGTGGCGGATGCGCGTGAGCGACCCCTTCCACACATCGGCCTGCTCGGGATCGGCGATCTC
>DATICH010000034.1:0-3282 GCA_035456885.1 Methyloceanibacter sp.
CGCGCTATTCGCGCCAGGCGCGGCCCGCGGCGATCTTGTTACGCTGATCGCCTTCAATGTCGAACTCGCCCGCATCGCCGAGCAGACGAGCGAGCCGGATCTCGGCGCCATTCGCCTGCAATGGTGGCGCGATGCCCTCGACAAGGGCGCGAAGGGCGAGATCACGGGCCATCCCGTCGCCGATGCCGTCACGGCATTGATGGCGCGGCGCGACCTCTCGGGCGAGCGGCTTGGCGCCATGATCGATGCCCGCGCCTTCGACCTCACCGCCAAGATCATGCCCGACCAGGCAGCGCTCGAGACCTATCTGCAAGACACCGCCGGGGCGCTGTTTGCCTTGAGCGCCGAATGTCTCGGCGCGCGGGGGACGTTGGTCGACCTCGCTGCCGCGCAAGGCGGCTTGGCCTATGGGCTGACCGGACTGATGCGGGCATTACCGGTGCATGCGGCGCGGGGCCGGGTCGATCTGCCGGCCGACATGCTTCGAAGCCAAAGCAGCTCGCCGGAAGAAATATTGGCAGGAAAGGCGAGCGAGGGTGTCAGCGTGGTGCTTGCCGAGCTCAGAAGGAAGGCGCGCGAAGCACTGGAGGAAGCGCGGCAGCACGTGGCCGCTCTCGATCCCGGCGGTCGCGCCGCCTTCCTGCCGCTCGCGCTGGTCGAGCCTTATCTCGCGGCCTTGGAGAGCGAGCGTGACCCGTTGCACAAGGTCGCCGGCATCAACCCGCTCTACCGGCTCTGGCGCTTGGCGACGTGGCGCGCCTGAGCGCCTCTATTCCGCCGCGGCGACGGAGACGGGACGTGCGAGCCAACGCTCCAGATCGGCGAGCGCGCGTGCCGACAGCGCGCGTTTGCGGTCGAGCCCGCGGCTTGCGCGCGGGCCTTTACCGCGCGGCCCGGTCGGGGCGGCGATGGGTGGGAACAGGCCGAAATTGACGTTCATCGGCTGGAAGCTGCGGGCTTCCCCTTCGCCCTCCGCGCTCAGATGGCCGCCGGTGATGTGGTCGAGCAGCGCCCCAAGCGCCGTCGTCGTCGGCGGGGACGAGGGCTCGCGCCCAAGCCGCTCGGCCGCGGCGAACCGTCCGGCGATCAGCCCGATCGCGGCGGATTCCACGTAGCCCTCGACCCCGGTGATCTGTCCGGCGAAACGCAGCCGCGGATCTGCTTTCAGGCGCAGAGTCTGATCGAGCAATTTCGGACTGTTGAGGAAGGTATTGCGGTGCAAGCCGCCGAGCCGCGCGAATTCGGCCTGCTCCAGTCCTGGGATGGTGCGGAACACGCGCGCCTGCTCGCCATGCTTCAGCTTGGTCTGGAACCCCACCATGTTCCACAAGGTGCCGAGCGCGTTGTCCTGACGAAGCTGCACCACCGCGTAGGGCTTCACGCCGGGACGGTGCGGGTTGGAGAGCCCGACCGGCTTCATCGGCCCGTAACGCAAGGTCTCCGCCCCGCGCTCGGCCATCACCTCGATCGGCAGGCAGCCTTCGAAATAAGGGGTCGCCGCCTCGAACTCCTTGAACGCGGTCTTCTCGGCGGCGAGCAGCGCGGCGATGAAGCCCTCATATTGCGCCTTGTCAAGCGGGCAATTGATGTAGTCCGCGCCGCCACCGCCCGGGCCTGCCTTGTCGTAGCGCGACTGGCGCCAGCACACGCCCATGTCGATCGTGTCGTGATGCACGATCGGGGCGATAGCGTCGAAGAAGGCGAGCTCGGCCTCGCCGGTCAGCGCCTGAATGGCCTCGGCGAGCGCGGGCGACGTTAGGGGGCCGGTGGCGACGATCACACTCTCCCAGCTCGCCGGTGGCAGTCCGCCGATCTCTTGACGGACGATCTCAACCGAAGCATGCGCCTCGAGCCTGCGGCTCACCTCGGCGGCAAAGCCGTCACGGTCGACCGCGAGCGCCCCGCCCGCGGGAAGTTTATTGGCATCCCCCGCGGCCATGATGAGCGAGCCGGTGCGGCGCATCTCTTCGTGCAACAAGCCGACCGCATTGGTCTCGCAGTCGTCGGAGCGGAAGGAATTGGAGCAGACCAGTTCGGCGAAAGCTCCAGTACTATGTGCCTCGGTCTGACGCTGGGGGCGCATCTCGTGCACCGCCACCGGCACGCCGGCTTGCGCCAGCTGCCAGGCTGCCTCGCTTCCGGCGAGACCCCCGCCGATCACGTGAACTTGGGCTGTCATGGCCGGAACTTGGCCCGCAAAGCTTTGGCGTTCAAGCGGTTACAAGCCCGGAAGGGTGGCGCGTCTCCTGAGCACCGATTGGGCAAAACGCTGAATCTTTGTTCAGTTTGGGACCGCTTTGGGCTATTCTCCCGCACCAGGAGGCCGAATCGTTTACGCATAAAAATGGCTTCCGCTCCATTGAGCCGGTGGACCGCCGGCCTTTCGGCGCATCCGCCCGCTCTTGCACGAAAGGGGGGTGAGATGTCCTCGAATACAGCACTTGCCATTAGCGTTGGTGTGCTTGGCGCGATTGCCACCTATCTCTTCCTTGGACCAATGGGCGGGGCGCTGGCGATCTGGGCCGCGTTCATCGCCTGGGGCTGCTTCTTCCATTGCGGCGGCAAGGAGCAAGGCCTGACGACGGCCATCCTGAATAATGCCGCCGGCGCCATCATTGCTGGAATTACCTTGGTCGTGGCTGGCGCCGCCGTCGGCGAAAGCTTGCCATCAGCCGTGTGGCCCGCGCTCTGCGTGGGCGTCGGCGTGGCGGCGATGGTGCTGCTCGCCAATGTGCCGATATTTTCTGCCATCCCGGCGCAAGTCTATGGCTTTGCCTCGGTGGCTGCCTATGCCTTGATGAAGGGCGGCAGCATGACCGCAATGTCCATGGAGAATCCGGTGGTGGTGATCATCCTATCGATGATTATCGGCGCCGTGTTCGGCTATGTCTCCGAGAAGGTCGCCGGCATGCTGGCAGGCGCAGGAGACCGCGCGCACGCCAAGGCCTAGACGGACTACTCTCGCCGGGGCGCACAAGCCGCGTCCCGGCGGATATTCATGCCCAGACGGCGTGGTCGCCCATCCGGCGCCCACGCCGTTCACTTTTGTCCGACGGCCAGCATTGTCCCAATCGTTTATTTCGCGCCTCCGAGCTGCGATTTGCTGGAAACAATATCTTGCCATACTGGTTAAGCTAAATCGCGCTCCGCAACGACGCATAAGTGAATTTCGGAGCAACCCTTTTCGGTGACATTGCTTGCGCCGCCCTCGGCACCGGGGCAATCTCACCCGCTTCTGAGCCACTGCTCCTACGGGGAACGCAAGCCCATGCCTTCCGTCGC
>DATICH010000035.1:0-7859 GCA_035456885.1 Methyloceanibacter sp.
CGTCTTCGCCTTCGATATCGATCTTCTCGCCAAAGCTCTCGGCATGATCGCCGAGTTGCTGCTCGACCAGCATGCGTAGCGACGCTCCGTGCCAATCATCGGCAATGAGGAGGTCGTGGGACGTGCCGATGGCGACGAGCCGGGCGCTGAAGCGATCGAGGAAATCCTCCACCGAGCGCGTGCGCGAGGCCGTCTGACGGGCGATGGCATGAATGACCGCGAGAAGATTCTTGCAGCGATGGGTGAGCTCCCGCAGCAGGAGGCGCAGCTGGTCCTCGCTTGCTTTGCGCTCGCTGATATCGACGGCGACCGAGGTGGTACCGAGGACTACACCCTTGTCGTCCTTGAGCGCCTCGATCAGAAGGTAGAAGGAGCGCTTACGGCCGAGCAATTCGAAATTGGCTTCGAGCTCCTGGCTTTCGCCGGTTTGCATGACTTTCCGCTTGGCGGCCATTACTGTCTCGGCGGCCTCGGCCGGCAGCAATTCCGCATCGGTCTTGCCCAACAGCGACTCCGGCGGGATCCCGGTCGGCGCGTTCTGCACCCAGGTAAACCGCATCTCCTTGTCCTGGCTGAACATGGAGATCGGCGAGCCGCGCAACGCAATCTCGAAGCGCTGCTTGGCTTCGCCCAATTCCTTGGTGCGCGCCTCGACGCGCTCCTCAAGCTGCTGCCGGGTGCCTTTCAATTCCTCAAAGGTGTGCAAGTGAGCAGCGACCTCCGCCTGGAGCCGGTCGCGTGAGGGAAGGCGCAAGAGTTGCGGCGCGAGCCTCCAGATTGCCACTGCGGTGGCGAGGGCGAACAGCGCACCCGAAACCTTGAGCAGCCCCTGAAGTCCGCTGGCGGACAGGCCCGGAAACCAGAGTGCGAGAAGCGAGGCGAGATGGGCCAGGCCGACCACGAACAGGAACAAAGCGAACAAGATGACGAGCGCCGCTTCGCCGCGACTGCTTTCGCCGCGCTTCTTATGGATGTAAAGCAAGGCGGCGGAGATGATTAGGAAGGACAGCGCGACAACGCCGTCGGAGACGGCGTGAACCAGCAAAAGTCCGGGCGACAACGGTCCGGATTGGTCTTGAACTCCATTTGCGCCGAATGAGAACCAGGAATCCATTTCGTCAATCAACCAACCGGTAGGGCGCTATCATGGTCATGTGAACCGCATGTCTATGGCAAAAGCCATGGTGAAAGCTCACGGTTCCTAGCCAGCCGAACGTTTGCCCAGAAACGAGATTTGGGTGGAGGGCGCCTTTTCCGCAAGAATATGCACGCCGGAACACGCAGGTCAGGCTGGAACCGTTTTGCGGGACCGGCGTTATGTCGCCGTTCGAGGGCACGCGATTTATCATCCCCGCCCCTCCCCTGCTGCACTCGAACCAGACGCCCGCAACCGTCCTCCCCCGGTTGCGGGCGTTTCCTTGCGGAAACGGCAGGTCGAGCGCCTCGAGAAGTCGAACACGGTCGCGTCTCGCTCCAGCCATGCTAAAGCAGCGCGGCGATGAGCGTGACGAGGAACACGACCAGAAAGATAAAAAACAGAATTCGCGCCACGCCGGCCGCGGCCGAGGCCACGCCGCCAAATCCAAAAATGCCGGCGATCAAGGCGACCACGGCGAAGATCAGCGCCCAGGTAAGAAGCATGTTCGGACTCCCGAAGTTTAGGGAAGCGGCCGGTTCACCGCCCTCTCATGCGCCAAACGCGCCTTGCGGCAATAATGTTGCACCGCCGAAGCTTGCAGTGCCTCCCTCAAAAATGCGCCACGGCGGCAAGCAGGTCCTTGCCGGTGAAGGGCTTCTTCACCAAGGGCGCGGCCCGGTGGGCCGGCGGCAATTGTTCCCGGCCATAGCCGCTGACAAAGGCGAAGGGAATGGAACGGGCCTTCAGCGCATCGGCGACGCGGCCTACCGGCTCGCCGGCCAGGTGCGCATCGAGCAAGGCGCCATGCACCACCTCCTGCTCGATGGCGTGCAGCGCGTCATTCACGTTGCTGGCTGGGCCAACGACCGCCAGACCCGCCTGCTCGAGCACGCCCGCAATATCGAGTGCGATGAGAAACTCGTCCTCAACCACGAGAATCCGTGTCGCCGCCATCTCGCGCCTCCCCACCAAGTCCGCGCCAGCTCCGTCAGAGTTCAGTTGATTTGGGGCATTCGTTCAAGCCCCCAGCAACGCCGTCGCGGCGGAACCGCTTTGATCGACAAAGCGTTGATCTTCCACTTGTGAGGCAGCCCGCGCACCAATGCGAGTCTGCCTTTTTTGAGGAAGCCAACCGCTAGCGGGAGGCGCTTGAAAGGAGCAAAATCTCATGAACTGGGATCGAATCGAAGGCAATTGGAAGCAATTTCGCGGCAAGGTCCAGCAGCAGTGGGGCAAACTGACCAACGACGATCTCGACCAGGTCGAGGGCCGTCGGGTCGAGTTGGTCGGCAAGATCCAGGAAAGATACGGTGTTGCCAAAGACGAAGCCGAGCGTCAGGTCGACACCTGGCTGCAGAACACCTAGGCCAACGCATGAGTCCGCCGCGGTTCTGACATCGCGTTTTCCAGGTCAGGCCGCGGCGTTCGGCCTGGCATCGGAAGCGACTTTCTCTACCGCACTTGTTCCCATCGTTCGTGTGTTCCCTTAATTTGTGTTCGCCGCGTTTTGGCGCCTGGCAGGCTGGTGCCCCACTAACGGCCTTTGAGAGAGGTGATAATGCTGACGACCATCCTCATCATCATTCTGATCTTGATCCTGCTTGGCGCGTTTCCCGCGTGGCCGCATAGTCGCGGCTGGGGCTACGGACCGTCTGGCGTGGTCGGACTGATCCTCGTCATCCTGCTCATCTTGCTGTTGCTCGGCAAGATTTAGCCCGGCGTCAGGCGCTCATTGGCGGGCGATCGCGCAACCGCGCGCGGCGCTCGAAGAACAGCGCCTGGGAGACAATCGCCTTCACGGTGTCGGGCTGATAGGGCTTGGTGATCAGGAAGGCGGGCTCCGGTCGTTCGCCGGTCAACAGGCGGTCGGGGTAGGCGGTGATGAAGATCACCGGCACGGCGATCGAGCCGAGCATCTCGTTGACGGCATCGAGCCCCGAACTCCCGTCGGCCAGCTGAATGTCGGCAAGGACGAGGCCGGGCTTCGTCTTATTGACCTCCTTCAGCGCTTCACCGTGGGTGCGCGCCACGCCGGTGACGCGGTGGCCGAGGCCCTCGACGATGCTTTCGAGGTCCATCGCGATCATCGGCTCGTCCTCGATGATGAGCACGTCGGTGGCGACCTGCGCGGCGATCTCGCGGCCGGCGTCATCGATCAGCCCGTCGAGCTTGGCGACGTCGACATCGAGGATTTGCGCGGCCTCCGCCGGTGAAAACCCTTCCACCGCGCAGAGCAGGAACGCCTGGCGCGGCAGCGGTGTGATGGATTCGAGCTTGCGGTCAATGGCGGTGGTGCTGCCGCTGACGCTGTCCGGCTTGAGATTGATGTCGAGCGAGTTCCAAAGACCGACAAATGTCCGATAGAGCGCCACGCGCGGATCGAGCGACTTGTCGAACAACGAGGGGTCTTCGATCAGCACTTCGAGCGTAGCGGCGACATAAGCGTCGCCGGCGGCTTGAGTGCCCGCAAGCGCGCGAGCAAATCGTCTGAGATATGGCAGATGAGGCGCGATTGTTTTTGACATCGGCATCCGGCTGATTGCTTTCGTTGTGATTGGACCCGGGAGCTTGACCCCTTTTTCTCACAGACCGGGCAGAGGGTGGCAACTCAAAACCACATCAAGGCCGGATTAAACGCCTGAGCCGCCAATCCAGTTCCCTGAACGCGGAACCAATTGAAGGGTTTAGACGTTTTTGAAGTTCCTAGTTCGAGAATCCGGGTATCTTACGGCATCTCGGCTAGGCGCGAATTAGGGGACCGATCGTGAACGGCGACACAAAAAAGAAGGACCGCCGGCGCAAACCAACCGGCGCAAGCAAAACAATGAACCAAGCAGCGAACAACGACGCCGCTACGCCAGGCGAGACGCAAGAGGTTGGGCCGGAAAACGGCCTTTCCCCTACGTTGCAGGCTCACATCGGTCGCCACGTTCGCGCGGTTTTCGACGAGGTCGCGCGAGAGCCTGTACCTGAGCATCTCCTGCGACTGCTTAAGGATCTTGAGCAAAGCGGAGAGAAATAGTTGCCCCCCAAAGTCTCTTCGAGCCTACGAGACGCCCTCGTAGCGGAAATGGGCAGCCTGCGCGCCTTCGCGGTGTCGCTCTGCGGCGACAAGGAGCGCGCCGACGACCTGGTGCAGGAAACCCTGTTCAAGGCCTGGAACCACCTCGACTCCTTCAAGGAGGGCACCAACCTCAAAGCCTGGCTGTTCACCATCTTGCGCAACACCTATTTCTCCGAACGCCGCAAGCGCCGGCGCGAGGTGGAGGACGCGGATGGAAGCTATGCCGCACGCCTCGCCACCCATCCGGCGCAACACGGGCATATGGAGATGCAGGACTTTCGCGCGGCTCTGGTGCGCCTCCCCGACGATCAGCGCGAGGCGTTGATCCTGGTCGGCGCTGCAGGTTTCTCCTACGAGGAGGCGGCCGAGATCAGCGGCTGCGCGGTCGGCACCATCAAGAGCCGCGTTAACCGAGCCCGCAACCGGCTCGCCGGGATGCTGGGTCTGGATGAAACCGACGAGGGCGCCGGCGAAGGCTTGAGCAAGACCGCCTAGCGCCCCACATTTGGGTTGCCGAGCGCCGTCACCTGTAGTGAGCCCGCAGTCGCATGACACAGGTCGACCTCGAACAGGCCAAGCGTGATCCCGCGTCGGTATTTCGCGCGCCGCAAGATGTCCTCCGCACGCCCGGATTATCCCCCGAAGACAAGAAGGCGATATTGGTGCGCTGGGAGGCCGATGCCGAGGCTCTGCTCAGAGCCACCGAGGAAGGAATGCCGCCCTCGGAGAACCGTAGCCCTGCCGAACTGCTTCGGAATGTGCACCTCGCCTTGGAGTCACTCGAGCAGACAGGCCAATCGGGCTGCTGACCGAGAATCTGTTCTTCCTCAGGCAGTAGCTGGAACTCTTGAGCGTGGTCGCGCGTTTAGTCGACTCCCAAGCAAATTGTGCGTGGAAAGGACGGACTGATGGCGACCAAACTCACCCCGACGGAAGCACGCCAGGGCACCGGCCCGCGGGCAATGTTCTGGGTGCTGACCATCTCCCTCACGCTCGCCGCACTCGCCGGGCTGCTGCTCGCCTTCGGCTGGGTCACGGCGCCCTGGGCCCCTTGATCCTCTGACGGCAATACCAATCTATGGTTGACGGACGCTTCGAGCGGCACGGCCGAGCACGCCGGGCTGCCTCAGTACGCGTGTCCTGCCTGTTGCGTTAAGCGAGCGGAAATAGAGACCGGTGACACTCCCAGAGGACGCGCAGAGGACGCGCAAGACCCCCCGTTTGACAAGCGAATGAGGCAAGAGATGGAAACCGAGCAGTCTTCCCAATTCGACAATCAATGGAAAAGCAGCGAGACGCAGGCGGACAAGGAGTGGTCGGCGTTCGAGCGTGACCTCGACGATCTCGGCCGGCAGCTTGCCGCGCTGCAGGTTCACACCGCCGCCCTCGGTAGCCATCTGGTGCAGAGCCTCGACGCACGCTTCCAAGAGGTCAGGACAAGGGCAGAAAGCTTCCGCACGGCGAAGGAGGCCGAGCTTGAGCAGGTGCGCCAGAACGCTTGGCGCCAAGCCGAGAGCGCCTTGAGCGAGGCGCGGACAAAATCTACCGAGGCCGCGCGCCAGATGTGGGAGCGCGCCGAGCCGCTACGGCAGGGCGCCAAGGACGTTGGCGAAGGGCTGGCGCGAGCCTGGGGAGAGCTGCGCGCCTCGTTCGGCAAGGCGGCGGGCCGGCTGCACACCGAGTCGGAGGGATCGGCCGCGAACGGTCCGGCACCAGCCTCGATCGAGCAGCGCCACGAGAACTAGCGATCTCCAGGGGTCACGACCCGGCGGCCGCGCGGGCCCGCTCGCGCGGTTCAGTATCTTCGTCCTGGTGTTGGATCAATTCGGCGCGGACCAGCCCGCGCACTGAATTGCCGAGATAGATGCGATCTGCCGCGAGCAGATCTTGCGACGTCAGCACTGCCTCGCTCGCCGCGGCGCGCGGCAGATCGAGCAGCTCCTCGCGTAAGGTGCCGGGAAGCAGTCCGCAGGCGAGCGCCGGGGTGAACAGCCGCCCATCCAGCTCGACGAAGAGATTGGTGCGGGTGCCCTCGGTGAGCTCGCCCTTCTTGTTGAGAAACACGACCTCGTCGCATTGGGTGAGCGCTTGCTGGCGCTCCAACTCCCGGTCGAAGAATTGGCGGCGTGTGGTCTTGTGGTAGAACAACGGGTCCTTCTCGTCGAGCCGCTGGTCCGAGATCACGAAGCGCCATACCGTATCCCTCGTGGGAAGCTCGATCGGCTTGGAGGTCACGGTGATGGTGCCATCCTCGGCAAGCAGCAGCCGCACGAGCGCAACCGGAGCACCGCTGCGGCCCGCTTCTTCCTCGAGCGCGGCGAGCACGGTTTGGCGGGAGAACGGATAGCCGAAATGCGCGGCCGAGGATTGCAGCCGCGCCAGATGCCGCTCAAGCAGATGAAAACCGCGCGCCGGCTCGAAGCGCAGAGTCTCGATCAGCTCGAAGGGCGCATCGACCTTGGTGAGGAAATGCGCCTTGAGCAGACATTCCTCATACTCGAATTCGACTTTCGAGTCGGCGACGATGCCGCCGCCAATGCCCATCTCGCCGTGAGTGCCCTCGAGCACCACGGTTCTGATCGCCACATTGAATTGCGCAGTGCCCGACGGGGCGATATGGCCGATGGCGCCGGTATAGACACCGCGCGTGGCCCCCTCGATCTCGCTGATAATCTCCATGGCGCGCACTTTTGGCGCGCCGGTGACCGAGCCGCAGGGGAACAGCGCGCGAAGCATGTCCTTGAGCCCCATGTCGGAACGCAGCTCGGCGGTGATGCCGGAAGTCATCTGATGCACCGAGCGGTAGGTTTCCACCGTGAACAGGTCGGTGACCTCGACGGAGCCGATCTTCGCCACCCGGCCGAGATCGTTGCGTAGGAGATCGACGATCATCAAATTCTCGGCGCGCTGTTTCTCGTCGACCGCGAGCCAGGTCTTGAGGCGTGCATCCTCGCGCGGGGTGCGGCCCCTGGGTGCGGTGCCCTTCATCGGCCGCGTCGAGATGTGCTTGCCTTCGCGACGGAAGAACAGTTCCGGCGACAGCGAGAGCACGTCGAGCTCGGGTGTGTGGACCAGCGCGCCATAGGCGACCCGCTGCTTGCGCCTGAGCGCGGCGTAGAGCGCCACGGGATCGCCCTCGAAGGCGAAGCGATATTTCATCGTGAGGTTGATCTGATAGACGTCGCCGGCGGCGATGTAGTCTTCGACGGCGGCGAAGGCGCGGTCGTATTCCTCCCGCGTCCAGGAGAGCTTGAGGCTGGAAATCTTGGCGCGCTCGGTGCCGCCATGGCTGTCGAGCCAGGCGCGCGTGCCTTTATCGTTGAGCGGATGAGTGTCGCGGAACAGCCCGATCCACAATAACGGCACCCGCCGCTCGGCCGGGAGCAGGTTGCTCAGCTTGGGCTCGAGGCAATAGCCGAGCTCGTAGGCGAAGAAGCCTGCGGCGTGCAGACCGCGCGCCAGGCCTGTAGAGAGTTGATCGAGGGCCGCATCCACCTCCTCCGGCGCGCAGGCCGCGACGATACGCTCGGGTTCGGTGAAGAGCAGGCTTCTGCCGCCGGGCGTCAAACCGTCGTCGAGGAGAATGTAGGGGGAAGCGGTCATCCTTCGGCCCAGTGGCGTGCCGCCCGCCTGGCGACCAAGCATAGCCTAAAAAAC
>DATICH010000036.1:0-13395 GCA_035456885.1 Methyloceanibacter sp.
TCGGCATCGATCCGATCGACACGCTGGTTCTGCCGCGCGTGCTTGCGCTGGTGGTGGCGCTACCGCTGCTCACCTTCATCGGCGACATCATGGGGCTCGCCGGCGGTGGCCTGATGGCCTTCGGTCTGCTCGGTCTCGATACGTCCACCTATACCGACAAGCTGCGCGAGGTGGTTACCTTCCAGCATTTCATGGCCGGCATGATCAAGGCGCCCTTCGCCGCCATCATCATCGCGCTGGTCGGGTGTCTCGAAGGCCTGAAAGTCGAAGGCAGCGCCGAGTCGCTCGGCAAGCATGTGACCAGCGCCGTGGTCAAGGCCATCTTCCTGGTGATCGTCCTGGATGCGGTCTTCGCCATGTTTCTGTCGGGGATCGGGGTGTGATCTTCGAGAACGGCAGAGAGGTGGTGATACGCGTGCGCGGGCTCGCCAAGAGCTTCGGCAGCCATCAGATTTGGGACGGGCTCAGTCTCGACGTCTATCGCGGCGAGATCCTCGCCATCGTCGGGGGCTCCGGCCAGGGCAAGTCGGTACTGATGCGCGTAATCACCGGCCTGGTGAAGCCCGATACCGGCGATGTCGGCCTGTTCGGCCAGAACACCAAGACCATGACGCCGCAGGACCGGCTCGAAATCGAGCGGCGTTGGGGCATCCTGTTTCAGGACGGCGCGCTGTTCTCCTCGCTCACCGTGTTGCAGAACATCCAAGTGCCGATGCGCGAGCATCTCGAATTGCCGCAGGCGATGATGGACGATCTCGCCTTTCTCAAATTGTCGATGGTGGGGCTGCCGCCCAACGCCGCGCACAAATTTCCTTCCGAGCTGTCCGGCGGCATGCGCAAGCGGGCGGGACTTGCCCGCGCGCTCGCGCTCGACCCGGAGATCGTGTTCCTCGACGAGCCGACCGCGGGGCTCGATCCGATCGGTGCGACCGACTTCGATCACCTGATTCGCAAGCTACAACAAACACTTGGGCTGACGGTCTATATGGTCACCCACGATCTTGATACGATCTTCACCGTGTGCGACAGGGTGGCCGTGCTGGCCGATAAGAGAATCGTGCGGACGGGCTCGCCAACCGAATTGCAGCGCCATCCCAACCACCCCTGGATCAAGGAATATTTCTGCGGCGAGCGGGCCCGCGCGGCGAGCCCCGGCGAACGGCCGCGAATCCCCGCCTGATGCGTGACGTTGCGTGATGTTTTGTCCTGAGGAACCGGTCTGATGGAAACCAAAGCCAACTACCTGATGATCGGGGGATTTGTGCTTGGCGTGCTCGCGCTCGTCTTCATTTTCGTGTTCTGGATGAGCAATTTCGGCGGCGGCGGCCAGCGCTACACCATCGTGTTCGAAAACTCGGTGGCGGGATTGACCACCGGCTCGAGCGTCGGCTTCAACGGTATCAGGGTGGGCGAGGTGCAGTCCTTCGCCCTCGACCCCGAAGACGGCCGCAAGGTGCGCGTGCTGATCAGCGTACGGGACGACACGCCGGTCCGCGAGAATTCCCGTGCCTCGATCCAGTCGATGGGGCTGACCGGCGGCAGCGGCATTCAGATCACCCCTGGCACGCCCGATTCGCCGCTGCTGGTTGCCACGGCCGAAGATCCGATGCCGGTGATCAGGTCCGATGCCGGTGCTGGCCAAGGTGTGTTCGAGGCCGGTTCTGCGGCCCTCAACAACGCCAATGTGTTCATTTCCAAGCTGAACGCGTTGCTCGACCAGAACGAGAAATCGATCAACACCACCATGACCAATGTCGAGCAGTTCACCAGCATGCTCAGCGAAAAGCGCGAGGATATCGGCCAGGCGATCACCGACGTCAAAGAAGGCGCGCAGTCCTTTAAGTCATTGTCGGAGAAGCTCGAAGTATCGCTGGGGGACAATGTCGACGGTCTGACCAGGCAGGCCCGGGAAAGCCTTCAGGAATTCGGCAGTTTCATGCGCGAGGGACGCCGCGTTGCAGTCACCTTGAACCGGATTCTGGAGAAACTGGAGGCGGATCCCCGGGGTTTTTTGCTTGGTGGAAACCAAGTCCCAGAATACACTCCGCGAGGTCGCTAGAGTAACCTCGAGGGCCGACGGGGAGGCCCCTTAACCGGGGCAATCGGACAATGTCGCGATCGGCGCCTGCGCTCGCTACAGGCCTCATTTGCCTGAGCTTGCTGGGGTGCGCCTTGGCGGGCGGCTCGAGGGCGCCCAGCACCTACGACCTCGTCGCGCCGCGCTCCTTCGCCGCCAGCGCCAAGCCTGCACCATGGCAGCTCATGGTCTATGAGCCGACCGCCACCAACGCGCTCGACACTAGCCGGCTGATGGTGCGCCCGAAGGCCGATCAGGTCTCCTACTACAAGGGCATCGCCTGGAGTGACCGGCTGCCGCGCCTGGTGCAGACCCGCATGATCGAGACCTTCCAGAACTCGGGCGCGGTCAAGGCGGTGAGCCCGTCGAGCGGCCAATACGCGCTCCAGACCGAGCTTCGCGCCTTCAATATCGACGTGACCAGCGGTCGCGCCGCCGCCGAGATCGACATGTTCGCCAAGCTGGTCAACACCAGCACCGGCAGGGTGGTGGCCACCAAGAGCTTCAGCGCCCGCGTGCCGGCCAAGACCGACGCGCCAGGCGACGCCATCGCCGCGCTAAACCAGGCCTTCACCGAGTTGTTGCAAGACACCACCACCTGGGTCGCCACCAGGCGGGGCTGATTTAGCCGCTTAGCCTACCGCGAGCAGGCGCCGGGGTGACGGCGTGCGCGCTAGATGCGCGCGGACTCAAGACGCGCAGCAAGCGTTTGCCGTGGCTTAGGCCTGCTTGCCGGCTCGCAGGGAAGCTCGATCTCGATTTCCAGCAGCGAGACCGCCTTGCCGCGCTCGATCTTTACTTGCACCTTGTCGACGTCCACGGCGACGTGCTTCGCCACGACCGCGAGCACCTCCTCGCGCAGGATCGGGATGAGATCGGCCTGCCCCCCTGCGGCCCGCTCATGCGTCAAGAGGATCTGCAGACGCTCTCGCGCGACCGAGGCGGATTTCCGTCTCGTGAATGGCGCAAACCAGTTCATGCCGCTCTCCTGCTGAACAATTTGCTCAGGAAGCCGTTGCGGTCAGTAGGCACTTCCAGCGGTATGGGCACGCCCATCAGGCGTTGTGCGGCGTCGGTATAAGCCTTGGCAGGCACGCTTCGCGAATTGTTGAGCGTGACTGGCGAGCCGAGATTTGAGGCCCGTAGCACATCCTCGCTCTCGGGGATGATGCCCAGCAATGGCAGCGACAGAATGTCGATGACGTCCTCGACCCGCAACATGTCGCCCCTTCCGGCGCGCACCGGATCGTAGCGCGTGAGCAAGAGATGTTTTTCAATCCGCTCGCCGCGCCGCGCCTTCTCGGTCTTCGAATCGAGCAGGCCGATCATGCGATCGGAGTCGCGAACCGAGGAGACCTCCGGATTGGTCACCACGACGGCAGCATCGGCGTGGCGCATGGCGAGCGTCGCCCCGCGCTCGATGCCGGCCGGACTGTCGCAGATGATCCAGTCGAACGTCTCGCGCAGCTCGCCGATCACCTTCGCGACGCCGTCGTCGGTAAGCGCGTCCTTGTCGCGGGTCTGCGAGGCGGCAAGCAGGAACAGGGTCTCGATGCGCTTGTCGCGGATCAGCGCCTGGGACAGGCGCACGGTGCCTTGCGCAACATAGATGAAGTCGTAAACCACGCGGCGCTCGGCGCCCATGATCAGATCGAGATTGCGCAACCCCACGTCGAAATCGACCACCGCCACGCGCTGGCCGCTTTGTGCGATAGCAGCCCCGAGCGCGGCGGTCGTCGTCGTCTTGCCAACTCCCCCTTTTCCGGATGTCACCACGACAACCTGGGCCATTGCCTGCCTCCTAATGTTCAGTCGAGTGCTTTGATGTTGAGTTCGTTGTTTTCCAGCCAAGCGTGAACCGGCTTCTCCAGCAGGTTGGCCGAAATCTCGTCGGCCATGCAGTAATAGCCGTCGATGGCCAACAGCTCCGCCGCCATCCGGCGGCAGAAGATATGGGCTCCGGGGTTACCGTCGGCGCCGGCCATCACTCTGCCGCGCAGCGCGCCATAGATATGAATCGAGCCGGTGGCGACGATCTCGGCCCCGGAGGACACCGAGCCGATGATGGTGACGTCGCCGTCGTGAAACAGGGTTTGGCCCGAACGCACCGGCTGATCGATCAGCCGAGAGGCGGCCAAGGCCGGCGCTCTGGATTTCGATTGGCAGCCCGGTTTCTCGCGTGACGCCTCGGCGTCCGGATTGCGCTCCGACGAAAGCGTCGGCGGCAGGTCGGCATCGGTCCAGGCCGGATCGGTGCCGAGCATGCCCATGACGCGTATGCCGCGCGCGGCAAGGTCGGCGATCAGCTTCGCCGTCTTGGATTTGGTGAGGAGCAATCCAGAAATATCGACCACAACGGGTTTGCCGCTGAAGAAGCCCGGAGATCGCGAGAGCCAGCTATCCGCCTCGTCGATCCACCGTCCGATCGGCGTCTCCGGCTTCAGGACAAAAGCGAGAAAGGAGCGGCCGTGAAGCTGGAAAGATCGCGACCGGGAAGGGGCTGTCGCCATGGCTGCCGTCGCGCGTTGAATGGTTAATAGGATGGCGACTTTGGTTAATGGCGCGTAAATGGCCGCGTCAATTCGTGGCGAATGCCATGCTTGCGGCGCGACCCGTCGCCGCGCCGACCCCAAAAACACGCGGCCCCTGCCTCCGAACGGAGGACAGGGGCCGAGGCTGGGGGAGCCTTAAGGCTTGAAACGCGTAACCTAGCGCAACCGGCCGCTCGCATGCGCGAGCAGCAGATAGACACGGCCCGATTCGGAGGCGAGGTAGTTGTTCAGCATCCGCCCCTCGGGATCGGACGCTTCCGCCTCGCCAAGCAGCCGCTCGAAATCGCCGATATAGCGATCGACCGTCATGCGGAAATCGTTCTCGCGTTCGTAGCGACGTACGACTTCGTCGAACGTCGCCTGACCGTCGGAACTGTAGATATGCCGCCCGAGCGCGCCGCGCTCGCCGGATCGGAGCCGCTGCCAGACATCGGTTGCGGTGCGGAAGTCGATGGCGCGGGCGATCTCGTCGAGACGCAAAGCGCCAGCCGGCTGTTGCGGTGGAGTTGGGCGGGGGCCAAAGCCTTGGTTCGGCTCGGCGGAGGTGCGCGACAGGAGATCGCCCACCGACCACTGGCCGACGCCTTGGTTCGGCGCACGGGGCGGTTGCGCGGCGCCGGCAAGCTGCTGGGCGAGCCCGCCCGTCACTTGCCCGAGATCGCTCTCCGGCTGATAGACCTGCCGCCCGCGTGAGTCGAATTGCGGCAAGGGCGGCTGCGGCTGCGGCGCGGCGCGGAACGGTTCGGGCGCCGGTTGCGGCGCAGCCGCGGGACGCGACAGCACCGGCGTCGTGATCGCCTCGATCTCGCGCAACTGCTCGGAGAGCGCCTTGCGGATCGCCGCGGTGGCCTGCGCGGTCTGCTCCGGCAACGCCTGCATCCGCTTCTGCATCTCCTGGCGCAAACTGTCGAGATCGCTCGCGGTCTGCTGCGCCGCCTCGCGCATGCCGCGCGAAGTATTGTCGAACTGGCCGCGCATCTGCTCGAGCTGACGCCCGATCTGGGTGATGACGGTCTCGAAGCTGCCCTTGAGGTCGGTGACCGCGCGCGCGGTATGGGCTTGCGCCTCTTCGCGCAGGCGCTCGATCTGTTGCAACGCGGCTTGCGCCTGACCGGCGGTGTCGCGGGCAAGCGCGGTGCCGACCTGCTTGGCGCGCGTCTCCGCCTGGCCCATGGCGTTCTCCACCACGCCGGCGTAGGAGCGCATCATGTTGTCGAGGTCCTGCGCCTTGGTGTTGACCGTGTGCAAGAGCGCGATGATCGCCTGATGCCGGCCCTCCAGGATCGAGTCGATCTTGGTGTTCGACGAGTCGAGCGCCTTGGCGGCGGTGAGAATTGCCTGGCCCTGATTCTCGAAGCGCTGGGTCAGGCCATGGATCTGGTCGAGCAGACCACGCGACACCTCGCGCAAGGTTTGCGTCTGGCTGGTGAGGATGCCGACCGCCTCCTTCGACTGCGCGCCGACCTGATTTGCGGTCTGCTGCATCAAGGCGGCGTTGTTGGCCAGCACCTGATTGAGTTGCGCGGTCTGCTTGCCGAAGGCCTCAGCCGTCGCGCGCGCATGCTCGCCGAGCATGCGGTCGGTATCCGCCGCGCGCCCGCTGAAGGTGGAGTCGATCGCTTGCAGCCGCTCGGCCAAGGCCACGATCACGGCCTGCGCCCGTTCGGTCATGGTCTGATCGAGCGCGCCGGTCTGTTGCGTGATCGCCGTCTCGAGCGCCTTCACCCGCTGGAACAGCGATGACGAGAAGTTCTCGGCCCGCTCGGCCAGCGACTTGTCGAGCGCCATCGCGCCTTGGTTGATCGCGGTGATGAACTGGCCGGTGCGATCCTGTAACGACTTCTCCAGGAGCGCGGTCTTCTGATCGATCATCGCGTTGAAGTGGCCGGTACGGTCGGCAAGCGCCTTGTCGAGCTTGGCCGCGCCATCGCCGATCGAGGTCGCAAGTTGCTTGGTGCGCTCATCGAGCGTCTTGTCGAGCACCACGGCGCCTTGCGAGACGAGATGGGTGAACGACTCGGTGCGGTCTTTCAGCGCCTTGTCGAGCGCGCCGGCGCCCTGGCCGACAGTGGCGACGAAAGCCTCGGTACGGTCCTTCAGGGTCTTGTCGAGCGCCTCGGCTCCCTGGCCGATCGTGGTGGTGAGCGCGTCGGTCCGCTGCTTCAGCGTGTTGTCGAGCAGCACGGCGCCCTGCGACAGAAGCGTGGTGAGTCCGTCGGTGCGGTCCTTGAAAGTGTTCTCCAAGGCCACTGCGCCTTGCGCCACCGTGGCAGTGAAGGCGTCGGTGCGGTCCTTGAGCGCCTTGTCGAGCCCGGCCGCATTCTGCGTGATCGACACGGCGAAGGCGTCGGTACGATCCTTGATCGTGTTGTCGAGCAGGATCGCGCCCTGGGCGACGGTGGTTTCAAGCCCCTTGATGCGCTCGGCAAGCGCGCTGTTCAGCGCCTCGGTGCGCTCCTTCACGGTCTTGTCGAGCGCGGTGGTGCGCTGCGCCACGACGCTTTCCAGCGATGCCAGGTTCTGAGTTGCGCCCTCGATCACCTGGGCCAGGCGCCCCTGCTCCTTGCTCAAACGTTCGAGCAGGCCGGGCACCGCCTCGGTGACCTTGGCTTGCGCCTTATGCACCTGTTCTGCCGCCTCGCTCGAGCGGGAGACCAGGAGCTCGGTAAGCTGGGTCCCGCGCTCGGCGAGCTTCTTGTCGATGGCGTTCGAGGCATTGGAAATGTCGCGCGCGATCTGCGCGCCGACGCCCTTCAGGGATTCGCTCACCCGCGCGCTGTTATTGGCGAGAGCCTCGCGCTCGGTGGCAAGCTCGCTGATCAAGCCTCTGACCCGAATCTCGTTCTCGCCATAGGAACGCTCGAGCGCCGCCACCTCGCTATGCACCATCGCTTCGAGCTCGCTCGCCCGGCCGATGGCGCGCGAGATCGCGTCGTTCATGGCCGCGACTTGGCGCCTGATAGTTTGTCCCACCGAGGCGACCGACTGCTCGGCGAGCCGGTCTGGCTCGGCCAGCCTGACGGCGACCTCGGTCATGGCCGAGGCCATGAGGCGAAGCTCCTGTGCGCGCCACACGAGTAGCGCCAGGAACCAGAAGATGACGATCGGCACGAGCACCGCGAGCGCCGCGGTTAACGCGGAAGCGCTGCCGAATAGGCCCGACACGCCGGACGTGCTGACTTGGTTCGAAATCAGCCCGAACGCCAGGAAGCCGCCGATCAGGAACCATGCGACCGAAGCCGCTGCCGCGACCAGGAAGGGCGTCCTTGACGGTCTTTGCTGGAGCGCGAAGATCAGTCCGCCGATCGACGGGATGTCGTCATTGGCGGGTGCCGCGAGGCGACGCGGCGGCGGCGGGCCCGCCGGACGCTTGGTGCGGATGAATTGGCGCGGCGGAGTAGTGGTGGCGGCGGCCTGTGGCGGCGGTTCGGTGAACTCCAACGGAGGCTTGGCCGGCTCCTCTTGCGCCTTGGCCGCGACCTTGCTGAGCGCTGGCTCCTCGCGCTTGGGTTCGGCCGCGGCCTCGCGCTTGCGCTGCTCGGCCTTCAGCCGCTCCGCCAGGGATGTTCGCCTCGGGATTTCGGGGCTGCGATCCGGCCCTTCGTTCGAGGTTTCCTCTCGTCGCCGGGTCATTGCCTCAAGAGGATCTTGGCCTTGATCTTTGGCCCCCGCCGCCGCAGTTCCAGACTTCGCTTGCTCTTGCGCCATAACGCGTTCCTCGCGACCGACCGCAACTCATGAGAGAATTTGCGCCTTGCACACTACACCCCTAGCAGCGGCGCTGAGCGTCGAAGCGGAAAGACCCCGAATTTCCGGACGCTTAGACAATCCGGAAGGGCCCCCGACGCATTTCCCCCTCTCCTGTAATCGTTAACGAATTTTTAGGGCTAAAAAAAGTTTAATCGGTAGTTATGGTTGACGCTCCCTAAGGGTTTAATATTGCTGCTATATTCGGCTGCGCGCAAGAGCCGAATCAGCTATCGGGAGAGCCTGTGGTTGCAACTGGGTAACAGGTGTATCGCCCAAACCCGTCACATCGTCGCCCGCGTCGCCGGTGACGGCAGCCGGACAGCGCGCCAGATCGGCACGAGGGAGGTGGAAGGAGATGGCAAGCGAGATGGCGGCCTTTGCCGATACGACGCCCTCGGAGGCAGCGCGTAACTCCTCGCGCCCGGTCGATCTCGTGCATCTCTCACGCTATACGCTCGGCGACCGCGCGCTCGAGCGAGAAGTGCTCGAACTGTTCTCGGCGCAAGCCTCGATCTATCTCGAACGGCTCCGCACCGCCCGATCCGACCAGGAATGGAACGCCGCCGCCCATTCGCTGAAAGGCTCGGCGAGGGCGGTCGGCGCCTGGCGCGTCGCCTCCTCGTGCGAACGCGCCGAGACTCTGTCGGGCGATGCGCTCGCCGAAGCGCGAACGCTCCATCTGTGCGAGCTTGAAGTCTCGCTCCAGGAAGCCGAGATCTATATCGGCGCGCTGCTCGCCGACCGCTGAATGCGCGCAATCCTGCGACAAAGCGCCCGCGAAGGCGCTGGCCTCGCAGTTTCAATTGGCCTATAGAGCACCCGGCCGCGTAGGGGTCGCCCCTTGCGCCCATCAGCCTTAGGGCGCGGGCTTCGACCGGCGCCCGCCCCCCGAGACCGGACGACAGCGAAGCGCGCCAATGTCATGGCTAGGATCACCTTTATCCAGAATGACGGAACCGAGCGCGTGGTCGAGGCGGAGCCGGGCATGACGGTGATGGAAGCCGCGGTGAAGAATAACATTCCGGGCATCGCCGCTGAATGCGGCGGTGCTTGCGCTTGCGCCACCTGCCACGTCTATGTCGAGGATGCCTGGCGCGAAGCCACCGGCTCCCCGGAGCAGATGGAGGAGGACATGCTCGATTTCGCTTTCGACGTGCGACCGGCGAGCCGGCTCTCCTGTCAGATCAAGGTAACCGAGGCGCTCGACGGGTTGGTGGTCCGCATTCCCGAGAAGCAGTTCTGATGTCCGAGACCGTGATCAAGACGGACGCAGTGATCGTCGGCGCCGGGCCGGTCGGCCTGTTCGCGGTGTTCGAGCTCGGCCTGGTCGACATCAAGGCACATGTCGTCGACATTCTCGACCGCCCGGGCGGACAATGCGCCGAGCTCTATCCCGAGAAGCCGATCTACGACATTCCCGGGCTCACCGTCGTCACCGGCCAGGAGTTGACCGACCGGCTGATGGACCAGATCAAGCCGTTCGGCGCCGAGTTTCATTTCAATCAGCGGGTGGAGAGCCTCGAACGCCTCGACGGCGGCTTCCGGCTCACGACCGACGACGGCACCGCGCTCGAATGTAAACTGGTCGTGATCGCCGCCGGCGGCGGCTCCTTCACGCCGAAGCGGCCGCCGCTTCCCGGCATCGAGCAATATGAAGGCACCTCCGTATTCTACTCGGTGCGCAAGATGGAGCACTTCAAGGACCGCGACGTGCTGATCGTCGGCGGCGGCGACTCGGCGCTCGACTGGACCTTGAACCTGGCGCCGGTCGCCAAATCGCTCACTCTGCTGCATCGGCGCGGCGAGTTCCGCGCCGCCCCTGCCTCGGTGCAGAAGATGTTCGATCTGGTCGAGAAGGGCGATATCAGCTTCAAGCTCGGCCAGGTCACCGAGCTGCACGGGGAGGGGGAAAAGCTCCGCTCCGTCACGGTGAAGGGGGCGGACGGCGCGACCTTCGAGCAGCCTGCCGAGGTGATGCTGCCGTTCTTCGGCCTCACCATGAAGCTCGGCCCGGTCGCCGATTGGGGCATCAATCTCCACGAGAACCTGATTCCGGTCGACACCGCGAAATTCGAGACGAGCGAGCAGGGCATCTTCGCCATCGGCGACATCAATACCTACCCGGGCAAGCTGAAGCTAATTCTGTCGGGCTTCCACGAGGCGGCGCTCATGGCACAGCAGGCGCACAAATATGTTTATCCCGACAAGAAGCTGATCTTCCAATACACCACGTCCTCGACCAGCCTGCAGAAGAAGCTCGGCGTGAAGTGACCCTGGCGGTCAGGCGAGCGAGCGGTAGAGCGTGACCTCGTAGGGGCTCAGCAGCTTCACCTTGTAGCGCTCGATGAGCGGCATCTCGAGCTTTTGGAACACGCCGCTGCGGTCGATCATGTCTGCGACGTCCGGCGGATCGACCAGGATCAGATAGAGCCGGCGCGGCTTCTTGCGGTAGGAGACGACGAGGTTCTGCAACACCTCGGCGAACACCTCGGGCGAGAACGGATTGAAGAAATAATGCACCGCTTCGCCGTCCGGCGGGCCGACCTGGCTCGCATCGTCGAGCACGCATTCGACATTGCGGCATTGCATGCGGCTGCGCGGAAACTGCGCGATATTCATGGTCGCGTCGTCATGCAGCTCCTCGGCGAATTCGATACCGCCGATGGCCTGGAATGGAAATTGTGAGGCGAGCAACAGCACGCGTCCCTTGCCGGCGCCGTAATCGACGAAGGTGAGGCGCGATTTGTCGTAGTCGATCGCCGAGATTGCCCATTCGAACAGGGCGCATGGCGTCGGCCGGTAGTCGTGTCCGTGCGCGCGATTGGGACCGCGGATGGTAAGCCCTCCGAGCGGCACCGGATCCTTGGTCGGCTTGAAGAACAGCTGCTCGATCGGCGCGTCGAGCACACGTCTGTGCAGCAGATGCAGATATTCCCGGTAGTCGTGCTTGAGCCGGTCGGGCCGCGTCCGCTCTTTCAGCTTGGCGCCGGTCTTCTCGATCTCCGGTAGCACGCTCTCGCGCCCGATCTCGACGGCGCGTTGCAAGCTGGTCTTGCCGGCCGACACCGCACTCTGCGTCGCATGTTTGGTCTGACTGGCGGTCTCGTCGGCGAGCTTGGCAATGCGCTCGGCCACTTTGAGCGCGCTCGTGGCGACCGTCTTCGCTCGCTGCTGCGAGGGCGGCTGAGGCGCCTTCGACTCCTTATCGGAGCTGTGGGGCAAGACCGACATGGGCATGATCCCCGTACATGCGCAAAGATTGGGCAGCTTGCTGCCTGAAGCAAGCGCTTTTTGTCGCGCGGCGCCATCCTTTGGACCCGCCAAATGTGCTATCTTCTTGATTCGCGTGGGGTGTTTCCCGCGTGGCCAGCACTCCCACGCGGCAGGGGACAAGCGAAAGTGCAGGCAGAGGACTTCCAAGATTCGGTACGGCCGGGGCTGGTGGCGATGCTGCCGCGGCTGAAACGTTTCGCCGATCTTCTCATCGGCGAGAAACGCGCGGGAAGCGCACTGCTCGGCCGCGCGCTTGCTCGCATGCTTGCCGAGCAGCATCGCTATCAGCGCGGCACGCCGCTTGATCGCTGGGCCTTCGCCGAGATCTACCGGCAGTGGCTCATCGAGCTGCGCGATCATGCCGATCCGGTGAGCCAAGCGAGGAGCGACGATGCGGCCGCCTTCGCACAAATGTTCCGCGGCGCGGACGGTGAAGAGGTCGACAGCTTCACCACGAGCTTCCTGCGCAGCCTGCCGCCGCAACAGCGGCTGACCTTGCTGCTGGTCTATGGCGAAGGCTTCGATCACATCGATGCCGGCCGCGTGCTCGACGTTCCCGCCGAGACGATCTCGACGCGGCTGCTGCGCATGAGCGCCACTCTCGCCGATCGCTTGAACGCGCGCACTAAGCTCGCCTTGAGCGACAACGTCCAGATGCTCTACCGGGAGCAGCCTGCATGACCGAGCTCAGCGATGAATTGCTGGTCGCCTATGTCGACGGCCAGCTTGCCCATAAACAGACGCTCGCCGTCGACAAGGTGCTGAGGCATGACGATGTCATCGCCAAGCGCGTAACGGCGCTGAAGGACGCGCATAACCGGCTCGAAGCGGCGTTCGAGGCGATCCTCGCCGGCGAGGAGGCCGAGGCGGTCGCGCAGCCAATGCCGCAAACGCCCGGCCTGTTCATTCCGTGGAGCGCCTTGGTGCAAGGCGGTCTGGTCACCGCCGGCATCGGCGCCGCGCTGGTGCTGCTCGCGCTCGGTTTTGGCTGGCCGCTCAGCATGCCGGAATCGCGCCAGTCGTCCGCCACAGCCGACCTGGAGCAGGTCGGCAGCATTGTGCGCTCGTGGCAGGAGGAAGCGGCTCGCGCGCAGGCGCTGATCGGCCGCGACACGCTGGAGGCCGGGCTCGACAGCCAGCGCAATCCGGATCTCGTCGCCTTCCAGCTCGCGCGACTGGTCGGGCCGAATTTGATCGTGCCCGATCTTGACGCGCAGGGCTTTCGTTTCGTGCGGGCCGAGCTATTGCACTTCGACGACGCGCCCTTGGCGCAACTCCTCTATCTCGGCGCAAGCGGTGCGCCGCTCGCGCTCTATGCCAAGCGCGGCGAAGGCGATATGCCGCCGCTATACCAACACTACGGCGATATCGGCGGCGTGGCCTGGTCGCAGGACGGCATGACCTTCTTGCTTGCCGGCAGGGCGACGGAGCTCTCCTTGCTGCATCTCGCCGAGGCGATCCGCAAAGACGGGAAGGGGAGTGCCGAGGAGAATGAGCCTGCGCCGTCGTTGAAGCCGAAACTCTAGCTACCGCCCCATCCGCGCCGAGGGCGTGTAGTCGCCGGCCAGATAGCGATTGAGGTCGCGCCTGATCGCGGACGTACGCTCCTTGCTGCAATATCGGAGATTATCCTTGATGGTGGTGGCGACGGAATCGCGCGTGTAATCGTAGGCGCGCTCGAGCTTGGCGATCTCTTGCGGCGTCTTGCCGGCGCGCGCCTCCGAGGCGAGATAGTCGGCCCGC
>DATICH010000037.1:0-28692 GCA_035456885.1 Methyloceanibacter sp.
CTGCTGTAGTCTTGTCCAATGGCAACTCGTAGCGCAAAGAGCCGATCGCAGCGCGCAGCATATCTCGACGGTCAACTGCTGATCGCCATGCCGGCGATGGGCGATCCGCGCTTCGCGCGCGCAGTGATTTATATGTGCGCCCATTCAGCGGACGGCGCCATGGGCATCATCATCAATCAGCGCGCGCCAAATATCAGCTTCACCGAACTGCTCGAGCAGCTCAACATCGTGCCGCCGCAGGACCGCATCAGCCTGCCGTCGAGCCTCGGTGCCATGGCGGTGCATCTCGGCGGACCGGTCGAGACCGGACGCGGCTTCGTGCTGCACAGCGCCGACTATTTCAAAGCCGAGAGCACCTTGCCGATCGACGAGAGCGTCTGCCTTACGGCCACCATCGACATCTTGCGCGACATCGCCAAGGGCAGCGGCCCCGACAAGGCGCTGCTCGCGCTCGGCTATGCGGGCTGGGCACCCGGGCAGCTCGAGACTGAGATCCAGGCGAATGGCTGGCTCAACTGCCCTGCGGACCCCGAGCTGATCTTCGATCCGGAGGTCGATCGCAAATATTCGCGCGCGCTGCATAAGATCGGGATCGACCCGATCCGGCTCGTCAACGACTCAGGACATGCTTAGGACGGCAACGTGCCCGGTCCCGGTAGCGCGGTGAGCGGCGCCGGGGCGCCGATCTGCACGTCCAGTCCTTGTGGCGCCGGTTGCGCTGCCGGCGCGTGGGCGCGCTCACGTTCGCGGCGCTTGCGGTGGCTGGCAAGCGCCGCAAGCAGACTCGCCACGTCCTTGGCCGACATCGGCTCGCCGTAATAATAGCCCTGACCGTATTCGCAACCGATCGAGCGCAAATAGGCGGCGTCGGCCTGGGTCTCGACTCCTTCGGCGACAACTTCCTTGCCGAGCTCATGCGAGAGCGCGATCACCGAGCGGAGGATGAGCGGGGTGGAACCGTTGAGGCCCGAGTCGCGCACCAGCGAGCGATCCACCTTGATAGTGTCGCACGGGAAGCGGTGCAGATAGCTCAAAGAGCTGTAGCCGGTGCCGAAATCGTCGAGCGCCAGGCTTGCGCCGAAGGTCTTGAGCCAGGTGAGGATTTCCACGGCACGCTCCGGATTCTCCATCACCAGAGATTCGGTGATTTCGAGTTTGAGTGTGCCCTTGGGCACTGCCTCGCGGGCGAGCAGCAGCCTGATCTCCTGCACCATGTCCTGGCGGAAGAGCTGGCGGCTCGAAACGTTCACGCTGACGAATAGAGGATCGCGGTCGCGCGGCAGGAGCTTGTGCCAGCGGCTGGCTTCCTCCAGCGCCTGGCCGAGCACATAATTGCCGAGCTCGACGATCAGCCCGCATTCCTCGGCGAGAGGGATGAAGTCCTCGGCGCCGAGCCGTCCGCGGGTCGGATGATCCCAGCGCAACAGCGCCTCGAAGCCGGCAAGCTGGTTCGAGGCGAGCCGGGTGATCGGCTGATAGAGCACGGCGATCTGCTGGCGCTCGAGCGCCTTTCTCAGGTCGCTCTCGAGCGGCAGCTTGCTCTCGTCTTCCCCGCGCATGGCGGGATTGAAAATCTCGATCCGATCGGCGCCGCCGCGCTTGGCTCTCAGCATGGCAAGCTCGCCCTCGCGCAGCATGTCCTGCGCCATTTCCTGCGTGCCGTCATGCACGACGATGCCGATCGAAGCGGTCAGGATGATCTCCTTGGCGCTGATCTTCATCGGGGTGCGCAGCGCGCGCCTGACCCGCTCGGCCAAGGTGGCCACATGATGTGGGTCGGCATCCGAGATCAGCAGGATTGCGAATTGATCGCCACCGAGCCTGGCGAGCGTGTCTTGCGGATTGAGATGGCGTCCGAGCCTGCGGCCGAGCGTGAGCAGCATGCTGTCGCCGATGACGAGGCCGAAGCTCTTGTTGACGTTCTTGAAGCGGTCGATGTCGATGAACAGCACCGTGGGGCGATTGGCCTGTCCCTCGCGAGCGCGGGTGATGGCACCTTGCAGGCGGTCCATGAACAGCTCGCGATTGGGAAGGCCGGTCAAGCTGTCATGCACGGCGTCGTGCACCAGCCGCTCATAGGATCGCTTGAGACTGGTCACGTCGCGCATCAAGCCGGTGCAGCGGAGCAGCCGCGCATTCTCGGCCGGCATGGCGTGGGCGCGGAGGTCGTACCAGAGATAGGTGCCGTCGTGACGCCGCAAACGGAAATCGAGCTGCAGGTCGCCGCCATTCTTCTCCTGAAGCGACCACAGCATCAGGCGGAAGCGTTCGCGGTCGGAGTTGTGCATGCGCTGGAGGAAATCGTCGACCGCCACGTTGAGCGCGCCGGGCTCGAGCCCAAGCTCCTGTTCGACTTCATCGGCGATGGTGATCTGATCCTTGCCGGCATGCCACTGGAAGACATGCGCGCCGGAGCCGTCGACGGCGAGCGATTTCATCTGCACCAGGCTTGGCGGCCCGAGACTCAAAGGGGCAGCGCCTGAGCGGAAGGCGAACTGTGTCACGGTGAAGCCGAGCAGCACGAGGATCAGCACGAGCCCAGCGATCAGACCCGACACCACGAGATCGCCTTGCAGTTTGCCGAGGACGATCATCGCCGCACCGAACAGCCAGACGATCAAGAGCATCCAGCTCGGGATGAGCGAGAGCGCACGGTCCTGGCCGCGCAGGGCAAAATAGGCGATCAGGCCGGCGCCGACGCCGGCAATGGCAACCAAGGAAGCACGGGCCAACCCGGAAGCAGTCGGTGGATCGACGATGGCGACCAGGATCAGCGCGAACTGAGCCGCGATCCAGACCCAGAACAAGGTTCTGATCCAGCCATGCCACAGCCCGATGCGGAGGAACGTGTAGAGGAACAGCACCAGGCTCGCGGCGAGTCCGGCCTCGGCCGCCGCGCGATAGAGCGCGGTGCGGTCGGGCCCTACCGGGAACAGCTTGTTCCAGAAGCCGAAATCCACGCAGAAATAGGCGAGCGCCGCCCAGGCGACCAGGGCCGTAGCGGGGAAGATGGCGCGGTGATTGGCGGCGAAGATGGCGGTGAGGAAGATGGCAAGCAGGCCGGTGATGCCGAGCAGGACGCCGTTGAACAACATGCGGTCCTGCTGCTTGGCCTGATACGCGTTGGGATCCCACAGATTGAGGCGCGGTACGAGTGGCGAGGCCATCTCGGCGGCGAAGGTGACGGTCTGGCCGGGCTCCAGATTCAGCCGGAACATGTCGGCGCGGTCGCTTTTCAGCGGCTCGGGGCGAAAGCCGAGCGAGGGCGTGACGGCGGAAATGCGGGGAGCGTCGAGCACCGGCCAGAACACGCGCGAATTGGCCAAAGTGTAGCGCGGCGCCACCAGCCAGCGGACGATGCGTTCGGAGGTCGGATTGGACAGAGCGAAGACCAGCCAGCCAGGATTGGTTCCAGGGACCGAGGCCGAGACCGCCATGCGGCCGATATAACCGTCGGGACCCGGCGCCGTCTCGATCTGCAAGCGGTCACCGCGACCTTCGTAGAGCTCGCCCTTTGAGGTGATGTCGATCTTGTCTTGGTTCGGCTCGACCGGGATCGCCTCAATGGCGTGAGCGCGCCAGGGACAGAAAAGGAAGGCGATGGCGCAAACGAGCGCAAGCATCCGCCCGCCCCGATACCAGGAAGGCGCCGCTTCACCTCTGGTCGAGGCGTTCAACTCCGCCATTCCTCCCCCGTTTCGCTACCGCTTGCGATGCGCGTGTTACCGGCGCGGATCGGTGTCGAGCAGCGCGTAAAGCAGATGGTCTTGCCAAATACCGTTGATCCGCAAATAGCGCCGCGCGAGCCCTTCGCGCCTGAAACCTGTCTTTTCCAGAAGCTTAATGGAGGCGGTGTTGCTTGGCAGGCACGCCGCCTCCAACCGGTGCAACTCGAGCGAATCGAACACAAAAGGGATAACAGCCCGGACGGCCGCCGTCATGTAGCCTTGCTTGGCGTATCTGGCGCCGATCCAATAACCGAGCGTGCAGGACTGGGTCACGCCGCGCCGCACATTACACAGGGTAAGGCCGCCAACCATGGCACCGGTCGGGGCGGCAAAGATGAACAGCGCATAGCCCACGTCCTCGCGAAAATCGCGCAGATAGTGCCGCACGCGACGGCGGAACGAGGCGCGGGATAGTTCGTCACTGGCCCAAAGCGGTTCCCATGGCGTCAGAAACTCCCGGCTCTGCGCCCTGAGTTCGGCCCAGGCCGGATAGTCCGACATTTGCGGTGCACGTAACGTGACATGCTCGGACTCAATGACCGGCCCGAGATCGCTGGGGGAAGCGGCGCGCAACAGGGCCATGACTTAAAACACCCCTCTCAAGCGGCTCGGGAGGACGGAACAGTGAATTTTTCCGCCACCCGCTCGAATCTTGCAACATGAAGAATTGGCCCAACCGTGGCAAGGCTGGCCGGCGACGCAAGCATGCGGGCAACCAAGACTTGCAAATCCGATGCCTCGACCTTCTCCACCTTCTCGAGCAGTTCCTCGGTGGTGAGCGGCCGGCCATGGATCAGGACATGGCGGGCGAGTTGCTCGGCGCGCGCGCTCGAGCTTTCGAGCCCGGCCAAGAGACCCATCTTGAGTTGGGCTTTGACGCGGACGATCTCGTCAGGACGAAAGCCGTGCTCGGCTGCCTTGACCAGCTCGTCACGGATCACGGCGAACAACTCATGGGCCCGGTCCGGTCCGCCGGCCGCATGGATGGTGAACATACCGCTATCGGTAAGGCCGCTGGCGAAGGAATAAATTGCATAGCAGAGCCCGCGCCGCTCGCGCACCTCCTGGAAGAGCCGCGAGGACATGCCACCGCCGAGCGCCCCGGCAAGGAGCTGTGCGGTGAAATAGTCGGTGTGCCGGTAGGGCACACCCTCGAAGGCAAGTACGATGTGGGTCTGTTCGAAGTCCTTGTCGGAGCGCCGCACGCCACCGCTATAGCGCGCGGTTTCCGGCGGCAGCGCCGCTTCCGGATTGAAGCTGCCGAGCCTGCGTTCGGCCTCGGCCACGAGCGCCTGGTGGTCGACGGCACCCGCTGCGGCGAGCACCATGTCGGGACCATGATAATGCGCGGCAAGATAGCCGCCAAGATGATTGGGTTTGAAGCGGCGCACGCTTTCGGTGGTGCCGAGGATCGGCCTGCCGAGGGATTGGTCCGGAAACGCCGCCTCTTGCACGAGGTCGAAGACGATGTCGTCCGGCGAATCCATGGCGGCGGCGATTTCTTGCAGGATGACGTCGCGCTCGCGGGCAAGCTCGGCGCGATCGAAGCGCGGAGAAACGATGATGTCGCTCAAGATATCGAGCGCCAGCGCCAGGTCCTCGCGCATCACTCGCGCGTAATAGGCCGTCGAGTCGACACCGGTGGCGGCGTTCAGCTCGCCGCCGACGGCCTCGATCTCCTCGGCAATATCCTGCGCACTCCGGCTTGCCGTCCCCTTGAAGGCCATGTGCTCGAGGAAATGGGCCACCCCGTGCTCGGCGAGCGCCTCACTTCGGCTGCCGGCGCCAACCCAGATGCCGAGCGATACAGTCTCGACCTCCGGCATCGCGTGGCTGACGACCGTCAGACCATTGGCCAGATCTGAGCGCTCGACGCTCACGCGCGCACCTCGGCGCGGCTCCGCGACGGCTTGCTCTTGCCGCCTGCGCGCGCACGCGTCTCGATGAAATCGGCGACGGCTGCGTAGTCGTTGGGAAGTGTGGCGCAGCGCTCGTGCTGGCCGAGCCTCAAGCGCAGGCGCTCGGGCTGCTCGGGAATGCGGCCTGTGGCCCGTTCCACCGCCTCGGGAAATTTGGCGGGGTGCGCGGTGGAAAGCACTACCATCGGCCAAGGCCCATGACCGGATTCGGCGCGTGCCGCGGCGACGGCAACCGCCGTATGCGGGTCGGTCAATACCCCCGTCTCCTCCACCAGCCCCCGAATAGTCATCTCCGTCTCATGCTCGCCGATTGTATGCGCCGAGAACAGCTCGCGCAGCCCAGCTAGCTCGGTCTCGTCCAGGCGGAATGCGCCCGTCTTGCGAAGCTCCTCCATGAGGAACCGCACCCGCGCGGCATCGCGGCCCGCAAGCTCGAACAGAAGGCGCTCGAAATTGCTCGCAAGCTGGATGTCCATGCTGGGGCTAGAGGTGGCGATCACGTCTTTAGGCTCATAGACGCCTGAGCCGAGAACGCGAGGAAGACTGTCGTTGAGGTTCGTGGCAATAACGAGGCGCGCGACCGGCAGGCCCATTCTCCTGGCGGCGTAACCCGCGAATATATCTCCGAAATTTCCGGTGGGCACGGCAAAGGCGATGGCCCGATGCGGGGCGCCAAGACTGACGCCGGAGGTGAAGTAATAGGGGATCTGCGCGAGGATGCGCGCGAAATTGATCGAATTGATCCCGGTCAGCCGCAACCGGTCGCGCAGCGCGAGATCGCCGAACAGTGCCTTCACGATAGTCTGACATTCGTCGAAGGTGCCTTCGAGCGCAGCATTATGGACATTCTCTTCGCTGGCCGTCGTCATTTGACGGCGTTGCACGTCGCTGATCCTGCCCTTGGGATGCAGAATGAAAACGTCGATCGCTTCCAACCCGCGAAACGCCTCGATGGCCGCGGCACCGGTATCGCCGGAGGTGGCGCCGATCACCGTGGCGTGCATGCCCTTGCGCAGAAGCGCGCGATTCATCAGCCGCGCCACCACCTGCATGGCAAGGTCCTTGAAGGCCAAGGTCGGTCCGTGGAACAGCTCGAGGATGAAACTGTTCGGCGCGATTTGGCGCAACGGCGCGACGGCAGGATGATGAAAACTGCCATAGGCCTCCTCCAACACGCTCTCCAGGTCGGGAAGGCACGGATCGTTTTCGAGGAAGGGCCGCATGACGCGATAGGCGGCGTCGGCATAATCGAGGCCGGCCAAGCCGGCGATTGCGTCGGGCCCAAGCGCCGGCCACGCCTCCGGCATATACAGGCCCCCGTCGCGCGCCAGCGCAGCGAGCAGCGCCCCCTCAAAGGAGAGCGCCGGCGCTTCACCGCGTGTGGAGACGAACTTCAAGACAGGCCTCTCGGGGTTGGAAAATGGGGCATTCTCGGGCTGACCCTAGCTTCCGGCGCCCTCCCCCGCAACAGGACCTCGGCATCATTCTAAAGAGTTCCGGCGGCGATAGAGGCTGCGCACATAAACGGCGTAGACCACGACGAGGCCAGCCGCGAGCAGAAACCAAGTGATCGCGTATTGCAGATGATTGTTCGGAATCTCGAGCCGGGTCTGGGCGCCTTCGGGCCACCCGCCCGGCACCGGCGCGGCGTCGGCCTCCAGGAAAAACGGGGCCACGTTGACGATGCGCTGCTGGAACATGGCGCGCGCCATGGCGTGCAGATCGCGCCAGTACCAGCGATTGGCCTGCGGCTCGTTGTCGGGGATGAACAATGCCTGCTTGTCCGGAGCGCGCACGATGCCGGTGACTTGGGTCACGCTCTTGATCTGTCCCGCTGGACGCAAGGAGGGGTCCTTGAGCGCGTCGGTGACGAAGCCGCGATCGACCAGCACCATCTGGCCGTCCACGGTCTCGAGCGGGGCAATGACGTGCCAGCCGACCCTGCCGTCGGATACGGCATAAAGATACTGTTCCCTCGAGTGATGAAACCGACCCTCCACGCTCAGGCGGAAATAGCTTGGATCGCGCCCTTCGCCGGCCAGCGCCTCGTCCTCGAGGCGTATCGGCGACCCCTTGGTGCGCGTCTCGATCTGCGCGATTAGACCCTCTTTCCAATGCAGCCGGCTGAGCTGCCAGAAGCCCAGGCAAAGCAGCACGGCGAGCGCGGCAAGCATCAGCGCGGTAAGCCCGACAAGGCCTTTCTCTCGCATCGGGCCAACCCTAGTTGGAGACGAGCTTGCCTTCCTCGGCCTTAATGCGAAACTGCAGCGCGATTAGCACGCCCTTGAAGGACCGAAGCAAGACGAGGGGGAGCAGGATGGCGAGCGGCCCCCATAAGACTGCATGCAGCCAATAAGGCGGCGTGTAGGCGATCTCGGTGAACAGTGCCAAGCCGGTGACGACAAAGCCCGTAATGAGGATAACGAAGACGGCCGGCCCGTCGCCGGCGTCGGCGAAGCCATAATCGAGGCCGCAGACATCGCACTTGGGTGCGACCGCGAGATAGCCGGAGAACAGCTTGCCGCGATGGCAGGAGGGGCAGCGCCCAGTGATCCCAGCCCAAAGCGTCGAGGCCAGTGAGGGAATCTCGCGCCTATGTTCGTGAAGCGTCATCGATCATCCGCAAAACGAAAGGGGCGGCCCGGCGACCGCCCCCCCGAGCTGGTTCAAGCGATCCTAATGCGACGGATAGGAGCTGCCCGCACCCCACACATAGATGCAGGTGAACAGGAACAGCCAAACCACGTCGACGAAGTGCCAATACCAGGCGGCGGCCTCAAAACCGAAATGCTGCTTCGGCGTGAAGTCGCCTCCCAATGCCCGGAGCAGGCATACCGTGAGGAAGATAGTGCCGACGATCACATGGAAGCCGTGGAAGCCAGTCGCCATGAAGAAGGTTGAGCCGTAGATGTGGTTGGCAAAACCGAACCCGGCATGGGCGTATTCGTAAGCCTGGCAGACGGTGAACAGGATGCCGAGCACGACCGTGCAGGCAAGGCCGATGGTCAATCCTCTGCGATCGTTTTGCAGCAGCGAGTGATGCGCCCAAGTGACCGTGGTGCCGGACAGCAGCAAGATCAAGGTATTGACGAAGGGCAGGCCCCACGGGTCGAAGGTGTGACCGAAATAACCCAGCCCGGCCACGCCGGTATCGGCACTCGGAACCGGCGGCCATTCGCCGCCGAGCACTTTGGTGCGAGCGTAGGTTATCGCCTCGTCCGGATAGAGCGCGGCGTCGAAGTAAGCCCAGAACCAGGCGACGAAGAACATCACCTCGGAAGCGATGAACAGGATCATGCCGTAGCGCAGATGGAGCTGCACCACCGGGGTCTCCAAACCCTCATGTGCCTCTTTGATGACGTCGCGCCACCAGCCGAACATGGTGATGATCACGAGCACGAAGCCGGGGATCACGTACCAAAGCTGGGGATCGCCCGCCTTCTTCGAAATGAAGTACATGACCATGCCGACGGTCAGGGTCAGACCACCGATGGCGCCCACGATCGGCCATGGGCTGGGATCGACGAGATGGTAGTCGTGTTCTTTGGCGTGCGCGTCAGCCATGGTTCGCTCCTGTTCCTCCCAAACTCTCCGAGGCGGCGGGGCGCCTCACATCCATCACGATCCCGATTTGTCCGCGGCAGGTGCGGCGGCAACGCCAGCATCATCGCCGGTGCGGTAGAAGGTATATGACAAAGTGATCTCTTGGATATTCCTGGTGTCCTCGTCCTCCACGAGCTTCGGATCGACGAAGAAGGTCACCGGCATTTCGACGCTGGCGCCCGGGGCAAGCGTCTGCTCCTTGAAGCAGAAGCATTCGATCTTGGTGAAGTAGCGCGCGGCAAGCTCGGGCACGACATTGAACACGGCCGTGCCGGCCACCGGGCGGTCTGAATTGTTGGAGGCCTTGAAGAAGGCAAGCCCGGTCTCGCCGATCTTGACCTCGACCACGCGATCGACCGGCGCGAAGCTCCAGGGCAAAGCGCGATCGACATTGGCGTCGAAGCGGACGCGGACGGTGCGGTCGAGGATCTCGCCCGGCGCCTGCTCGGCGCGCTGCGGCACCCCGCCATAGCCGGTGGCCTGACAGAACAGGCGGTAGAGCGGCACGGCGGCGAAGGCGAGCCCGGTCATGCAGGCCACGAGTCCCACCAGTATCAGCGCCACGGGGCCGTGGCGGGATTTCCTCTCGTGCTGTCCGTCGCCGGTCATTGCCTAGCTCAAGCCTCAAAATGCCCGGTCGGCCACATGGCCGCCCAGCCTGACGATGGTGACGATGAAGAACAGCACCACGAGCGCCGCCAGGACCCAGGCGATGGCCAGGGATCGAGTGCGTTGACGGCGTTGGCGTTCCTGTTCCGCATCTCGCATCACGACGCCCAAAGGGACGGCAACGCGCCGTCGCCGATACCAAAACCATGCTCGACGAGAATCACCGCGAACAGCAGGAACAGGTAGAGCACCGAATAGGCGAACAGGTTCTTGGCGGCCCGATCGGCCTCCTCCCCTTCTCGCTTCCAGTAGCAATCGAGCGCCATGACCACGAAGAGCGAACCGAGCACCGAGGCGGCAAGCATATAGAGTGTGCCGCCGAGACCGACGATGGCCGGCACCATGCCGAGCGGCGCCAGAATGAGGCTGTAGATCAGGATCTGCAGCCTAGTGGCGTCGGCGCCGGAGACCACGGGAAGCATCGGCACGCCGGCCCGCGCATAGTCGCCGGTCCTCAACAGCGCCAGCGCCCAGAAATGCGGCGGCGTCCACACGAAGATGATGAGGAAGAGAATAAACGACTCCAGGCTCACGCCGCCGGTCGCCGCGGCCCAGCCGATCATCGGCGGGACCGCGCCCGCCGCGCCGCCGATCACGATGTTCTGCGGCGTCGTCCGTTTGAGCCACATCGTGTAGACGAAAACGTAAAAACCGATGGTGAGCGCGAGCAGCACCGCCGCAAGCCAGTTCGCCATCAGGCCAAGGCAGAGCACCGAGCCGATCGCCAGTACGGTGCCAAAGGAGCGCGCTTCTTCCGGCGTGACCCGCCCGCGCGGCACGGGCCTGGCGGCGGTCCGCGCCATCCGCGCGTCAATGTCGGCGTCGTACCACATATTGAGCGCGCCGGCCGCGCCGGCGCCCGCAGCGATGCAGATCAACGCGGCGATGGCGAGCACCGGATGCATCGCGCCCGGCGCCGCGACCAGCCCGGCCAGCGCGGTGAACACCACGAGGAACATCACCCGCGGTTTCATCAGCGCGACAAAATCGGCGACGTCGCCGCCGGTATCGGCTTCGACCGTCCCGGCCGTTACAGGAATTGCGACGTCGGCCATGCCTCACTCACCCAAATCGCGGCGTAAACGGCTCCACCGGAGCCCCGTGGCACTTCTCCTTACTTGATCCGCGGCAGCGTCTCGTAGGTGTGGAATGGCGGCGGCGAAGGCAGCGTCCATTCGAGCGTCGTCGCCCCGGCGCCCCACGGATTGGCAGGCGCGCGCTCACGCCGGGCAAAGGCTTGAGCGATCCCGAACAGGAAGACCAAGAAGCCCGCGAAGGCCATGTAGGAACCGATCGAGGAGACGAAGTTCCAGCCGGCGAAGGCATCCGGGTAGTCCGCGTAGCGGCGCGGCATACCGGCAAGCCCGAGGAAATGCTGCGGGAAGAAGGTCAGATTGGCGCCGACAAACATCAGCCAGAAATGCAGCTTGGCGGTGAACTCGCTGTACATGTAGCCGTACATCTTCGGGAACCAGTAGTACCAGGCGCCGAAGATGGTGAAGACCGCGCCGAGCGAAAGCACATAGTGGAAGTGCGCGACGACATAATAGGTGTCGTGGAACGAACGATCCACGCCGGCATTGGCGAGCACCACGCCGGTAACGCCGCCGATGGTAAAGAGGAAGATGAAGCCAAGCGCCCAGAGCATCGGTGCCCGGAAGGTCATCGACCCGCCCCACATGGTGGCGATCCAGGAGAAGATCTTAACCCCGGTGGGCACGGCGATGACCATAGTGGCGAACACGAAATAGGCCTGCGTATTCACGCTGATGCCGGCGGCATACATGTGATGCGCCCACACCACGAAGCCGATCACGCCGATGGCGACCATGGCGTAGGCCATGCCGAGATAGCCAAACACCGGCTTGCGCGAGAAGGTCGAGACGATCTGGCTGACGATGCCGAAGCCGGGGATGATGAGAATGTAGACTTCAGGATGGCCGAAGAACCAGAACAGGTGCTGCCAAAGCAGCGGATCGCCGCCATGTGCGGAATCGAAGAACGCCGTGCCGAAATTGCGGTCGGTGAGCAGCATGGTGATGGCGCCGGCCAGCACGGGAAGCGACAAGAGCAGCAGGAAGCCCGTCACCAGCACCGACCAGACGAACAGCGGCATCTTATGCAAGGTCATGCCCGGAGCGCGCATGTTGAAGATGGTGGTGATGAAATTGATGGCGCCGAGGATCGATGAGGCGCCGGCGAGGTGCAGCGCAAAGATGGCGAAGTCCATCGCCGGTCCGGGCGTGCCCTTGGTGGAGAGCGGCGCATAGATGGTCCAGCCGCCGCCGACGCCGTCGGTGCCGGGAGGTCCGGGCACAAACAAGGACGTGACCAAGAGAACGAATGCCGCGGCCACAAGCCAGAACGAAATATTGTTCATGCGCGGGAAGGCCATGTCCGGCGCGCCGATCATCAGCGGCACCATCCAGTTGCCGAATCCGCCCATGGTCGCCGGCATGACCATGAAGAACACCATGACCAGGCCATGGGCCGTCACGAAGACGTTGAACACTTCCGCGTTGCCGAAGATCTGCATGCCGGGCTCCATGAGCTCCGCGCGCATGCCCATCGACAAAACGCCGCCGACGATGCCCCCGATCAGGGCCAACACGAGATACATCGTGCCGATATCTTTGTGGTTGGTCGAGAAGAGCCAGCGCCCTATCCCGTATGGGCGATCCGCGTGATGGGCTTCGGCATGGGCGCTATGTGCCATAGCTGTGTTCCTTGTCTTCTCTTGTTCTCTGTCTCACAGTTGCTCGGTCCGGACGGGCTCGGCCGCCCTCCGAGCCAGTGTTCCTAGTCCTTCGCTGCGGCAACCTGACTTTCGCCATCGCGCGCGGCGCTCGATTTGTTCTTGGCGAGCCATTCCTCGAATTCCGCCTCCGACACGACGCGAACCGCGATCGGCATGAATGCGTGGTTGCGTCCGCACAGCTCGGAACATTGGCCGTAATAGATGCCCTCGTGTTCGGCCCTGAACCAGGTCACCTGTAGCCGGCCGGGTACGGCGTCGAGCTTTATGCCGAAGGACGGAACCGCCCAGTCGTGGATCACGTCATTGGCCTTCACGCCGACGACGACGTTCTTGTTCACGGGAACCACGACTTCGCGATCCACGGTGAGCAGCCGCGGCTGGCCTTCCTTCAGGTCGGCCTCCGGCACCATGATCGAATCGAAGGTGATGCCGTAGTCGGGATATTCGTAGGTCCAATACCACTGGCTCCCGGTCGCGGTGATGCTGAGGTCGGGCTTGGGGAAATCGTACTGGGCGAACAGTAGCCGGAACGAGGGGATGGCTATGGCCACGAGGATCAGCACCGGGACCACGGTCCAGGCGATCTCGAGCGGCGTGTTATGGGTGGTTCGGGATGGGGTCGGGTTGCGGCGCTCGTTGAAGCGGGCCATCACGTAAACGAGAAGCGCCAGAACGAACAGCGCGATCACCGTGATGATGATGGTGACGTAGGTGTTGAACGAGTGGATCTGCTCCATGATCGGCGTGGCTGCCGGTTGGAAGCCGATCTGCCAGGGAGCTGGCTGCCCCTGTTTGGCATAGGCCGCGCCGCACCAGGCAAGGCTCGCAGTTGCGAATAGGACCGTCTTGATTCGATCGAAGAGCGCCATTCCTTCCACTCCTAAATCCTGCTCCCGGGACCCGCCCTTGATCTCCGTCAGGAGTCGGCGGCGGACCTTCCATAATTGGGCGCGGCGAAGCGGTCGCCTACGCCGCTTGATCGAAGCAAGAACGGCACGAAAGTTCAATAGAGTCAAAAATGGCGTCGCCCCCACCGTGATTCTTGCTTGCCCAGACCCCCCCGCGGCGGCGGGGCTGGAGGCTCTTTTCCGGTGTTCAAATCATAAAGAAAATCGATTGGCAACACTCATGATTCAGGGCGCCACTGCGGCATATGCACGCCGATCGCGCAGACTTTTCGCGGCGGCGAAGGTTTCGGGCCCGCATTCGTGTCGAAATTTGGCCCCAATACTCGGCGAAGGCGGTCCTCGATGTTGCGCATCTCCGCTTCAGGCCGCGTCTCCTCACGCATTAGTCTCGGGCGAGACGATTCGCGCTTGAATATGCGGCTGCGCCGGTCTCTTTAGCACGATGGCAAGAATGCCCAGGCCTCGGTTGGCGCCAGTCGCGCGGACGCTTCTGACCAGCGGCCTGATGTTTTTTCTCATGCTCGGCTTGACGACGGGCGCCCGAGCCCAGGAGACGTCGCCCGTGCAAGGCCCCGGCAGCATCATCAAGGGGACGCATGGCGCCTGGCAGGTCTCCTGCCGCACGCCGCCCGGTGCCAAGGAGGAGAAATGCGCGCTGGTGCAGAGCGTGACGGCCGAGGACCGGCCGAATGTCGGTCTCACCGTGGTGTTCTACAAGGCGATCGGCGAAGACAAAAAGCTGTTGCGCGTGGTGGTGCCGCTCGGCGTGCTGTTGCCCACGGGACTCGGACTCAAGATCGACGGTCAAGACGTCGGCAACGCGCCCTTCCTGAAATGCGGTAAGCGCGGCTGCGTGGCGGAGGTGGTCCTACAGGACGAGGTCATCACGAAGCTGAAGAAGGGCCAGACGGCGATGTTCATTATCTTCGACACGCCGGAGGCCGGCATCGGCATTCCCGTCGCGCTGCAAGGTTTCGGCGACGCGCTCGCCAATCTGAAATAGCCCTCCGATCTCGCGCAAAAAAAATCGGCGACAGAGAAAGGAGACTCTGTCGCCGACGACATCCGTCTTTGGGGGACGGACTAACGTCCCATCCGTGCAGGGTAGCAGAAGGGACGGTGACTTGACCGTTATATGGTTAGCGGACCCCTACCGGTCAAGTCTCGCCTAAAAGGCATTCTGGTCGAATAGCTTGTCGATGTCGCCGTGCCAGGCGCCATGATAGGCCGCGAGCAAGCGGTCGGCCGGGGAACGCCCCTCCTCCACCGTCTCGATCAGCGGCAAAAGCGCCTTGGTCTCGTCCTCGCCCTTGCGGTCAAGCCGCGCGCGCCGCCTCAGCCCTGACTCGGCCAGCCGCACCATGTCGCGCGCGACATCGCGGACCTTGCCGCCGCGAAACGGCGCGCTGAGCCCAAGCCGGGGAACCGCATCGCGCAAAGCCTGCATTTCGCCGACGGTCCAGTCGCGGATCAGCGCCGAGACCGCATCGAGCGACTCCTTATCGTAGAGCAGTCCGGCCCAAAGCGCGGGCAGTGCCAGGATCTGCGCGAACGGTCCTGCATCGGCGCCGCGCATCTCAAGAAAACGCTTCAGCCTGACATCGGGAAACAAAGTGGTGAGATGGTCCGCCCAATCGTCGAGCGTGGGCCGCTCGCCCGGAAGTGCGGCGAGTCTGCCGGCGAGGAAATCCCGGAACGAGGCGCCCGCCACGTCGATGTAACGCTGCTGCCGATAGACGAAATACATCGGCACATCGAGCGCGTAGTCGGCGTAGCGCTCGAAGCCCATGCCGTCCTCGAACGCGAAGGGGAGCAGTCCGGTACGGTCGGGGTCGGTGTCACGCCACACTTCCGCGCGGTAGGATTGATAGCCGTTCGGCCGACCGTCGGTGAAAGGTGAATTGGCGAAAAGCGCGGTGGCCACCGGTTGAAGCGCGAGTCCGGCGCGCATTTTGGCGACCATGTCAGCCTCGTCGCCGAAATCCATGTTCACCTGGACGGTGGCGGTGCGAAACATCATGTCGAGGCCGCGTCGCCCGCGCCTCGGCATGTACTGCATCATGATGGCGTAGCGTTCTTTCGGCATCACCGGCGTCTCGGCAAGCGTCCATTTCGGCGAGAAGCCGAGCCCGAGAAAGCCGATGGCAAGCTCGGCGCCGACTTCGCTGACTTCCGCCAGATGCTGGCGCAGCTCCTCGTGGGTCTCGTGCACGGTTTCGAGCGGCGCGCCCGAGAGCTCGAGTTGCCCGCCGGGCTCTAGGCTGATGGCGCCGCCTTTGGGGCAATCCTGGCGGCTGAGCGCGATCACATTGCCGTTCTCGGTGACGAGGTCCCAGCCGAAACGGTCGTGCAGGGTCTCGAGCAGGGCGCGGATACCGCGCTCGCCCTGATACGGCACCGGGGCATGGTTCCGCCGATAGAAGCCGAACTTCTCGTGCTCGGTGCCGATGCGCCAGTCGCTCTCGGGCTTGGAGCCCGCCTCGAGATAGGCGACGAGCTCGTCCCGTGACGAGATGATGGGGCTCTGAGGCCCGTTCACCCGTGTCGACATGAGGAGGAGCTCCGTTGGGGTTTGGAGGCTTGCGCGGGAAGCACCGAATAAGCGACGCGCAAGGGGGCGGCCTTTATTGGGCTCTCCCCACGCGCCTGACAAGCGCTCCCTAGCGCCAGTCGCCCAGGGCCGCATTCACAAGGGCGAGAGCGGCCACCGCCGCGGTGTCGGCCCGCATCACCCTCGGCCCGAGGGAAATGGGGAGAACGAAGGGTTTTGCAAGCAGACTGGCACGCTCCTCACGGTCGAAGCCCCCCTCCGGACCGATCAGCACGGCGAGCGGCCCGGGCGGGCGCGTTTGCAGCACCTCGAGCGGCGAGGCGTGCGGCGCCGCCTCGTCGGCGAAGATCAGGAGGCGTCCCTCGTCCCAGCCGTCGACAATCTCGGCGAGCTTCTCCGGCTCCATGACTTCCGGCACCCGCAAAATTCCGCACTGCTCGGCCGCCTCAATCGCGTTGGCGCGCAGGCGATCGGCGTTCACCCGCTCGGCAACGGTGTGGCGCGTGATGACCGGACGCAGCGCGCTCGCCCCGAGCTCGGTTGCCTTTTGCGCCACATAATCGAGGCGGGCGCGTTTCAGCGGAGCGAACAGATAGTGCAGATCGGGTCCCTGTTCTTGTGGGCGCGTCTGATGCTCGAGGCGAAGACTTGCGCGCTTGCGGCCGATGGCGGTCACCTCGGCGAGCCACTCGCCGTCCTGGCCGTTGAACAAGAGGATGCGGTCTCCCGACTTGAGGCGCAGCACGTTTCCGAGGTAATGCGCGTGGTCCTTCTCCAGCGCGCATTCGAGACCCGGTTCAAGCTTGAACGTGACGAAAAGGCGCTGGAGCTTGGAGGACATGGAGCTTATCTGAACCAGTAGGAAGCCCGCGCGTCAGGCATAAGGCACGGCCCGTCACATGACACGACCTCCGCCCCAAGGCAAAGCCTTCGCGATGCGCGACGCGGCGCCCAGCAACCTCGTCGATCGCTTCGCCCCGGCGGCGATCGCGCCCTATCTCAGGCTCGCCCGTGCCGATCGTCCGATCGGGTTCTTCCTGCTTGCCTTGCCGTGCTTCTGGTCGGTGGCGCTGGCCGGGCGCAGTCTTGGCGAGCCCTATCCCGATCTTTGGCTCCTGTTCTTGTTCGCCGTGGGCGCGATCGTGATGCGCGCTGCGGGCTGCACTTATAACGACCTGATCGATCGCGATATCGATGCCAAGGTGGCGCGGACCCGGTCGCGGCCGTTGCCGAGCGGACAGGTCACCCCTCGCGCCGCCACGATTTTCATGTTCGCGCTCTGCCTGATCGGGCTCGTCGTGCTCTTGAGCTTCAACACCACGACCATTTGGCTCGGATTTGGGGTGATCCCCATCGTCGCGCTCTACCCCTTCGTCAAACGGTTCAGCCATTGGCCGCAAGCCGCGCTCGGGCTCGCCTTCAATTGGGGCGCGCTGTTGGGCTGGACAGCGGTGCTGGGGCACCTCGATTGGCCCGCCATCGTGCTCTATGCGGGAGCGGTTCTCTGGACCATCGGCTATGACACGATCTATGCGCATCAGGATCGCGCGGACGACGATCTGATCGGGCTGAAATCCACCGCGCTCAAATTCGGCCGCGCCACCAAGCCGTGGCTGACACTGTTCTATGCCGCCGCATGGCTCGCCATCACCATGGCGGGAATCATGGCACATGCTGGCACGGCATTCCTGCTTGGCATGGCGGCAGCGGCGGCGCAGCTTGCCTGGCAGGTCTACACGCTCGAGATCGACGACCCGGAGAACTGCCTCAAGCGCTTCCGCTCCAATCGGGAGTTCGGGGTGATCGTGTTCGGCGCCATTCTGATCGACATGGCGCTTGCGGCAATATTCTGAGTTGCGCCCGCCGCGCCATGCGCGCAAAAAAGCACCGGGCCCCAGAGCGCGAAGCGCTGGGGCCCGGATGACGCCTTGCTGTTAGCTTCCCCCCTGAATGGCTGCCTTTTGGCCGCCTTTGATTGCCACGATGCTGCCATAGAAGTTTTCCGAAGCGCTTAATGGACGTCCTTAATGTCTGGTATGCGCGATCTACCTGCTTACATGGTTGAGAGAACTCTTCCGAAAAGTTTAGAGAATCTTCCGCCGCGCCAATGAACGCCCTGCAGCCATCCGAGCACCCGTTGCCCGCTCCGTCCCGCGAAGAAGATTACGCACTTCTTAAGACCGCGGCGCGCGATGCGGGCGAACTGGCCCTCACCTATTTCCGGCAGCATATCCTGGTGAACCGGAAGGCCGACGGCTCGGAGGTGAGCGAAGCCGACCTCGCCGTCGACACCGCGCTCAAGCTCGACCTACTCACCGGGCGCTCGGGCTATGGCTGGCTCTCCGAGGAGAGTGAGGACAACCCGGTGCGCCTCAAATGCCGCAGGGTCTGGATGGTCGATCCGATCGACGGCACCAACGCCTTCCTGCGCCATGTGCCGGAATGGACGGTCTCGGCGGCCCTGGTCGAGGACGGCGCGCCGGTGCTCGGCGTCGTATTCAATCCCGCCACCCAGGAATTCTTCCATGCCATGCGCGGCAAAGGCGCCTTTCTCAACGATAAGCCGATTGCCGCCAGCACCAAGAGTACGCTCGACGGAGCGCTGTTGATTGCCAGCGGCGGCCTGTTCAAGAAGAAGATCTGGAAGGAGCCTTGGCCCGAGGTGAAGTCCCGCTGGGTGAACTCAGTGGCTTACCGGCTGGCGCTGGTCGCTTGCGGGCAGGCGGACGCGACAGTCTCGCTTTCGGCCAAGAGCGAGTGGGACCTCGCCGCGGCGCAGCTTATCGTCGAGGAAGCCGGGGGTGTCATCACCGACCATCACGGCGAGGTGCACCGCTACAATCGCGCTTCGCCACGCTTCCCGAGCCTGGTCGCCAGCGGCAAGGCGCTGCATCCGCTCTTGATCGAGCGCACGGATCGCGTAGACCTCTAGCGCTGAAATCGGGAGCGAGGGTCACCGGTCATGGCGGCAAAGCACGGCGCCACAAAGCAGGGTCGGCAATTGCTGCATCTCGTGTTCGGCGGCGAGCTTACTTCGCTCGACAAGATTGAGTTCAGCAATCTCAAGGGTCTGGATATCGTCGGCATCTATCCCAACTACGCGCAAGCTTACGACGCCTGGAAGGATGCCGCGCATCGCACCGTCGACGACGCGCATATGCGCTACTTTATCGTGCACCTGCACCGGCTGCTCGACCCCGGCCAGGAGCCCGGCGGCGAGGCCGGTTAGCGCTCTCTCGCGGCAATGTTGCGCAGTCGGTTTTTCGCCTTATAGACGCCCGCGATCGCGTGCTAGAAGAGCATCGCGCCGATCGGCAGCCGGCCTGCCAAAGCGCCAAAAACCGGGGAAATCGCTTGAACGATCTACTGTTTAGGGACGCAGACGCGATCACGCGGAGCGCCGACGAACTCCAGGTCGACTATACGACCTGGCAGATCGTAGGACGCATCTGGCGAGAGCATTTGCGCCCGCGGTTCGGGCTGTTGGCGATCGCCACGACCGCCATGCTGCTCACCGCGGCGACGACCGGGGCAATTCCCTTCCTGATTCAGCGGACCGCTGACGACGTGTTCGTCGCCAAGAACGAGCAGATGATCTACTGGATCGTCGCCGCCATCGTCATCGTGACGGTGGTCAAGGCGATCTCCGAATATGTGGCCGATGTCACCGTCGCCTATCTCGGCCACCGTTTCGTTGCAGATCTCCGCGTGCAGATGTTCGCCAAGCTGGCGCGGGCCGATCTGAACTGGATTCAAAGAGTGCATTCCGGACGGCTGCTGGCAAGTTTTCTCAACGACGCCAATCTCATCCGCCTGACCGCCAGCCGCTCGCTGATGACCCTCGTCGAGAATACTCTCAAGGTCATCATCCTGGTCGGCGCCATGATCTACATGGACCCGCGCTTCTCGATGCTGATCCTGATCTTCATGCCGTTCGCGTGGTTCCTGCTGTCGCGCCAGCGCCGCAAGATGCGCAGCTCGACGACCAAGTCGCTGCAGGAGACCGGCGATCTTTCGGCGCTGATCAGCCAGACGTTGCGCGGCATCCGGGTGGTGCGCGCCTACCAACAAGAGGACCGCGAGGAGCAGCGCGCCTCCTCGGCGATCCAGCGAGCGCTCGAGTTCACCATGCGCGGCACGCGCGCCCGGGCGCTTTCCAGCCCGTCGATCGAGCTACTCACCGGCCTGGGCTTCGCGCTTGCCATCTATTTCGCCGGCACCAAGGGGATTCGCGGCGATCTGACCCTTGGTCACTTCATGGGATTCATGACCGCGGCCCTGCTGATCTATGCCCCGCTCAAGAGCGTCGCCACATTGCAGACGCAGCTTCAGGAAGGCATTGCCGCGGCGAGCCGCGTGCTCGGCATCATCGACCGCGAGGTTCACCTCAACCAGAGTCCCGACGCCAAACCGCTCGAACTGACGCGCGGGGAGATCGAGTTCAGAGACGTATCCTTTGCCTACGAGCCGGAGAACACCGTGCTCAATGCGGTGAGCCTTACCGTACCCCCGGGCCGCACGGTGGCGCTGGTCGGGCCTTCGGGCTCGGGCAAGAGCACGCTGGTAAATCTCAGCTTGCGCTTCTTCGATCCCGACCGGGGCCAGGTCTTGATCGACGGGCAAGACATCAGCCACGTGACGATCGCGAGCCTGCGCGAGGCGATTGCGCTCGTGACTCAGGACCCGGTGCTATTCGACGACACGATCCGGACCAACATCGCCTATGGCTCGAGGCCGGTCGAGGAGAGCCGGGTGATCGAGGCGGCCAAGGCGGCCGCCGCGCATGACTTCATCACGGCGCTGCCGAAGGGCTACGACACGCGGGTCGGTGAGGCCGGCGGGCTATTGTCCGGCGGCGAGCGGCAGCGCATCGCCATCGCCCGGGCGATCTACAAGGACGCACCGATCCTCTTGCTCGACGAACCGACCAGTTCGCTCGACTCCGAGGCCGAGGCCAAGGTGCAGACGGCGCTGGAAGAGCTGATGCGCGGCCGCACCGTGCTGATGATCGCGCACCGGCTCTCCACGGTGAAGAAGGCCGATCTCATCTGCGTGCTGGATGGAGGGCGGATCGTCGAGAGTGGGCGCCACGAGGAGCTGGTCGCCAAGGGCGGACTCTATACCCGACTGCATCGCACCCAATTCGGCATCGCCGGAGGCTACACGCCCCCCTCGCCGGAGGAAGCGGGGGAAGAGGCGATGGCAGCGGTGGGAAAATAGCGGCGAAAAAGAAGCTTCATGTTGAAACGGCTGCTGGTATCGAAGCGTGCCGCCGCTCTGGCTGGTGCACTCGCCGCAAGGTATGTCCGGTTCGTCTACGCGACGAGTGCGATCGTGCGCGACCCGCAAGACAGCGAGGCCAAGCTGTTCGCCTCGCATCCCCAAATTCTTGCCATGTGGCACGGGCAGTTCCTGCTACTGCCGCAGCTCAAGCCTGAGCGCCCGGCCGACGTACACGCCATAGTCTCCCGCCACGGCGACGCCGCGGTCATAGGCGGCGTGCTCGAACGTTTCGGCATGGGGTTGATAAAGGGGGCCGGCGCCGGCAAGCGCCGCCGCAATCGCGGCGGGGCGACCGCGCTTCGCGAGTCCCTGCGGGCGCTGTCAAGCGGCGGCACGGTGGCTATGACCGCCGACGTACCGCCAGGGCCGCCGCGCCGCGCCGGCGAAGGCATTGCCATGCTCGCTTCGTTGTCGGGGCGGCCGGTGGTGCCCCTGGCGATTGCCACCAAACGCCGCATGGTCATGCCGACCTGGAGCGCCTTTACCGTCAACCTTCCCTTCACGAGGCTCGCCATCGTGATCGGGGATCCGGTCTGGGTGTCCCAGACCAACGATGCGGACGCCCTCGAAAAGGGGCGCATTGCCATCCAGACGGCACTCGCCGAGGCGACCGCGCGCGCTTATGCTTTGGCAGGAGCCAGAGACCCCTTGACCAAGCAAGAGACCATCAAGCCCGGGCTGACCCTCAAGGCCTATCAACTGTTCACCCGGCTGGCGGCGCCGTTCGTGCCGCTGATGCTCGCCTGGCGCACGCGGCGCGGCAAGGAGGAGCCCGGGCGGCGCCCCGAACGCTACGGCCTGGCAAGCGCGCCGCGACCTCAGGGTTTTCTGGTCTGGTTCCATGCCGCCAGCGTCGGCGAGGCCAATGCCGCGCTGCCGGTGATCGAGACCATCGCCGCCGAGCGCCCGGAGCTGCGGATCCTGCTCACCACTGCGACGGTCACTTCGGCCAGATTTGCCAGCGCCAGGCTGCCGCGGGGCGTGCTGCACCAATTCGCGCCGCTCGACAACCAGAGCTTCGTGCAACGCTTCCTGCGGCATTGGCGCCCCGATCTGGCGGTCTTGGTCGAGTCGGAGATCTGGCCCAATCTCGTGCTGGAGACCAAATCGCTCGGGGTTCCGCTGATCCTCATCAATGGCCGAATGTCGGCCTCATCGTATCGCCGTTGGCGGCGGCGACCCGGCTTGAGCCGGCCGCTGTTCTCCGCGTTCGACCTCGTGCTGGCACAGAATGACGGCCTGGCCGAACGGTTTGCCCAGCTCGGTGCGACGCGCGCGCTCGACGTCGGCAATCTCAAGGCCGACGCACCACCGCCGCCGGTCGATCTTTCCGGGCGGCGCAAGCTCGACGCGGCACTCGAGGGACGCACCGTGTGGCTCGCGGCGAGCACCCATCCCGGCGAGGACGAGATCGTGGCCGAGGCGCATCGCCGAATGAAACAGACGCGGCCGGACCTGCTGACCATCATCGTGCCGCGGCATCCCGAGCGCGGGAAGCTGATCGCCGAGCAACTTCGGGCGCAGACTTTCATGGTGACGCTTCGCTCGGAGGGCAAGCTGCCCGCGCCCAAAACCGAGATCTATGTGGCGGACACGCTCGGCGAGCTCGGCTTGTTCTATGCGCTCGCGCCGGTCGCCTTCGTCGGCGGCTCGCTCGCGGACCGCGGCGGCCAGAATCCGGTGGAGCCGATCAAGCTCGGCGCTGCGGTGCTGACCGGCCCCAATTGGCAGAATTTCCGCGACGCCTATGGCGAGCTGTTGCGTGCGCAAGCCTGCAAGGAAGTGCACGACCCGGCGAGCCTCGCCGCGGCCGCGCTCGAATTGCTCGACGACGCGACCGCGCGGCGGGCCATGACCGAGCGGGCTTCGCGCACGATCGCCGCGATGGGAGGCGCGCTGCCGCGCACGCTCGCCGAGCTCGAAGCCTATCTCCCGCCGAAGTCTACGTTGCAGCATGCCTCTTAGCACGCCGTTCTGGTGGTATCGCAGGAAGGGTGTGCTTGCCTCGGCGCTCGCTCCGTTCGGGCGCATCTATGGCAATTTGGCGGAGAGCCGCTACGCGCGCGGCGAAGCCTATCGCTCGCCTCTGCCGGTGGTCTGCATCGGCAATTTCACCGCCGGCGGCGGCGGTAAGACGCCCACGGCGATCGCCGTTGCGGCGCTGCTCAAGCAGCTGGGGCACAAGCCTGCCTGCCTCATCCGCGGCTATGGCGGAACCAACCAAGGGCCGGTCCTCGTCAAGCAGGGACAAAGCGCGGCGGAAGTCGGCGACGAGCCGCTGCTCTTGGCCGAGGCTGCGCCCACCTTCGTCTCGGCCGATCGCGTGGCTGGCGCCAAGGCCATCGAGGCCAGCGATGCGGGCATCATCGTGATGGATGACGGCTTCCAGAATCCGAGTCTCGTCAAGGATCTGACTCTCGTCGTGGTGGATGCGGCGTCCGGCGTCGGCAACGGCCTGGTCATGCCGGCCGGCCCGCTGCGGGCGCCGCTCGATGCGCAGATGGCGCGGGCCGACGCGCTGATTGTCATCGGCAACGGAGAGAAGGCGGCGCGGCTCGCTGAAGCTTTTGCCGCCTCCGGCAAGCCCGTGCTCAAGGCGCGCATGGTGCCCCGGCAGGACAAGCGCTGGCTCAGCGTCTTGCCGGTGATCGGCTTTGCCGGCATCGCCCGGCCGGAGAAGTTCTTCGCCACCTTGCGCAATGAAGGCGCGCGGTTGATCGACGCCCGCGCCTATCCCGACCACTACCGCTATAGCGAGCGGCAGGCGCGCAGCCTGCTGAAAGAGGCCGAGGACTATAACGCCATGCTGGTCACCACCGAGAAGGACTGGGTGCGGCTTCCCGACGATCCGGAGAGTGCGGCGGGCGAGCTGAAGCACCGCTCGCGCCCGTTCCAGGTTGCGTTGGAATTCGAGGATGCGGCGGCGATGAAACGGCTGCTCGCAAAAGCAGCCGCCAAGCCCGCGATCTAGCGGCTATTCGGCAGCGCGAGCGGACGCGGCATGGGTTTCGTGATAGCGCTTGAGCGAGGACACGGCGTCGGCATAGGCCTCTTGCAGCTCGACGCTCCAATAGCGCAGCTCGTCGAGCGGAATGGTGCGCCCCGTCACCGCGCAGCGCACGAAGTCGCCGGGCGTCAACACTTGCACCTCGCCGTCGAGATATTTCAGCTTGGCTTCGCCCTTGAAGCCAATGTTGCGTTCGAAACGATTCATCAAGGCTGAATGGCCCGCGCTTTGTCGTTGTTGTTTATCACCATAAACACAAGCGGCGGCCGAAGGCCAGCGTACACTTCAGATTTACGCATGAACTTGCTGGGAGTGGTCAGAGCAGGGTCCCCTGCTTTCCTTCGCCCGTACGGCGCCGCGCTTTCGCCTCAATCTGAGACTTGCGCGCGGGCGCATCCGCATGCGCATCAACATGGCCATCGGCGAACTCGATGTCCAGGGCCGCGCCCGGTTTCACCTCTGTGGCGCGGCGGAGCATCGTGCCGTCTTCATCGCGCACTAAGGCGAAGCCGCGCGCCAGAACGTTGTGATAGCCGAGCGTGGAAAGCAGCTTGGCTTGCGCGTCGAGCTTGACGCGCGAGCGGTTGAACAGCGCCCCAATCGCGCGCGCCTGCGCACGGTCGAGCCGGATCAGCCGGTCGCGGCCGGCCTCGGCGGTGCGCGCCACGCCTTGCGGCCTGAGCCGCGTGGCCGAGCGCTCGAACGTGCTGCGATGCTCCCGCGCATTGGCGACGAGGGCACGCGACAGCCTCCCGCCGATATTGTCCAAGCGCTGGCGCGGCAAATCGAGGATATTGGCCTTGCGCGGCAGACCGCGGGCGAGACCGAGAAATCTCACCCGTTCGCCCTCAATCCGGCGCCTGAGCGAGGTTGTCACGCGAAGCCCGTGCTGCGTCACGCTGATCATCAACTCGGCGCGCACCGGCACGGCGCGTTCGGCCGCCGCGGTCGGCGTCGGTGCCCGCCAATCGGCAACGAAATCGATGATGGTCCAGTCTGTCTCGTGCCCGACCGCGGAGATCAGCGGAATGGCGCTGGCGGCGACGGCGCGCGCCAGGCCCTCATCATTGAAACCCCAGAGGTCCTCGAGACTGCCGCCGCCGCGCGCGACGAGGATCAGGTCTGGCCGCGGAACGACGCCGCTGCCGTCGAGCGCGTTGAAGCCGCCGACGGCGGCGGAGACCTCGATCGCACAATTCTCACCCTGCACGCGCACCGGCCAGACCAGCACATGCGATGGGAAGCGATCCTCTAGGCGATGCAGGATATCGCGGATCACCGCGCCGGTGGGGGAGGTGACCACGCCGATGATACGCGGGAGGAACGGCAATGGCCGTTTGCGCGCTTCGTCGAACAGGCCCTCGGCTTGTAGCCGCTTCTTACGCTCCTCGAGCTGGGCGAGCAGCGCGCCGACGCCGGCAGGCTCGAGCTCGTCGATGACGATCTGATATTTGGAACGATCCGGATAGGTGGTGACCCGGCCGCGGGCGATGACCTCCAGCCCTTCCTCCGGCTTGAATTTCAAGCGCTGAAAAGTGCTCCGCCAGATCACCGCCTCGATGCAGGCCCGCTCGTCCTTGAGGGTGAAATAGCAATGGCCGGACGAGTGCTGGCCCCGGAAGCCGGAGATCTCGCCGCGCAACTTGACCAGCCCATAGGCGTCCTCGACCGTCCGCTTGAGCGCGAAGGCGAGCTCCGAAACGGTATATTCGACGAGATTGGTCGTCGGCGATTGGGGTCGATCAGCCATTGGCGTTCATCCGCATCATGCAATACAAGCTCGCCATGCGCGCCACAAGCGGAGCCTAGCCGGGGATGAATGTGCTCTTGATCGGCGGCGGCGGGCGCGAGCACGCGCTCGCCTGGAAGCTCAAGCAGAGCCCCTTGCTCGACAAGCTCTATTGCGCGCCGGGCAATGCCGGAATCGAGACTGTGGCGGAGTGCGTTAAGCTTGACGTCGCCGATCATGCCGCCGTCGCCCGTTTCTGCAAGGAAAAGCAAATCGGCCTCGTGGTAATCGGGCCGGAGGCGCCACTGGTGGCGGGCCTCGCCGACGAGCTCGAGGCGGAAAGCATCAAAGTGTTCGGGCCGTCGCGCGAAGCCGCGCAGCTCGAAGGTTCCAAAGGCTTCACCAAGGACCTTTGCGCCGAATATGGCATCCCCACCGCTGGCTACCGGCGCTTTACCGATGCGGGCGAGGCCAAATCCTATGTGGCGGCGCATAAGCTGCCGATCGTGGTCAAGGCCGACGGGCTCGCCGCCGGCAAAGGTGTCGTGATCGCGCAAAGCCGCGAAGACGCCGAGGCCGCTATCGATGCCTGCTTTTCCAGCTTGGGCGGCGAGGTCGTGGTCGAGGAATTTCTCGACGGCGAGGAGGCGAGCTTCTTCGTGCTGACCGATGGCGAGACGGCGCTGCCGCTCGCCACCGCACAAGACCACAAGCGCGCTTTCGACGGCGACCGCGGTCCCAATACCGGCGGCATGGGCGCCTATTCGCCGGCGCCGGTCATGACGCCTAAGTTGTGCAGGCAGGTCATGGAGAAGATCATCACACCGACGATCCGCGCCATGCAGGCGCGCGGCGCGCCATTCAAGGGCGTGCTCTATGCCGGGCTGATGATCGAGAGCGGCGAGGCAAAACTGATCGAATATAATGTGCGCTTCGGCGACCCGGAGGCGCAGGTCTTGATGCTACGCCTGAAGTCGGACCTGCTCCCTGCCCTGCTCGCCGTGGCCGAGGGGCGGCTCGGCGGCATGTCGCTCGACTGGCACGACGAACCCGCGCTCTGCGTGGTGATGGCGGCGAAGGGCTATCCCGGCGCTTACGAGAAGGGCTCGGCGATCAAGGGGCTCGAAGCGGCCGGCGCCGATCCGAATGTGGCGATCTTCCATGCCGGCACCAAGCGCGACGGCGGGCGTATCCTCGCCGATGGCGGGCGCGTGCTCGGCGTTACCGCGCGCGGCGCAAGCATCGCCCAAGCCAAGGCTAACGCTTATGCGGCGGTCGACAAGATCGACTGGCCGGAAGGCTTTTGCCGCCGCGACATCGGCTGGCGCGCGATCGCTTATCCCCGCCTCTCGAACCTCAGTTAGACTCCTTACACCTCGTCCTTCTGAGGGCGCTTTCGCGAGGCGATCTTGAGGCGGGACGGGGTGCGGCGCCTGCGGGCTTGGTTCGCAGCCAGGCACTCGGGCCGCATCGGGGCTCCCCCCGGGGCCATTACGGGCCCCCGTCAGGAGCTGACTGACGACTTGGCCTCGCGCGCGAGCGCGGTAAGGCCAATCGAAAGCGGGGCCCGGTGCCGAGTAAGACGCCGCAAATGAGCATGCGCGGAGAGTGGGCTGGTTGCGCCTGCGCCCAAGTAGCGCGAAGCGTGATAGCGCACTCAAAATGAGCGCATGTGGCGCGCCGGAAGGCGCCCGCCGTCTCCCAAGAGACGGACACCATTGGTTTGCGCTTTTCGGCGTGCCGCCCCTCGTGCCCGAGGGAAAGAAAGGAGCATAGGCCGGATGCTGGAATGCATCGCGGCAAGGCCTGCGCATGTCCGAGACCAAAATTGCTGCCCGAAAATCGGTCGCATGGCGCAAGGCCCTTGGCTTAGTCTTTGCGCCATGAGCGAGAAGCCATTCGAACGGCGCGCCGACGAGTTCTGGCGCGCGCTCAAGCGCCGCGATTCCTCCTACGAGGGCATCTTCGTCGTGGGCGTCAGGACCACCGGAATTTTCTGCCGCCCGGTCTGCCCGGCGCGGAAGCCGTTGCGCGAGAATGTCGAGTTCTTTACCCGGCCGAAGGAGGCGCTCTATGCGGGCTACCGTCCTTGTCTCCGTTGCCGGCCGATGAACCAGAACGGTCAGGTGCCGGCCTTGGTCGAACAGCTGCTCAGAGAGGTCGAGCGGCGTCCGTCAGAGCCGCTCCGGGATCGCGCGCTTGTGGAAATGGGCATCGAGCCGTCGACTGCCCGGCGCCAGTTCCAGCGCTATTTCGGCATGTCGTTTCAGGCCTATCAGCGTGCGCGGCGCATGGGCTCGGCGCTTGCCGCGGTCAGAAATGGGAGCAATGTCTTGGACACGCAACTGGATCACGGATTCGAATCGCCGAGCGGGTTTCGCGAGGCCTTCGCCAAGCTGTTCGGCGCGGCGCCGTCGAAGGCAAGCGGCGTGCATTGCCTGATCGCACGCTGGATCGAATCGCCGCTCGGGCCAATCCTGGCGCTGGCCGACGACGATGGCCTGCATGTGTTCGACTGGGTGGACCGGCGCGGGCTC
>DATICH010000038.1:0-6505 GCA_035456885.1 Methyloceanibacter sp.
GGTCGAGCGGACCGAGCAGGGGCTCAAGGTGGTCGAGGGCGGCTGCGCGAAGTCGATTGCCGGCTTCGAGCGCAAATTACCGCCGGCAAGTCCGCAAGCAGCGGGCAAGGACGCCTCGCTCGATGCGGCGGTCAAGCAGGCAGCCAAACTGATCGGCAAGGCCAAGCTGCCGATGTTCGGCGGCCTGGCCACTGACGTCGAAGGCATGCGCGCGGTGCTGGCGCTTGCCGACCGCAGCGGCGGCATTGTCGATCACGCCGCGAGTGAGGGGCTGTATCGCAACCTAAAGGTCATGCAGACCACTGGCTGGATCACCACGACCCTGACCGAGGCACGCAACCGCGCCGATCTCTTCATTATCGCCGGCTGCGACATCCACAAGCTTCACCCCCGCTTCTTCGAGCGCATCGTCTCGCCGCCGGACTCGATGTTTCATGTCACCGCGCCCAAACGTACCGTGGTGTTCATCGGCAAGGGCCTCGACCGGTCCGGCGTCAAGGGCTCGCGCATCGGCGAGGTGGTCACCTTGGCCTGTCCCGACGAGAAGGCGGGAGACGTGGTCGCGCTGCTCAGGGCGCGGCTGCGCGGCTTCAGGGTGAAGCCCGCGAAGACCGACGGAGTGAAACTCGATCAGATCGATGCGCTGGCCGAGCGCTGCCGTAACGCCAAATATGGCGTGGTGGTCTGGGCGCCGCCCGGTTTGAACTTCCCCTTTGCCGAGTTGGCAATCGAGCAGTTCACCGGGCTCGTCAAGGACCTCAACCTGACCACGCGCTTCGCCGGTCTCTCGCTCGGCGGCGCCGAGGGGGCTGCCACGGCTGCCGCGGTCTGTAGCTGGCAAAGCGGTTATCCCTTGCGCGTCAGCTATGCGAGCGGCGCCCCGGACTACGATCCCTACCGCTGGAATATCGCCCGCATGTTGCAGGAGGGCGAAGGGGACTTGCTGATCTGGGTCGCCACGATCTCGCCCGACTTCGCGCCGCCCGCGACCAAGCTGCCGACCATCGTGCTCGGCACGCCGGGCCTCGCGCTCCAAAACACGCCGGCGGTGTTCATTCCCGTCGGCACCCCGGGCCTCGATCATGCCGGGCGCATGGTGCGGGTCGACAATGTCGTGTCCCTGCCGCTGAAGGACCTCGGCCGGTCGGATCTTCCGCCCGCAGCCGATGTGCTTTCGGCCATCGAAACTTCACTCTAGGCCGGGAGCCGCAAACCCATGCTCGTCAAGCTCACCGGCGGCAGAATTTTCGATCCCGCCAACAAAGTCAGCGGTGAGGTCCGCGACATCTATGTCGAGGACGGCAAGATCGTTGCGCCCAGGCCGAACGCCAAGCCCGACGCGACCTATGACGTGAAGGGCAAAGTGGTGATGGCCGGCGCCATCGACCCGCATACCCATATTGGCGGCGGCAAAATGACCATCGCTCGGACGCTCCTGCCCGAGGACCACCGAGGCGACCCCGTCACCCGCACCAAGCTGACGCGTGCCGGCTCCGGCCGCTCGGTGCCGTCGACCCACGTCACCGGCTATCGCTATGCCGAGATGGGTTATACCGCCTGCTTCGAGCCGGCCATGCTGCCTGCCAATGCCCGTCAGGCGCATATGGAGATGGGCGACACGCCGATGGTCGACAAGGGCGCTTTCGCCATGCTCGGCTCGGACGACTTCTTCCTGCGCCAGCTCGCCGCCAAGGACGATTTCCGGGCGATCAAAGACTATGTCGCCTGGACCATGCACGCCTCCCAGGCCATCGCGCTGAAGGTGGTCAATCCCGGCGGCATCAGCGCCTTCAAGTTCAATCAGCGCAAGCTCGATCTCGACGAGGAGCACGTCTACTACAAGGTCACGCCGCGCCAGATCATTTTGACCTTGGCCCGCGCGTTGGAAGAGCTCGGCGTCACCCACCCGCTGCACATCCACGGCTGCAATCTCGGCGTTCCCGGCAATATCGAATCGACCTTGGCCACGGTGCGCGCCGCCGAGGGCTTGCGCATCCACATGACGCACACCCAGTTCCTGAGCTATGGCACCGAGGGCGACCGCAAATTCTCCTCTGGCGCCGCGCGGCTCACCGAGCTGGTCAACAAGACGCCAAACGTGTCGATCGACGTGGGCCAGGTGCTGTTCGGGCAGACCTGCACCGCCTCCGGCGACTCCATGCGCCAATACGCGATTTCCAAGAGCGCCCATCCCAAGAAGCCGGTGATCATGGACATCGAATGCGACGCGGGCTGCGGCGTGGTGCCGATCCGCTATCGCGACAAGAGCTTCGTCAATGCCATGCAATGGGTGATCGGACTTGAGACCTTTCTCCTGTTCGACGATCCCTGGCGCATCTTCCTCACCACCGACCATCCGAACGGCGCGCCGTTCTTCTTCTACCCGCATCTCATCCGGCTCTTGATGGACAAGGGCTTCCGCGACGACATGCTGCAGAAGATCAACCCAGATGCGCAGGCGCAGGCCGAGTTGCTCAAATCCATCACCCGCGAATACACGTTCGACGAGATCGCCGTCCTGACCCGCGCCGGTCCCGCCAAGAGCCTAGGCCTGGTCGATCGCGGACATTTGGGCGTCGGCGCCGCCGGCGACATCACCGTCTATCGCGACAATCCCGACCGCGAGGCGATGTTCGCCACGCCCGAATATGTGTTCAAGGGCGGCGAACTCGTGGTCAAGGACGGCAAGGTGGTGAAGGTGGTGCAGGGCGCGACGCATGTGGCCCGGCCCGAATATGACGGATCGATCGAAAAGCCGTTGAAAGATTATTTCGAGCGCTTCCACACCGTGACGATGGAGAATTTCAAGCTCACCGACGACGAGATCGTCCGCGGCGATAACGGCGCCATCATCGTGCAGCCGACCGGCGCTCGCGCCGCCTAGGCGCGCTCAATTTGCTGGCTTGGGCGGGCGGCCGACAATGTCGAAATCCGCCTCTTGCAGATGATATTTCTGCACGATGCTGGCGGTTTCGGCGAGCGCGCGCTGACAGGCCTCGTGGCCGGCGCGCTTCTCTTCTTCCGTAATGGATGCGCCCTCGACCACGCGATCCGCCGTGCCGAAGCAGAGCGCCGCGTCCTCCGCGTGCGCCGGAACGGTGGCCGCGGCGAGCCAAAGCACGCCAAAGCTCGACCAGACCACGCGCCGGATCAACATGTTAGAGGCCTCGCAAAAGCCATTGGGCTGAACCGTTATTTAGGATTCTGTCCCTATTAAGATCGGGCCGGAGGACGGCGGCACCGTCCTCCAATCGCCCGCATACCAAGGGATTAGGCAATGCATTGTGGTCCATCGCTAGACAAGCCAATCCAGCTTCCCGATCTGCTCGAAGCCGGGCTCAAGACACGGCCGGAAGAGATTGCAATAGTCTCGCTGGAGGATCGCTGGTCCTGGTCCGAACTTGCCGAGCGGACCGAGCGGTTGGCCGCGCACTATCTGGCCCTGGGGCTTGAGCCCGGCGACCGCGTGGCCTCGCTCATGCCCAACCGGCTGCCGTTGATCGCGCATTATCTCGCCTGCTTCAAGGCCGGGCTGGTCATGACCCCGCTGAACTACCGCTATACGCCGCCGGAGATCGACCACGCGCTTGAAGTGAGTGGCGCCAAGATCATTCTCGCCCATGCCGAACGCAGGGCCGATATCGCCGCAAGCAAGGCGCGCGCGCTCCCGCTCGGAGTCATCTCCTACCAGGCCGAGAAGGAAGGGGGACCGCATTTCGAGCATCTCATGGAGACCACGCCGCCGTCGGTCGCGTTTCCCGGACTCGATCCCGAGGCCCCGGCCGCGATCTTCTTCACCTCCGGCTCCACCGGCCCGGCCAAGGGCGTGACCCACACCCATGCCTCGCTCGGCTGGATGTTCGCGAGCGTCGCCAAGGGCTACGCCCTCACGCAGGATGACGTGATGCTCCCCGCCTCGTCGTGCTCGCATATTGGCGGCTTTTCCTTTGCCATGGCCGCGCTCTCCGTCGGCGCGCGGCTGGCGGTGGCACGTGTCTTCGATCATGCCGAGCTTGGACCATTGGTCCGTGTTGTGCGTCCGACAGTGATGACCACCTTGCCAGCCACCTTGCTGCATCTCATCCGCGAGCCAGACACCACCGCCGAGGACTTCGCCTCGCTCCGACTGTGCCGCTCGGGTGGCGATAAGGTCTCTGCCGAGCTGGAAAAGGAATTCCATGCCCTGACCGGGCACATCATCCATGAGGGTTACGGCATGACCGAGATCGGCATTGCCGCCAACAACCCGCCTTACGGCGTCGACAAGATCGGCTCGATCGGACTGCCCAATCCGGGCTTTGTCTTCTCCATCCGTAGTGAGGAGGGCAAGGAGACCCGTAATGGCAGAGAGGGCCGCGTCTTTGTTCGCGCGCCGAGCCACACTTCAGGCTATTGGAACGCTCCTGAAGCGACGGCAGAAGTGTTTCAAGACGGTTGGTTCGACACTGGCGACGTCATGAAGGCCGACTCTGACGGCTATCTCTGGTTCTGCGGGCGCAAAAAGCAGATCATCGTGCACGACGGCTCGAATATCTCGCCCTTGGAGGTCGAGGATGCGCTGCTGGATCATCCCGCCGTGGAGTCGGTTGGTGTCATCGGTATCCACGACGCCGCACACGGCGAGAATGTGCGCGCCTATGTCGAGCTGAAGCAGGGGAAAGCCGCCACCGCGGGGGAACTCATCGCCTTCGCGCGCGAGCGGGTGGGCTACAAAGCCCCGGAGGACGTCGTGTTTCTCGACACGATGCCGCTCAATCCGACCGGCAAGGTCGATCGCGCCAAGCTGAAAAAGATGGCGGCCGGCGACCACGCCCACCACGTCTAGACGTCAACCCCATTTCTTGCCGAGCGCGTCGAGCCCGGCATTCTTGAGGTCTTCGGGGCTCATCACGATCCGGAGCCGGCATTCGGCGTCGAAATTGAGGAAGAACGGCTCGGCAATCTTGGGCACGTCGGAAGCGGTCACGAGATCGACCACGAGCAGCGCCGAGCGCATGCCGTCCTCCTCGGTGAAATAGACCGCCTCGGGCTTAATATCCTCCATGATCTTTTGCAGGATCTCGCCCGCTTTGCCGCTTCTGACCAGAGCGTTGAACGGCTCAGTGGGAAACATTGCGTGCAGTAGCATCCTCACTCGTCGGCCCTCCCGGTTTGCTTCGGTTCACTCGCTGCTTCGACCATATCAGCCAGAATCGCGGCGAGCAGCGGCAAACCCTTCTCCCGCGAAGCAAGCGTCGGATCGCCGAAACTTCCGCTCGGCGAATAATTTGCCGCGGAGGGGTCGTCGGGCGATAGCGGGCCGCGCGCGGGCTCGCTGGCCCGGAACAGACAGGCTTCGGCCCGCGTCATGTCGACCAGCTCCGGCGCGATGGCGAGCATGAGCGAGGTCTCCATCTCGTCGGCATGGCTGCCATAGGACTGCTGCTGGAGCGCCCGCACGGTCTCCTCGAAGCGCGGTCCGGCAAAGACCTTCAGGTGACGCACCAGCGACGGATCGCGCGAAGCGCCTATTGCCGCCTCGACAGGCGCGATCGTGCTCAGTCCCGTGTCGAGAACGAGAACGCGGCTTGCACCGAACCCGAGCAAGTCGTCGACGATTTCCTTGACCACCACGGCGAAAGGCTTGCGCGAGAGGCTGACGCTGCCCGCATAGGCGGTGAAGGCCGGATAGAATCCGTAAGTGAGCGTCGGCCAGATCAGCGCATCGATCCGTTCGGCGAGTGCGCGCGAAAAATATTCGGCGAAAACCTGATCGGTGGCCATCGGCATGTGTAAGCCATGCTCCTTGGCGCCGGCGCCGATCGGCAGGATCGCCACGGCGCCCGCCTGAAGCCGCTCCTTGACTTGGTCCCAGGTGAGGGCCGCAACCTCGTACTTTGACGCCGCATGCTTCATTGCGCTGCTACCCGACAATCATTGCTTGCAAGGTCTCGAGTCGGTCGGCCTCCTCGGCCGGCTTGTCCCAGCGAATCCGGCTGATGCGGGGAAAGCGCATCGCCACGCCCGATTTATGCCGTTTGGAATGATGCACCGAATCGAAGGCGACCTCGAACACGAGCTTGGGCTCGACCTGCCGCACCGGTCCGAAACTGTCCACGGTATGATTGCGCACGAAAGCGTCGAGCTCGCGCAGCTCCTCGTCGGTGAAGCCGAAATAGGATTTGCCGACCGGCACCAGTTCTGGCGCGCCGCCTTCGCCGTCGCGCCAGGCGCCGAACGTGTAGTCGGAATAATAGGACGAGCGTTTGCCGCTGCCCCTTTGCGCATACATCAAAACCGCGTCGATGGTGAGCGGCGCGCGCTTCCACTTATACCAATGACCTTTCGGCCGGCCGGCGATGTAAGGGCTGGTCCGGCGCTTCAACATCAGTCCCTCGATGCCGGTCTCGCGCGCTCCGGCCCATAGCGCTTCGAGCTCGGTGATCGAGGCAAAGTCGATGATATCGGAGACATCGGTGCGTGGCGGTGCGTGCCGTCCGTGCCAGGTTTCGAGCCGCACACGCCG
>DATICH010000039.1:0-16084 GCA_035456885.1 Methyloceanibacter sp.
TGGCGGAGAGGGAGGGATTCGAACCCTCGAGACGGTTGCCCGCCTACACGCGTTCCAGGCGTGCGCCTTCGACCACTCGGCCACCTCTCCTTTGGAAAGCGCCGCACTATAGCCAAGCGGCCCTTGACTGCAAGCAAGCCAAAAAGCCGGCAGGCATCACGCAATCCTGATGCAGCGATGATTTGAACGTGAGCCGGCAATGGCTTATGTAAGCGGTACCGCAACAATCCGCCACGAACGGCCATGCTCCTGCTCTTGCGCATTCTCGGCGTCTGGCTACTCCTGCTTGCCATGGTCGCCGCCGTGATCGACGCCACCAAGTCGCTGGCGGGCGGCGGCGCGTGGGTGGTCACGCCGATGGGCGAGCAATGGCGAGCGCTGAATGCCGATAGCCTCGACGCCACCAAGACCTGGATCGAGACCAATGCCGGGCCGTTCCTGTGGGATCCGCTGATGACCAGCGTGCTTCAGGCGCCGACCTGGGTGGTGTTCGGCATTCTCGGCGTCTTGCTTTATTGGCTCGGGCAGAAGCGGAAGCCGGTCGAAGTGTTCATCAACTAGGGGGAGGTCGAGGACGGGGGAGCCTCGATTCTAACGGAGATTTCCATGTTCACCTTGAAGCGCAAACCCCTGTCGATGCCGTCGCCCGATCAGGCGCTGCCCGGGCGCAGCCAACCTATTCCCACCGCGGCGACGCATTTCGTGAGCGGGGCGCCGCTCAAGGGCCCCTATCCCGAGGGTGCGGAGAAGGCGCTGTTCGGCCTCGGCTGCTTCTGGGGCGCGGAGCGGAAGTTCTGGGAGACTCCCGGCGTCTACGTGACGGCAGTCGGTTATGCCGGCGGCGTCACGCCGAACCCGACCTATGAGGAGGTCTGCTCGGGGCTGACCGGCCATAATGAGGCGGTGCTGGTCGTGTACGACCCGAAGCGCGTTAGCTATGAGCAATTGCTCAAGCTGTTCTGGGAGGCGCACGACCCGACCCAGGGCATGCGCCAGGGGAACGACGTCGGCACGCAGTACCGCTCCGGCATCTACTACTTCAACGATGCGCAACGGCGCGAGGCGCAGGCCTCGAAGGCAGCGTATGAGGCTGCCTTGACGACGCGCGGGCTCGGGCCGATCACGACGGAAATCTTGCCGGCGCCGGAATTCTATTTCGCCGAGGACTATCACCAGCAATATCTCGCCAAGAATCCAAGCGGCTATTGCGGGATCGGCGGCACGGGCGTGTCGTGCCCGATCGGCACCGGCGTCAGCGCCTAGACGTCAGCCGCGGATGAAGCCGACGATGTCCTTGGTCTTGGCGAGGATCGGGTCGGCGATGGCGTGAGCCCGGCGCGCGCCCTCGGCCAGAATTGCATCGATCTCGACAGGGTCCGCCATCAGGCGGCGCATCTCCTCGCCGATCGGCGTGAGGCGCGAGGCGGCAAGCTCGGCGAGCGCCTCCTTGAATTTGGAGAAGGGCGCGCCGCCGAACTCGCGCAGCACGGCCTCTTTTGACATCTCGGCAAGCCCGGCATAGATGCCGACCAGATTGTCGGCCTCCGGTCGCGGCTCGAGTCCCTTCACCTCGGACGGCAATGGCTCGGGGTCGGTTTTGGCCTTCCGGATCTTCTTGGCGATGGCATCGGCATCGTCGGTCAGGTTAATGCGGGTCATGTCCGACTCGTCGGATTTCGACATTTTCTTGGTGCCGTCGCGCAAGCTCATCACCCGGGTCGCGGGCCCGGTGATCAGCGGCTCGGGCAGCGGGAAGAATCCACCGGGATAGCCCTCGCGGGCGATCGACTTGGCGAAGTCGTTGTTGAATTTCTGGGCGATGTCGCGGGCCAGCTCGAGATGCTGCTTCTGGTCCTCGCCGACCGGCACATGCGTCGCGTGATAGAGCAGAATGTCGGCGGCCATCAGGTTGGGATAGACGTAGAGCCCGGCGCTCGCCTTCTCGCGGTCCTTGCCCGCCTTCTCCTTGAACTGGGTCATGCGGTTCAGCCAGCCGAGCCGCGCCACGCAATTGAAGATCCAGGCAAGCTCGGCGTGGCCCGAGACCTGGCTCTGGTTGAAGACAATGTGCTTGTCGGGATCGATGCCGGCGGCGATGAAGGCCGCGGTCACCTCGCGCGTGTTTCTGGTGAGCTCCTCGGGGTCCTGGAGCACGGTGATGGCGTGAAGATCGACCACGCAATAGATGCAGTCATGCGCGTCCTGGAGCGCCACGAATTTGGTGATCGCGCCAAGATAATTGCCGAGATGCAGATTGCCGGTCGGCTGCACGCCCGAGAAGACGCGGGTGTTGATCTTGGCCTTTTGCATGTCTCGCCCCAATCGAAGCGCGGGTTATGGCGCGGGCGCGGGCCAAGCGCAAGCGCCGCAGCTTTTGCGATACGCAGACGGGACTAAGTCCTGATCAACTCCTGGAAGCGGGTCGCGCCGAAGAGATGCGCCGCGCCGAGATAGGTCAGGAGCCCGGCGCCGACCAAGATGGCGAGAGCCATCGTCTGAGCGAGAAGCCCGCTCGCCGGCGCAAACCAAGGGCCGAGAGCCGTAACGAGGCCGAGCACCACGGCGCCCATCACCGCGGTGGCAGCGAGAATGCCGGCGAAGCGGCGGCGGAAAGTCCGGTCGAGCGCAAGGCCGTCGCGACGCCGCAACGCGAAAGCCAGCAGCGCCACATTGATCCAGCCCGAGAGCGTCGCGGCGATGGCGATGCCGGTCGCGCCGATCGTCAGGAACAGCGTCAGGCTCAGCACGACATTGGCCGCCATCGCGATGCAGGCGAAGATCATCGGCGTCTTGGTATCCTCGCGCGCGAAGAAGCTCGGATGCAGCACCTTGATCAGCACATAGGCGGGAAGGCCGAGGGCCAGCGCCGCGAGCATGGCGGCGGTCGCCCCTGTGTCGATAGCGGTGAAGGCGCCGCGCTCGAACAGCACGCGAATGATCGGGTCGGCGGCAAGCAACAGAGCGACGGCCGCCGGCATGGTGAGCAACAGGGCGAATTCGAGCGCGCGGTTCTCGCTGGCAAGCACGGCCGCATGATCGCCGGTGCGGAGCTTGTGGCTTAGCGTGGGCAGCAGCACGACGCCGATGGCGACGCCGATGATGCCGAGCGGCAGCTGAAACAGGCGTTCGGCGTAATAGAGCCAAGACACCACCCGATCCTGCAAGGTGGCGATGATGGTGGAGATGACCATGGTCAGTTGCGCCATGCCACCGGCGAGGATGCCGGGCGTGGCGAGTTGGGCCAGGCGCCGCATCTCCGGCGTCAACCGGGGGCGCGTCCACGGCACGCGCATGCCAATCCTGGCAGCGGCAACGGCTACAACGAGCACCTGGAGCACGCCCGAGGCGGTGACACCCCAGGCGAGCGCCACGCCGACGGCGCTCTGATATTCGCTACCCGAAGCGATGAAGGCGAGCAGCACGCCAATCAGCACCACGTTGAGCAGGGTCGGCGCAAAGGCGGCGATGGCGAAGCGGCCGAAAGCGTTGAGGATACCGGTGTAGAGCGCCACCAGCGACATGCAGACCAGGAAGGGGAGCGCGATACGCGCCAACAGCACGGCGAGATCGAACTTTTCGGGGTCGCCGGCAAAACCCGGCGCCAGCAGCAGCATCAGCCAAGGCATGGCGATTTCGGCGAGCAGGGTGAAGGCCGCGAGCAACACGGTGAGACCGGACAGCGCCTGGGCGGCGAAGGCGCGCGCCGCTTCGGGGCCTTCGGCATGCAGCTGCTTTGCGAAGAGCGGGATGAAGGCCGAATCGAACGCGCCCTCGGCGAACAGGCGGCGGAACATATTTGGGACGCGGAATGCGACGAAGAAGGCATCGGCCACATAGGTGGTGCCGAGCACCGCGGCGATCAGCACGTCGCGCGCGAAGCCGAGCACCCGGCTCAAGGCAGTCATCGAGCCGACGGTGGCGACGCCGCGATAGAGCTTCATACGCTCAGGCCGGAACCAGGCTGGCTTCTTGATGCGCGGCAAGCACCTTGAGCAGGCGCTCGCGGATGGCGCTTTCGCGGCTCTTGCTCGTGATCTTCTTGCCGGTGAGGTCGGTGACGTAGAACACGTCGACGGCCTTCTCGCCGAAGGTGGCGATATGCGCCGAGGCGATGTCGAGATTGAGATCGGAGATCTCCCGCGTCACGTCGTAGAGCAGGCCGGGCCGGTCGAGTCCGTTGATCTCGATCACGGTCAGCGCGTCCGACAGGGTGTTGTCGATCACCACCTGCGGTTCGACGGTGAAGGCCGAGAGCTTCGGCTTGGGCTTGCGCTTGGTCATGACCACGTCGGTGAGACGCACATCGCCCTTCAGCAGCCGTTCGATGGTGACGGCGATCTTCTTGGCGCGGCGCTCCTCGTCCTCGGCATGATCGAACTCGCGCTCGAGGTGGATCGTATCGAGCGCCATGCCGTCACGCGTGGTGGAGATCTGCGCATCGACGATATTGGCGCCGGCGCCGGTACAGGCGCCGGCCACCATGGCCAGCAGCCGCGGGTGGTTGGGAGCAAGCAAGGTGATCTCGGTGACGCCGCGGAAGGCGTCAGTGGCGAAATGGGTGACGATCGCCCGCGAGTGGCTTTCGGCGTCGCGGAGCAGCTTGGCATGCTCGGCGATGACCTCGAGATCGGTCCGCAACCAATAGGCCGGATAGTGGCGGTCGATGAAGCGTTCGAGGTCGCGCTTCGGCCAGTCCGACAGGTGTTCGCGGAAAGCGTCCTGGGCGCGGGCCACGCGTTCGCTGCGGGTCAAGGTGGTGTGGCCGCCGCCGAGCAATGGCTCGGTCTCGAAATAAAGCGTGCGCAGCAACTGGCCCTTCCAGCCGGTCCATACCCCGGGGCCAACGGCGCGGATATCGGCAACGGTAAGCACGAGCAGGAGCTTCAGCCGCTCGCGGCTCTGCACCAGAGCGGCGAAGTCGCGTAAGGTCTTGGGATCGTTGAGATCGCGGCTCTGCGCGAACAGACTCATGGAAAGATGCTGCTCGACCAGCCAGGCGGCGGTCTCGGTCTCCGATGGATTGAGGCCGAGCCGCGGTCCCAGCTCGCGGGCGATGCGCGCGCCGACGATGGAATGGTCCTCGTCGCGGCCCTTGGCGATGTCGTGCACGAAGGCCGCGACATAAAGCGCGCGGCGGTTGTCGATGGTACGGATGATCTCGCTCGACACGGGATGCTCGGCGCCGAAACGCCCGCGTTCGATGCCCGAGAGGAAGCCGATGGTGCGGATCAGATGCTCGTCCACGGTGAAGTGGTGGTACATGTTGAACTGCATCATCGAGACGATGCGGCCGAAATCGGGAATGAAGCGCCCGAGCACGCCTGCTTCGTTCATCTTGCGCAAAACCCCTTCGGGGTCGCGCGCATCGGTCAGCATCCGCATGAACAGCCGATTGGCGGTTTGGTTGTTGCGCAGATTGTCGTCGATCAGGCGGAAATTGGAACGGATCTGCCGCAAGACTTCGGGCGAGAACGAGGCCTGGTGCTCGTCGGCGAAGGCGAACAGCCGGATGAAATTCACCGGGTCCTTGGCGAAGGCGTCCTTGTGCACGGTGGAGATGCGGCCGTTCTCGATGCGGAAGTCCGAGGTGCGGCGGAGCTTGGCGCGGCGGCGCCAGCTGAACGGCGCGAGCAGGGTGTCGACGATCGGCAGCGATTTCAGCTGCTTCATCTCGAGCGCGGAACAGACGATCCCGGTCAGTTGGCCGACTTCCTTGGCGACCAGGAAATAGTGCTTCATGAAGCGCTCGACCGCGCTCAGGCCGAAATGGCCGCGATAGCCGAGGCGCTCGGCCATTTGCTGCTGCACATCGAAGCTGAGCCGTTCCTCCGGCCGGTCAGTAAAGAAATGCAGCTGGCAGCGCACCGCCCAGAGAAAGCTCTCGCAGCGGCGGAAGCTTCGATATTCGTGCGCGGTGAACACGCCGGCCTCGACGAACTCGGCTTCGGCCTTGTCGGGATAGAGATGCTTGGCGAGCCAATGCAAGGTGTGCAGGTCGCGCAACCCTCCTTTGCCGTCCTTGACGTTCGGCTCGACCAGATAGCGCGAGGCGCCGGCGCGCGCGTGGCGAGCGTTCTGCTCGGCGAGCTTGGCCTCGATGAACGGCCGCGCATTGGTCTCGAGGACTTCCTTGCGAAACCGGTGTTGGAACTCGGCATAGAGCGCCTCGTCGCCGAGGATCGGTCGTGCGTCGAGCAGCGCCGTGCGGATCGTCATGTCGGACAGGCTGAGCCGCACGCATTGATCGATATTGCGCGTGGCGTGACCGACTTTGAAGCCGAGGTCCCAGAGCAGATAGAGCATGTATTCGGCGACGCTCTCGCCCCAGGCGGTCTGCTTGTAGGGCAGCAGGAACAGGAGATCGATGTCCGAGCCGGGCGCAAGCAGCCCGCGGCCGTAGCCGCCTTGCGCCACAATGGCCATCCGCTCGGCCGCCGACGGATTGTTCGACGGATAGACATGGGTCGTGGTGAAGTCGTAGGCGAGCTTGATCAGCGCGTCCTGAAACGCCGACAGCCCCGCGGCGCAAGTCCGGCCGTCGCCGTCCAGCTCGAGCTGGCGTCTCGCCGCGTTGCGCGCATCCTCGACCAGGCCGCGCATGCGCTCGACCAGGGCCGCGCGCAGCGAGGAATCCTTGCCCGAATAGGCGCGGGCAAGCTCGGAGGTCTCGTGCCGCAGGAGGTCGAGGTCGAAATAGGGCGCTTGTCTCGGTGCGGGCTGGTCCATGCGAAATCTCTCTAGCACATGGGAGGTTTAGCGCTCGCCAGCAAGCAAAGCCTTAAGGCGATATAGGGCTTCCAGGGCCTGTTTCGGGGTCATGGTGTCGGGGCTGAGCTCGGTGAGCGCCTGCTCAAGCAGCGAGGGCTCGGCGAGCCCGGGCGGCGGCTTGGCGGCGCTGAACAGGGGGAGATCGTCGGCGAGATCGGATGCCTTGGGCCGCCCGTCGGCCTTCTCCAGGGCGGCAAGCACCTCGTCGGCGCGGGCCAACACGGTGGCGGGCAGCCCGGCGAGCTTGGCCACATGAATGCCGTAGGAACGGTCGGCGGCGCCCATCACCACGCGATAGAGAAACACGATGTCGTCGCGCCACTCCTTGACCTCGACCGTCGCATTGGCCGCGCCGTCGAGCTTGTCGGCGAGTGCGGTCAGCTCGTGATAGTGCGTGGCGAAGAGCACGCGGGAGCGGTTCACCTCGTGCAGATATTCGAGTGTGGCCCAGGCGATCGATAGTCCGTCGAAGGTCGCGGTGCCGCGCCCGATCTCGTCAAGCACCACGAAGGACCGCTCGGTGGCCTGGTTCAGGATCGAGGCAGTCTCGACCATCTCGACCATGAAGGTGGACCGGCCGCGGGCGAGATCGTCGGCGGCGCCGACCCGGCTGAACAGGCGATCGACGGCGCCCATCTGCGCGGATGTCGCCGGGACGAAACAGCCCGACTGGGCGAGCACGACGATCAGCGCGTTCTGGCGCAGGAAGGTGGACTTGCCCGCCATATTGGGGCCGGTGACCAGGAGAATGCGCGTGCTGCCGCCGTCGCCGAGCTTGCAGTCATTGCCGACGAAGCTTGCGCCGTCGGAACGGCGCAGAGTCTGCTCGACCATCGGATGGCGTCCCTCCTCGATATCGAACACGAGACTCGCATCGACCTTGGGCCGCACGTAGTTCTCTTCGATGGCGAGTTCGGCAAGTCCCGCGTAGTGATCGAGCTCGGCCAGCGCGGCGCTCGCCGCCGACAAGGCTTCCTCCTCGGTCAGCACCTCGTCGGTGAGCTTGGCAAACATTTCGAGCTCGACCGCGAGCGCGCGGTCCGCCGCCTGGGTAATGTGCGCCTCGAGCTCGGCAAGCTCGGGCGTGGAGAAGCGCACCACATTGGCAAGCGTCTGGCGGTGAATGAACAGCTCGGCATGCGGCGGCTTGGTGAGCACCGGGCCGTGCAGCGCGGTGACCTCGACGAAATAGCCAAGCACATTGTTGTGGCGGACTTTCAGCGATTTGATGCCGGTCGCTTCCGCATAGGTCGCCTGGAGCCCGGCGATCACTTGGCGGCTGCCGTCGCGCAGCCGCCGCAACTCGTCGAGATCGGCATCGGCGCCTTCGCGAATGAAACCGCCGTCGCGCGCGTTGACCGGCAGCGTCTCGGCAAGCGCGTCCGACAGCGACTCGGCGATCTCCCTCGGCGCCGCGGCGAGACGCTCGGCAATACCCATCAACTCGCGCGGCAGACCGAGCGCCTCGCCGCTTTGCCACAGTTGACGACCGAGGGCATGTGCCGCGTGGATTGCGTCGCGCACCGCGCCGAGATCGCGCGGCCCCCCTCGCCCAAGCGCGAGACGCGCCAGCGCGCGGGCCAGGTCGGGAGCGGTTTTGAGCCCATCACGCAAGCTTTGCCTCAGACGCGGCTCGCGGGCGAGATAGGCGACAGCATCGAGGCGGGCGTTGATCGACGCGGGGTCGGTCAAGGGACTGCCCAGCCGGCTCAACAATTCACGCGCCCCGGCAGCCGTCACGGTGCGGTCGATAGCGGCAAGCAGGCTTCCGGCGCGCGTGCCTTGGTTCGAGCGGGTGAGCTCGAGATTGGCGCGCGTGGCGGCGTCGATGATTAGCAGGCTGCCGTGGCTCTCTTTCCGCGGTGGTCGAAGCAGCGGGGTTCTGCCGACTTGCGTGATCTCGACATAGGTGAGAAGGCCCGAAAAGGCAGCAAGCTCCGCCCGCGTGAACTCGCCGAAGGCGTCGAGCGCCGCTACGCCGAGCCGCGTTTTCAGAGCCCGCTCGCCCTTCGAAGAGTCGAAATGGGCGCGTGGACACGGCGTGAGCGCGGAGCCTGCCTCCTCGATCAGGCGCCGTAGCGCGGCGTCCCCGGCAAGGTCGTCTCCGGCAAGCACCTCCCCGGGCTTCAGCCTGGCAAGCTCGCCGGAAAGATCGCTCGCGCCCACAGACGAGGCGATCAGCTCGCCGGTCGAGATATCGAGCGAGGCAAGCGCGTAGTGCTGGGCGCCGTCACGTTCAGGCGCGCGGAACAGTGCTGTGAGGAAATTGTGTGCGCGCGCATCGAGCAGACTCTCCTCGGTGAGCGTGCCGGGCGTGACGAGGCGCACCACGTCGCGGCGGACCACCGCCTTCGGTCCGCGCTTCTTGGCCTCCGCCGGGTCCTCGGTCTGCTCGCAAACCGCGACCCGATGACCTTGGGCGATCAGGCGCTGCAAATAATCGTCGGCGGCGTGCACCGGCACGCCGCACATCGGGATGTCTTCGCCAAGGTGCTTGCCGCGCTTGGTAAGCGCGATGCCGAGCGCGCGCGAGGCGATCTCGGCGTCCTCGAAGAACAGCTCGTAGAAGTCGCCCATCCGGTAGAACAAGAGGCTATCGGCATTGGCTGCCTTGATCTCCAGATATTGGGCGATCATCGGCGTGGCGAGCGGCGCCTCGTCCTTGCGGGAGGCGCGCGGCGCGGCGGTCCCCTCAAGGCCGGCGCCTCCGGCCCTCGTCTCCGTCTCGGCCATTGCCAAGGCGTAGCTTCTCCGCCCTGCCCGCACAAGGGCGCGACCCGAAAGGGCTGGGGAAAGGGCTTTTCCGCGGGCAACGCCTCCTCTAGGGTGCCCGGCAAATTTCAATAGGAGTTGCAAGCCATCGTTCGCCCTTCAAAACGCGCCGCCGACATGCTTCGCCCCATCAGTTTCGAGCGCGCCGTGTCGCGCCACGCGGAAGGCTCATGCCTGGTCCGCTTCGGCGACACCCATGTGCTTTGCACGGCGACCGCCGGCGAGCCGGTGCCGCCGTGGCTCAAGGGCCAGGGGCGCGGCTGGGTCACCGCCGAATACGGCATGTTGCCGCGCGCCACCTCCGAGCGGACGCGGCGCGAGGCTGCGGCCGGCAAGCAATCCGGCCGCACCCAGGAGATCCAGCGCCTGATCGGCCGCTCGCTCCGCGCCGTCACCGACCTGCAATCGCTCGGCGAGAAGCAGATCGTAGTGGATTGCGACGTGCTGCAAGCCGATGGCGGCACGCGGACCGCTTCGATCACCGGTGCCTGGGTGGCGTTGCACGATGCGCTTGCCTGGATGCAGGCGCGCAACATGATCAAGAATGGCGCGCTACGCGATCACGTCGCCGCCGTCTCATGCGGGCTCTATGGCGGCGAGGCGGTCCTCGATCTCGACTATGCCGAGGATTCGGAAGCCGACGCCGACGCCAATTTCGTGATGACCGGCTCGGGCGGCATCGTCGAGGTGCAAGGCACGGCGGAGACGGAGCCGTTCAGCCAGGAGCAGTTCGACAAGCTGATGGCGCTGGCGCGGCAAGGCATCGCCGAGCTAGTGGCGCTGCAGAAGCTCACCGTCGCCTGATCGTGCCGCTCAAGCTCAAGCGCGGCGACCGGCTGGTCGTCGCCAGCCACAATGAAGGGAAAGTGCGGGAGCTTGCCGAATTGTTCGCGCCATACGGCATCGAATGCGTTTCGGCGGCAAGCCTCGCCCTGCCGGAGCCCGAGGAGACTGGCGCGAGCTTTGAGGAGAACGCGTTGATCAAGGCGCGCGCGGCCGCCGCAGCGTCGGGCAAGCTCGCAGTTTCAGACGATTCCGGGCTCGAGGTCGAGGCGCTCGGCGGCGAGCCGGGGATCCAGTCGGCGCGCTGGGGGGGCCCTGAGAAGGATTTCGGCCTTGCTATGCGGCGCATGCACGAGGCGCTCGAAGCGACGGGCGGCGGCTTCCGGCGGGCCAATTTTACCTGCGCGCTGGCGCTTGCGGCGCCGATCGGCGAAGCCGCAGTTTTCACTGGCAAGGTGTTCGGGGCGATCACTTGGCCGCCGCGCGGCACGCGCGGTTTCGGCTATGATCCGATCTTCGTGCCGGACGGCTACACTGAGACGTTTGGAGAGATGGCGCCCGAGCTGAAGAACCAACTGTCGCATCGCATGCGTGCCTTCGAGCAGTTGATGGACGCGGCCTTCGACAATGAATGAGATCGATCAGCCGTTTGGGGTTTATCTGCATTGGCCGTTCTGCCGCGCCAAATGCCCCTATTGCGACTTCAATAGCCATGTGCGCCATGGCGGTATCGACGAAGCGCGGTTCCTCGCCGCCTATCTCCAAGAGCTTCAGCATTTCGCTACGCTCGCACCGGCCCGCAGGGTGACCAGCATCTTCTTCGGCGGCGGCACGCCGTCCTTGATGCGCCCGAACACGGTGGCGGCCATGATCGACGTCGTCGCACTTCACTGGGCCCTCGAAAGCGACGCCGAGATCACGCTCGAAGCCAACCCGACCAGCGTCGAGGCCGGCAATTTTGCCGGTTATGCATCAGCTGGCGTCAACCGGCTGTCGCTCGGCGTGCAGGCGCTCGACGATGCGAGCCTCAAAAGGCTCGGGCGTCAGCATTCGGCAGACGAAGCGCTCGCCGCGCTCGGTCTCGCCAAGCGCTATTTCGGCCGCGTGTCGTTCGATTTGATCTATGCGCGCGAAGGTCAGACGGAGTGTGCCTGGCGCGAGGAATTGACCTGCGCGCTCGATCACGCCGCGGATCACCTCTCGCTCTATCAACTCACGATCGAGGACGGCACGCCATTCGCGGCGCGCCACGCCGCGGGCACGCTGCGCGTGCCGGCAAATTCGGAGGCGCGTGCGCTCTATCAGCTGACACAGGAGCTTTGCGAGGCGGCAGGATTTTCCGCCTATGAAGTCTCGAACCATGCGCGGCCCGGCTCGGAGTCGCGCCACAATCTGCTCTATTGGCGCGGCCAGGACTATGCGGGCGTCGGCCCCGGAGCGCACAGCCGCATTACCGTAGATGGAGTCAAACGCGCCTTCTCCACCGTCAAATTGCCGGAGACCTGGCTCGCCCAAGTCGACAGCTCAGGCCACGGCGTCGAGGGCGACGAGGCTTTGAGCGGAGAGGAAGCGGCGGAAGAATATCTCTTGATGGGACTCAGGCTCAGCGAGGGCATCGATCTCGAGCGGCTTGCCGCGATTGGCGGCGGCGCCCTCGATGCGGCGCGCATCGATATGCTTGCGCAAGACGGCCTGATTGAGCGTCATGGCACGCGACTCGCGGCGACACCGCAGGGCCGGCTCGTGCTGAACAGCCTGATCCTCGAGCTTGCGGCTTGAGCTAGTACCCGGACGCGGTGGCGAAGGAGCTCGGCGCGGGATCGATCACCCGTGGACGGCCTTCGCGCACTTCGAGAATGGCCAGACCGCGCTCAGAGGTGCCGTCCGACAGTAGTCGAAATAAGCCGTCGACCCCGGTGAAGCCGCTCGACCGCGTGAGCTGCGAATAGGTGTAGCGCTGGCCCGGCGGGTTGTTCGATAGCGACACGGCGAGGCTCACCGCATCGTAAGCGAGGCTGGCGATGCGCGGCGGCGAACTGCCATAGGTCTTGCTGTAGCGATCGATGAAATTGCTCCAGCCCGCCGGATCGGGCGCCGGGTACCAGCCGCCGCGGAGCGCCCGCTCGTTGCCAATGGTCGAATAGTCCCATTGGCCGGTGCCGATGAACTGCACGCGCCCGTTGGACAGTCCTTCGCCGGCAAGCAGCGGCGCGAGGATCGGCAACTCGTCGCGGCCCGCAGGCAGGAACAGCACGTCGATCGGCTGTCCCGACTTAACCGCGTTGGCGACCTGGCGCACGGGTCCGAGCATCGCGCTCGAATCGTTCGGCGGGAAGGTCGCGCGGACCGAAGCCTGACCGCCGGCAGACGCGACCACCTTGGCGAAGGCCGTCTCGGCGATACGGCCATAGGCCGATTGCGGAATCAGCTCGGCGAAATTGCGTTTCCCTTGCGCCATGACAAAGGAGACGATGCGCGGCACGTCGCGTCCGGCGAGGAAGCTCAAAAGATAAACGCCGTTGCCGGCAACTTTTTCGTCGCTGGAGAAGGCGATCATCGACACGCCGCGCTGGCGGGCAACCGGCGCCGCGGCGGTGACCTCCTGGGCGAATAGCGGACCGATGATGAGTTCCGCACCGTCCTGCAAGGCGCTCTCGGCGGCAAGCCGTGCGCCGTCAGCGGTGCCCTTGGTGTCCTTAGGGATCAGCGACACATTCGGGTTGTCAAAATCGAACAGGGCGAGCTCGGCCGCCTGTTTGAGCGCCTTGGCTACGCCGGGCGTGGAGCCCGAGGCGGTGATGGGAAGGAGCAGCGCGACCTTGACGCTACCGGGCGAGCCGGTGACGGCAGGACTGGGATTCGAGCCGAATCCACCAATGCCCGACGTGCCGCAGGCTGACAGCAGTGCGGCCACGAATAGGCCGGCGCATAGCAGCCGGAGCGCCCTCAGGGGGCGGTCGATCTGAAATGGCAGCCGCATGGCCCCTCTGCTCCAAGGTCCCTCCGCCTTCAGCGGCGTATCTTGGCCCTTGGCAGTCCTAATGGCCAACCCCCAAGCGAGTCTTAAGCTGCTTCGCCCCCGCGCGCAAAGCTCGCCCCCAACTATGGCCCAATCGTGATGGACGAAGACCGAGCATATCACGTAGCGTTCCCGCATCCATCGGGCCTCGAGGTTGCGGGCCATCGCGTATGCAAGACCGCAAGAACGAGAAACGGAACGGTGGCGATGAGACGCTGCCGGTGATCCGCGCGAGCGAGGCGCTCGCCGAGTTGATGTTACGTCCCCTCGCCCCGGGGCTCTATTTGGTGGCGACGCCGATCGGCAATCTCGGCGACATTTCCTTGCGGGCGCTGTCGGTGCTCGCGCGTGCCGATCTGATCGCCGCGGAGGACACGCGCCACTCGAAGAAGCTGCTTTCGCATTTCGGCCTGCGCGGCGAGCTGACCCCCTACCACGAGCACAATGCCGAGAAGGAGCGGCCGCGGTTGATCGCGCGGCTCAACGCCGGGCAGTCGGTGGCGCTGATCTGCGATGCCGGCACGCCGCTCGTCTCCGACCCCGGCTACAAGCTGGTGCGGGCGGCGCTCGACCAAGGACTGATGGTGACGAGCATCCCGGGTCCGTCGGCGGTACTCGCAGCCTTGACCAGCTCGGGACTGCCGACCGATACGTTCTTGTTCGCCGGCTTCCTGCCGCCGAAATCAGGACCGCGCCGCGCGCGGCTGGAGCAGCTCAAGGCAGTCCCGGCCACGCTGGTATTGTTCGAGACGGCGCCGCGACTCGCCAAGTGTCTTGCCGACATGGCCGATCTGCTCGGGCCGCGCGAGGCGGCGATCGCCAAGGAACTGACCAAGCTGCATGAGAGCGTGACTCGCGGCCGGCTCGACACGCTGGCAGCGGAGATGGCGGGCAACGAGACGCTCAAAGGCGAGTTCGCAATCGTGGTGGCGCCGCCGGCCGGTGACGCGGACGAGCCGAGCGATGCGATGATCCAGCAGCAGCTCGAGAAAGCACTCAAGCTCGAGAGCTTCCGCGACGCGGTGCGCTCGGTGGCCGAAGTGCTCAATGTCAGTCGCCCCCGCGTCTACGAGCTTGGGCTGAAGCTCAAAGGCGACTGACCATGCGCGAGAAGCGGGTTAGAGCCTATAGAAGCGGGCTCTTCGCCGAGACCCTCGCCGCGCTGATGCTGAGGCTGAAAGGCCATCGCGTCGTGGCGCAGCGCTACAAGACGCCGGTCGGCGAGATCGAACTCGTGGCGCTCAAGGGCAAGCGGCTCGTGTTCGTCGAGGTGAAGCGGCGCAAGACAAGAGAAGATGCCGCTTGGACCTTGCCCGCCAAGCAGCGCCGCCGCATCGTGCGCGCGGCGCAATATTGGCTCGCCGGCCATCCGGAGTTTTCCGGCCAAGACATCGCTTTCGATGTGGTGCTGACGGCGCCGTGGGCCTGGCCGCGTCATATCGCCAACGCCTTCCCGGTGTGATAGAGGCGCAGGCCATGGCACTCAAAGCCGCCTTCCAGATGGACCCGATCGAGCGCATCGATATCAGGGGCGATTCCACCTTCGCGCTGCTGCTGGAAGCGCAATGGCGCGGCCATGACGTGTTCTATTACACACCGAACCATCTCTCACTCAGCGACGGCAAACTGATCGCCGCGGGCCACAGCCTGACGGTGGAGGACCGTCCGGGCGATCACTACCGGCTGGCCCATCCGCGCAAGGTCGATCTCGCGGACTACGACGTGGTGCATCTCCGCCAAGACCCACCGTTCGACATGGCCTATATCACCACGACGCATCTTCTGGAGCGCCTGCAGCTAAGAACCGTGGTGGTCAACGACCCGGCCAGCGTGCGCAACGCGCCGGAGAAGATCTTCGTACTCGACTTCCTCGATCTGATGCCGCCGACCTTGGTGACGCGCTCGCTCGAGGAGATCAAGGCGTTCCGCGCCGAGCACAAGGACATCGTGGTGAAGCCGCTCTACGGGAATGGTGGCGCGGCGATCTTCCGCATTCCCAAGGGCGACACCAATCTCAACTCGCTGATCGAATTGCTCGGCATGACGTTCCGCGAGCCGATCATGGTGCAGCGCTATCTCCCCGAAGTGCGCAAAGGCGACAAGCGCATCATTTTGGTTGACGGCGAGTTCGCCGGCGCCATCAACCGCGTGCCGGCGGCCGACGAGACGCGCTCCAATCTGCATGTCGGCGGTACGGCGGAGCCCGCGACGCCGAGCAAGCGCGACAAGGAGATCTGTGCCAGGCTTGGGCCCGAGCTAAAGAAGCGCGGGCTGATCTTCACCGGCATCGACGTGATCGGCAGTTACCTCACCGAGATCAACGTCACCTCCCCCACCGGCATCAGGCAGATCGGTGAGTTCGGTGGGCCGGACATCGCCGCCATGATCTGGGACGTGGTGGAGAGGAAGGTGAAAGCGCAGAAGGCCAAGTCGAGATGACCTCAGACCCGAAAGGCCTCGGTGCGATGTTCGACGCGCATTGCGAGGCCTAGTTCGATGGCAGACCAGAGCGCTAATGCTTGTCCGTTGCCGCCCTCATTAACAGGTGATCAGGGAACCAATGGCAACGGGCGTGCGCCTGACGAGCGGCGAGGACATAGCTCTCACGCCCGAGGGCGTGATCGCGTCGAATGTCGACCCGCGCCAGCTCATCGTCGATTTCCTCGGCGAGGAAAATGTCGGCAAAGAGCTCATCGCCAAGATGCAGCGCTATGAATGGGGTGACGCTTACATGGTCATTTA
>DATICH010000040.1:0-14338 GCA_035456885.1 Methyloceanibacter sp.
CGGCTATCCCCTTTATTTTTGAGTCTGTAGAGGGCGGGGGGACCCTCCGGGGACCTCATCGGTCGAGGGGGGCCGGAACGGGGTGTATTCGTTCCCATAAACGGCAAGGAATTCATGTATGTTAGCGTCACGGTCCCGTCCCTCCAAAGGACCCCAGAAGGCCCATCGGGGGTTTTACCTGCCCCAACTGCAAGCCGTTCTCGATGACGTGCGCACTGACGCGGGCTTTACCAACTGGTTTCATGATCTCCGCACCAGGGCAGGTTTGCCCGATGGTGTCACCGCACGGACTTAGGAAGGCTTTCTGCAGAGTTGCCGCCGAGGCGGGGCTCACCCCGCATGAGATCATGGCGATCAGCGGCCACACAACGCTGAAAGAGGTTACGCGCTACACCGCCGCCGCTGACAGAAAGAGGATGGCCGTCGCTGGCATGAGAAAGATCGAACAGCGAACGGGGATTGGAAACCCCCCCGAAGGGGTTTCCAATGACACCGACTAATCTGTTGAAAGAAAATAGGAACATATGAAGGCTGGTGGAGCCGACCGGGATCGAACCGGTGACCTCAGCAGTGCGATTGCTGCGCTCTCCCAACTGAGCTACGGCCCCACAGACCGGGCATTTAGGGATCGGCCTCTGGCCCTGTCAAGCCGAGGGCCAGACGCGCACCTCTTGCCCTTTTGCTCGCCTCTCCGCTACATGGTCCCCGGCTAGGGAGGAGCAACCCGATGGTACCCCTGATCTCATTCATCGTCCTCGTCATCGACCTCTATATCTGGGTGGTCATCGCCGGGGCGATCTTGAGCTGGCTGATCGCCTTCAATGTGGTCAACACCTCGAACCGCTTCGTCTTCACGATCGCCGACATGCTCTACCGGGTGACCGAGCCCGCCCTTCGCCCGATCAGGAACGTCATCCCCAATCTCGGCGGCATCGATATCTCGCCGGTAATCTTGATTCTGTTCCTGCTATTCATCCGCGATGTCGTGCTGCTGGGCTGGATCTTGCCAGCCTTTGCCCAAGCTTGAGCGAAGCCCCACGCATCGCCATCCGCAAGACCGGCACCGGCGTCATGTTGCCGGTGCGCCTCACGCCGAAATCCGCGCGCGACGAGATCGTCGGTGTCGAGACATTCGGCGGCGAGACGGTTCTGAAGGCGCGCGTGCGGGCGCTGCCCGAAGAGGGCCGCGCCAATCAGGCGCTGGAGCGGCTGATCGCCCACTGGCTGAAACTGCCGCCTACTTGCGTGTCGGTGGCGCGAGGCGGCAAGTCGCGGCTGAAGCAGGTCCTCGTCGCAGGCGATGCCGAAATGGTCACGCGGTTGGTCGCGGCGCGCCTTGCGGCGTTAACCGGCTGAAGCTTGTGCGATCTCCGCGACGATCGCGTCCGCCGCCGCTCGCGGATCTGGAGCGCGCGTAATGGGACGCCCGACCACGAGATAGTCGGCCCCCGCCTTGATGGCTGCCGAGGGCGTCACGGCACGCGTCTGGTCCTGCGTGTCGGCGCCGGCCGGCCGAATTCCTGGTGTCACGATCAGTATTTGCCGCAATCGCTCGCGGAGCGCGTGCGCCTCTTGCCCAGAAGCGACAATTCCGTCGAATCCGCCATCGCGAGCCATCATGGCGCGCCGCTGCACCACTGCAAGCGGGCCCTCGTCGATGCCATGCTCAGCAAGATCGGCGCGCGACAGATTGGTTAGCACGGTGACGCCGAGCAGCTTCAGCTTCGTGTCGCCTCGGCCGCGCACGGCAGCCGCGATCGTCTTTCGGTCCATCGCATGCACCGTGAGGAAGGCCGCGCCGCTTTGAGCGATAACCGCAGTCGTGCGCTCTACAGTCGCTTCGATGTCGAGCAATTTGGCGTCGACGAACACGCGCCGCCGCTGCTGCGCCAGATCCTGCGCCAAGTTAAAGCCGCCCGAAAACAGCAGCTCGAGCCCGATCTTGTAGACCCCGACGCTGTCGCCAAGCTTATCGATCAGGGACCTCGCCTCATCGACGCCCGGCACGTCGAGGGCCACGATCAGCCGGTCGCGGGGCAGCATCAGGCGAATTTCCGCGCGGCGACGGCAAGCGCCTCGACCACGCTCTTGCAGAGGTTCTGTTGTGCCTCGTCCTTGAGACTGCCGTCCGCTTCGAAGGCGTGCGTGGCGCGCGGCAGGGCGATCTGCTGCGGAATCACGGTCGCGCCCATGCCGACTGCGAGAATCTGGCGAAGATGCAACAGCCCCCGCATCGTCCCGTAATAGCCGGGCGATGCGCCTGAGATGGCGAACACGCGGGTCTTGAATACTTCGAGCCCGCTCTCGCCCTTGGCACGCACCCGCGTCACCCAGTCGAGTGTGTTCTTGAGCAGCGGCGTCACCGAGGAATTATATTCCGGGCTGGCGATGAACACGCCTTGATATTCTTCGAGCAGCGCCTTGAAGGCGCCCGCTCGCTCGGGCGGTCCGTCGGCCGCCTCGAGGTCCCCGTTATAGATCGGCATGGGGTAGTCCTTGAGATCGATCAGCACCGCCTCGATGCCGTTGGCCTCGGCGATATGGTGGCCAAGCGCCGCGAGCTTCCTGTTGAACGATCCCTCCCGCGTGCTGCCGGCAAAGAACAGAAGGCGCATCGTCTTATCCTTGTCGCTTGGCGCCGTCTTCGCCGCTCCCGAACAAATGACGCAACGGCACCGTGGCCGCCGCGGCGAGCGGCGTCGCCAGCGCCAAACCAATCAGCCCGAACACCGCGCCGACCACAAGCTGGTTCAAGATCACCACCGCCGGCGGCATCGACACGGCGCGCGCTTGGATCAGCGGCGTGAGCAGATAGCTCTCCAGGAACTGGACGCAGCAATAAAGTGCAAGCGCCCAAAGCGCGAGATGGAAGCTTTCTCCGCCGGCGACGAGAATGATGGGAATCGCGCCGATGATCGGGCCGAGATAGGGCAGGAAGCACGCCAGTCCCGCGAACAAGGCGAGCACGAAGGCGATCGGCACACCGAGGATCAAGAGGCCGACATAGGTGAAGCCGCCGATCACCGACATGGTGATCGACTGCCCGATCAGCCAGCGCCTGAGCAGGTCCCCGGTCTCGTACAGCAATGCGAGCACCGTTTCGCGCCGTTCCTCCGGCGCGATCCGCGCTACGAGGTTGACGTAGGTGTGCGGATCGGCGGCGAAATAGACGCCGAAAAACAGCACGATCAATCCAGCGCTGAACAGGCCGAAGACGGATAGGGCAACCGAGGTGGCACCGGTGGCGACACCCCACTGGCTCATGAAGTTCCCAAGCAGTTGGATCAGGTCGATATTCTCAAGCAGCGCCGTGCGGTCGACGAAGCTTGCAAGCCGTTCCGTGAGCGAAGTGGCGCCGGCGGCGATGCTTTGGGCAAGCTCGGCAATCTGCCGCGTAAGAGTGGGTCCTGCGGTCCATGCTGCGAAAACAAAACCGCCGGCCGCGACCAGCGTCACGGCGGCGAGCATCAGGAGGCGCGGTAGCCCGGTCAGCTCCGCCAGCGCGTTACTCGCGCCATAGAGGACGATGGCAAGCAGAATTCCGGCAAAGGTGAGCAGGATCGCGGTCTGGGCGTACCAGGCGCCCAAGGCGATCGCGACGACGGCGATCGCGGTCGCCGTGATGCGGCCCGCGCGAGCCACGTCCACGGGCTCGCGGATCCACCCCGGCTTCGCTTGTTTCGATTTGGAGTCGCGCAAGGCTGGCTCGGCGGGCATCACTGTCTCGCTGGCAGGCCGCGCGAAGAGTGGTGCGGGAGTTGGCGCGCGGAAAACGAATTCGCCGCCAATCCTACGTCAAACCGGGTGCAAAATGGTAGGCTACTCGCGGATGCCTTCGAAGAATTCTTTGACCCGCGCGAAGAACCCGGTGGAGGCCGGGTTCGTGCTCGCGCTCGACGCCTCCTCGAAGGCCTTGAGCAGATCGCGCTGCTTGCGCGTGAGGTTCTTCGGCGTCTCCACCTCGACCTGGATATAGAGGTCGCCTTGCTGCTTGGAGCGCAGCACCGGCATGCCTTTGGCCTTGAGCCGGAACTGCTTGCCGCTCTCGGTTCCTTCAGGGATCTTCGCCCGTGTCCGGCCGCCCTCGATGGTCGGCACCTCGATCTGGCCGCCGAGCGCCGCGGTGGTCAGGGCGATCGGCACGCGGCAGAACAGATCGGCGCCGTCGCGCTGGAAGAACTCATGCGGCTTGATTGACAGGAAGATGTAGAGATCGCCGGGCGGGCCGCCGCGCAAGCCCGCCTCGCCCTCGCCGGCGAGTCTGATGCGGGTGCCGTCCTCCACGCCGACCGGGATGGTGACCGACAGCGTCCGTTCGCGCGTCACCCGGCCCAAGCCGTTGCAGGATGGACAGGGAGTCTCGATCGTCTCGCCGCGTCCCTGGCAAGCCGGACAGGTACGTTCGATGGTGAAGAAGCCCTGGGTCGCGCGCACCTTGCCGATGCCGCCACAGGTACGGCAGGCGGTTGGCTTCGTACCGGCCTTGGCGCCCGAGCCCGAGCATGCCTCGCAGACGACCGAGGTCGGCACGCGGATTTGTGCCGTCTTGCCGGTATAGGCCTCGGCCAAGGTAATCTCCATGTTGTAGCGAAGGTCTGAGCCGCGCTCGCGCGCCGAACGCTGGCGTGGGCGGCGGCTTCCCATGAACTCGCCGAACAGATCGTCGAACATCGCCGACATCGAAGCGGAGAAGTCCGTGCCGAAACCGTGGCCGCCGCCGCCCAGGCCGGCGTCGAACGCGGCATGGCCGAAGCGGTCGTAGGCCGCACGGCGCTGCGGATCCTTCAATGCTTCGTAAGCCTGGTTGAGTTCCTTGAAGCGCCGCTCGGCGTCCGGATCGCCGTTGCAACTGTCGGGATGACATTCCTTGGCAAGCCGCCGAAACGCAGCCTTGATCTCGCTGTCGCGAGCGCCGCGGCTTACACCGAGAACGTCATAGTAGCACCGTTTCATCGCCCCTCCGGCCCTTTGACACCGCCGTCTTGCAAGGCGGCACCCAAGCCTCTTCTTTTGGGCGCTGGCGCCGGGTGCGTACTGCCCCGGCGCCAATGCCAATGCTTCTCGTTACGCGGACTTCTTACTGTCGTCGTCCTTGACTTCCTCGAAGTCGACGTCGACCACCTTGTCATCCGGGCCGCCCGCCGCCGTGGGACCGCCCTCGCCGTCTCCGGCCGCCGCGCCCTGGCTGGTCTGATACATCGCCTCGCCGAGCTTCATCGAAGCTTGCGCGAGCGCGTCGACCTTCTGCTTGATGACGTCTTTGTCTTCGCCCTGAACCGCTGTCTTCAGATCGCCGACCGCCGTCTCGACCATGGCCTTGTCGCCGGCCGCGACCTTGTCGCCATAGTCTTTGAGCATTCGCTCGGTGGAGTGGATCAGCGCCTCAGCTTGATTCTTGACCTCGACCAGTTCGCGCCGCTTCTTGTCCTCTTCGGCGTGACTCTCCGCTTCCTTCACCATGCGGTCGATATCGGCATCGGTCAGGCCGCCGGATGCCTGGATGCGGATTGACTGCTCCTTGCCGGTCGCCTTGTCGGTGGCCGACACATTGACGATGCCGTTGGCGTCGATGTCGAACGTCACCTCGATCTGCGGCACGCCGCGAGGGGCTGGCGGAATGCCGACGAGATCGAACTGACCGAGCATCTTGTTGTCCGCCGCCATCTCGCGCTCGCCCTGGAACACGCGGATGGTGACGGCATTCTGATTGTCCTCGGCGGTGGAGAACACCTGGCTCTTCTTGGTCGGGATCGTCGTGTTGCGGTCGATCAGCCGAGTAAACACGCCGCCCAAGGTCTCGATGCCGAGCGACAGCGGGGTGACGTCGAGCAGCAGCACGTCTTTGACGTCGCCCTGCAGCACGCCGGCCTGAATGGCGGCGCCGATCGCCACCACCTCGTCCGGGTTCACGCCCTTATGCGGCTCGCGGCCGAAGAAGTTCTTCACCGTCTCGACTACCTTCGGCATGCGCGTCATGCCGCCGACCAGCACTACCTCCTCGATCTCGGCCGGTTTGAGGCCGGCGTCCTTCAACGCGCTCTGGCAGGGGCCGACCGTCTTCTGAATGAGATCGTCCACCAGGCTCTCGAGCTTGGCGCGCGTGAGCTTCATGGTGAGGTGCTTCGGGCCGGATTGGTCGGCGGTGATGAAGGGCAGGTTGATCTCGGTCTGGGTGGTCGAGCTGAGCTCGATCTTGGCCTTCTCCGCTGCCTCCTTGAGCCGCTGCAGCGCCAGCTTGTCGCCTCGCAGATCGATGCCGCTCTCCTTCTTGAACTCGTTGGCGAGGTAGTCGACGATGCGCATGTCGAAGTCCTCGCCGCCGAGGAAGGTGTCGCCGTTGGTCGACTTCACCTCGAACACGCCGTCGCCGATCTCAAGGATAGAAATGTCGAATGTGCCGCCGCCGAGGTCGTAGACGGCAATGGTCTTGCCTTCCTTCTTGTCGAGGCCGTAGGCCAGCGCGGCCGCGGTCGGCTCGTTGATGATGCGCAGCACTTCGAGCCCGGCGATTTTGCCGGCGTCCTTGGTCGCCTGGCGCTGGGCGTCGTTGAAATAGGCGGGAACGGTGATGACCGCTTGCTCGACCTTCTGGCCGAGATGAGCTTCGGCGGTCTCTTTCATCTTTTGCAGGATGTAAGCGGAAATCTGCGAGGGCGAATATTGTTTGCCGTGGGACTCGACCCAGGCGTCGCCGTTGGAGGCTTTGACGATCTTGTAGGGGACGAGCTTCTTGTCCTTCTCGACCATCGGGTCGTCCCAGCGCCGCCCGATCAGGCGCTTGATGGCGAAGAACGTGTTCTCGGGATTGGTGACGGCTTGGCGTTTGGCGGGCAGGCCGACCAGGATTTCACCGTCGTCGGTAAAGGCGACCATCGACGGGGTGGTGCGCATGCCCTCGGCATTTTCGATGACCTTGGGGTTCTTCCCCTCCATCACCGCGACGCAGGAATTGGTAGTGCCGAGATCGATTCCGATCACTTTCGCCATTACGAACCTCTCTTTCTGGCAGACCGTCCGGGCCCTTGGGAGGCACCCGCGATTTCAGCGCTAGACTTGGCGTCGGTCCCCACAATTCGGCGCACCCTGCCGACTCATCCGGCAGGGTTCCGCGGTTATATAGGTGGCAACCCTATGACCCGCAAGGATAAGGGATTGTTGACACTGTGACTTTAGAGCGGTTCTCACATTGAACGCCAAAACAGTGCCATGGACGCGCTCTTCGAGCAGTTCCCGATGCTCCTACCCGCCCTCGGTCTTGCCGCCGTGGCCGCGATGTTCCTGTTGGCCTGGGTGCTGACCAGCGACTTCTTCGACCGGCCTCGCCATGACCGCCGCACAGATTCGGGCTCGGACGTGTGGCCCGGAGCTCCATATGACGGAGCCCCGTACGATGGTGGGAGCGGTGCAGGGGGCGGCGATTGCGGTGGCGACGGGGGCGCTTGCGGCGGAGACTGAGCCTCAGCTGACCCGCTTCCAAGCGCCGATCAGAATCGGCGTCAGGCAATAATAGCGCCCGTCGGCGGCGGCTTCCGTCATATCCCGCCTAAAGGCCTCCGCTCTTGCGGGATCGGCGATGCCGAGGTCGACCCCCGCCGCGAACAGGCCTTGGTACACGCCGATCAACATCTGGCCGATGTCCTTGAGCGGCAGGAATTTCGCCTCGGCATTGGTGCCGTCGGGGCTCCCAAGCCCCGCCGCCTCGAATTGCGCCGGCAGCTGGCGACCCGCCCGCAGATTGCGGCCATGCCCCCTGAACACGCCTTCGAACAAACGATTGAACTCGGCCATGGGCGGACAAAGCGGCTCGACCGCGATGGCGCCGAAATCGAATTCCTGCACCGCCACCGTGCCACCCGGCTTGGTCCAATGCAGCATCTTCTCCAGGATCGCGACCGGATCGGGCATGTGCATGAGAAACAGCCGGCAATAAGTAAGATCGAACGGCGCGCCGGGCACTTCATTCAGCGCGTCGACGTCGGCGGTGACCAGCTCGAACACGGCTCCACCTTGCGCCCGAAGATCGGCCAGTGCTTGCGCGCCGAGCGCGCCGTCGATCTCGACGCCTGTGACCCGACCTTGCGGGCCGACGCGATCGGCCATCAGCCGCATCACCGCGCCCGGACCCGCGCCGACATCGAGGCAGCTCATACCGGACTTCAAGCCGATGCGATCGAGCAGCTCCTCGCTCGCCCGCTGCCACAGCAGCGCCTGCTCGCGCAGCCGATGATATTCATCAGGGTCGCGAGGATGCGCGTACCTGTCCGGATTTGCCTCCTGTGCCTGGGCCGCCACGCGCCTTTCTCCTCATTCTCCCCCGATGCGCTATATGCAAAAGGTAAGGCAGGGTTGAGGTGGAGCAAAGGCGGCATGCAATATTTTCCGCAAGCGCTGGATCATGGGGCGCAAGTGGCGCTGCTGGCCGAGATCCGGCGCGTCATTGCCGTAGTGCCGCTGTTCACGCCCACCATGCCGCGCTCGGGCAAGCCGATGTCGGTCCGGATGACGAATTGCGGGCCGCTCGGCTGGGTCACCGACAAGGAGGGGGGCTACCGCTACCAGGCGACGCATCCCGTGACCGGGAAGCCTTGGCCGAAGATGCCGCAAATGCTGCTCGGCCTCTGGGAGAATCTCGCTGACTACCGGTTGCCGCCCGAAGCCTGTCTCATCAACCATTACGTGGGCGACGCCAAGATGGGCCTGCATCAGGACAAGGACGAGGAGGATTTCGCCGCGCCGGTTTTGTCCGTGTCGCTCGGAGATACGGGCGTGTTCCGCGTCGGCGGCACCACGCGGAAAGACGCCACGCAGAAATTCGAGCTCAAGTCGGGCGATGTCGTCGTGCTCGGCGGCGCCGACCGGCTCGCCTTCCACGGCATCGACCGCATCTTGCCCGGCACGTCCGATCTTCTCGCCGAAGGCGGACGGTTCAATCTGACTTTGCGCCGGGTGACGTCGCCAAGATGATTTCGAAATCAGTCGCGGGACCCCGCCGGATCCGGGAAGTCGTCATTGGCAGGCCTGCGGGGACCGGCGCCGTTGTCGCCCTGATCGTCTTGCGGCTGCGACTTCGCAGGCTTGGCCCCGCCTTTGGCCACGGCGACCAGCGCGGGCCTGAGGCAGCGATCGCCGATCGTGTAGCCGGCTTGCATCACGTCGACCACGGTGCCCTCCGGCACGCTGGGGTCGGGAACCTCATACATGGCCTGGTGGCAATTCGGGTCGAAGCGCTGGCCGAGCGGCTCGATACGGGTCACGCCGTGCCGCTCCAGCACATTCAAAAGCTCGCGCTCGGTCAGCTCGACGCCTTCGAGGAAACTCTTGAGCGCCGGATCGGCGGCGGCGGCCTCGGCCGGCACATGATCGACAGTGCGCTTCAGATTGTCGCCGACCGTCAGCACGTCGCGGGCAAAATTGGAGATCGAATAGCGCGCGGTGTCAGTCTTCTCCCGCTCGGTGCGGCGGCGCAGGTTTTCCATGTCGGCCATGGTCCTGAGCAGCTTGTCGCGCAGCTCGGCATTCTCGGCGAGCAAGGCGTCGAGATCGGCCGCAGGCTCGGGCATCTGCTTCGGCGTCGCGGCCTTGGCCGCATCGGCGTCTTTCGCCGGATCCTCGTTGGCCTCACGCGGATCGGTCTTGTCGTCGGGCATTTCTAGCCTCGGCGAAGGTTTCACCAGGGAATTCAGGGGATATCGACCGGAAAGCGGCAAAAATCAAGGGACAAGGCGTCCGAGCAGTTTCGCGGTGTAGTCCACCATGGGGATGATGCGCGCGTAGTTGAGCCGTGTGGGTCCAATCACGCCGAGCACGCCGACGATCTTCTGCTCGGTGTCCTTGAAGGGCGAGACGATCAGGGCCGAGCCCGAAAGCGAGAACAGCTTGTTCTCCGAGCCGATGAAGATGCGAACCCCTTCGGCGCGTTCGGCGAGGCCCAGCAACTGAATCAGGTCCGTCTTGGTATCGAGGTCCTCGAACAGGAGACGCACCCGCTCAAGATCCTCCATGACTTTCACGTCCTCGAGCAGATGCGCGCGGCCGCATACGATCAGGGACTTGCGGTCCGCTTCGTCGCCCGACCACGTCGCCAAGCCCTCGGTGACGATGCTGGCGGTCAGCTCGTCGAGCTGCGCGCGCCGTTCATCGATCTCATTCTCGATCCGCGCCCGCGCCTCGGTCAGGGTAAGGCCCCCGATACGGGCATTGATGTAGTTTGAGGCCTCTTGCAGAGAGGAGAGCGGCAAACCCTCCGGCAAGGCGATAATCCGGTTCTCGACATCGCCATCGTCGCCGACCAGGACGGCAAGCGCCCGGCCTTGTCCGAGATGCACGAACTCGACCTGCTTCAGCCGCTTGCTCTGCTTGTCGACGAGCACGACGCCGGCGCAGCGCGAGAGACCGGAGAGCATCTCGCCTGCCTCGCCGAGCAGGTCCTCAATCGCCCGGTGCCGGCCGCTACCCGCTATGCGGCTTTCGATCTGGCTACGCTCCTCGCCGCTGATATCGCCGAGCTCGAGCAGGCCGTCGATGAACAGGCGCAAGCCCGTCAAGGTGGGCAGCCTGCCCGCGCTCGTATGCGGCGCATAGATGAGACCGAGTCCTTCGAGGTCCGACATCACGTTGCGGACTGAGGCGGGCGACAAGGTCATCGGCAAGGCGCGGCTGAGATTGCGCGAGCCGACCGGTTCGCCGGTGGCGAGATAGGTCTCGACGATGCGCTTGAAGATCTCGCGAGAGCGCTCGTTGAGTTGACGCAAGCCGAGGGCGGCCTCCGCCGCGGCTTTCGCCTCGCTGGGGTCGGTGTGACGCATGGCCGGGTGAATCTAGGGACGCACCTAGCGTGCGTCAAACAGAAGCCGGAAGCCGGAGATTTCTGATTTCAGTTAAGCGGTGCGTATTCGGACACCACCGGGGAAACGAGCTCGTCGGGTGTGCCGAAATGGGCGAAATACCTCGTCCTGATCGCTTCCACTGGTAGGATGATAAGCACATCGGTGGTGCCAAATTGATGATCGATCACCGCGCCGTCGCCGATATAGGCGCCGAGCCTGAGATAGCCCTTGATCAGAGGCGGCAGCGCTTTGAGCGCGGTGCGTTGGGAGATTGCCTCGGCCGGAATCATATTCATGTCGATACGCAAATGCTCGTGCGCCCTGACCCGCCACTCTTCCGGCGCGAGCGCGGTGTGGTGCAGGAAGCTCAGCGCTTCCGCGTGCTTGGATGGATCGACGCCCTCGAAGCTCGCGCAGCCGATCATGACGTCGACGCCGTGCTCACGAACATAGGACCACACGCCTTGCCACAGCAGCTCGACCGTCCGCTTGTTGCGATAGGGCTTGAGCACGCAAGATCGGCCAAGCTCCATGAACCGGTAATCCGGGCGCGCGCCGACCAAGGGCGCGATGTCGTACTCGCCCTGCGTATAGAAGCCGTCATAGAGATCGGCGACCTCCTGGCGCAGCACGCGATAGGTACCGACCACCTTCGAGCGCCGCCAGCGGCGCCCGTCGCTCGGCTCGCCCCGGTCGAGGACGAGAAGGTGGTCGAAGATCGGGTCGAAGGCGTCCTCGTCGCGCCGCGATAGCATGGCGAGCGCCCCCGGCGTGGCCGACATTTCCTCGTAGAATACTTTGTAGCGGAGTCGCTGCGCCCGCCGGATCTCGCTCTTCTTGCGGGCCAGCCGCACTTCGAGTGAGCCGATGCGACCGTAAATCTTTGGTGGCTGGAACCGCCCGAAGGGACCGACCGCGAATCGTCTACGCCCCTTGAGCGGCAGCCCGCCCTGGCCCGGCCTGAACGACAATCCTGGAAACATCGCCCTACCGCGAATTCTGCCTGCAAACCGTCCTGAATTCGGTTTCATCGGCGCAAGCGGGCCCCCCGGCATGCCGCAGGCGGATCAATGCAACTCCCGCTCGCGGGCACCCGATTCGGCCACAACAACGGCCGGTTAGCAAACCAATTCGAACTTGATGTGACAGTCTGGGGAAAGCGCACAACTTCGAAATGCGCCGACCCGCGCTCAGGCCGCGCCGCGCCCAACTTGACCGCCATCCTTTTCTCCGCTCCAGCGCGCGAAAAGCGCGGCCAAGTCGGCCTTCTCGAAGGGTTTGGCCAGGTAGTCGTCGAGCCCGGCATCGAGATAGACGGCGCGGTCTTCGGCATATGCGTTGGCGGTCAAGGCGACGATCACCGGCCGTGCCTCGGCCGGCCGCGCTCCCTCGGGGTAGAGGGTTCGGATGCGCCGCGCCGCCTCGATCCCATCCATGTCGGGCATGTGGATATCCATCAGGATGAAATCGAAACCTTTGCCTTCGAACTCGGCAAGCTGAGCGCGGACCTTGGCAACGGCGTCCGCTCCCTTCGTAACGCGAAGCACGCGCGCGCCAGATTTCTCCAACATTGCTCGCGCCAGCAGCGCGTTGATGTCGTTGTCCTCGGCTAGCAGCACGGAAGCGCCCGCCGCCGGGGCAAGTCCTTCCGGAACATCTGGTCGCAGAGCAGATGACTCGCGCTCAGCTGTCTGGCCCCGCATCTTGTCGATCTCGGCGAAGAGCAGAGTCAGCAGCGAGAGCGGCCTGACCGGACGGACCAAGTAGAAGCCGAAGCCGGCCGCGCGGAAGCTGGCAATCTCGCCGCGATCGGCGGGATCGATCAGTACCACGGCGCGCGCGCTGTTCTCTCGGGCGAGACGAGGCAGGAGCCGCGCCGCGCCGGTCCGAACTCCGGCGCGATCGGTCAGCAGGATCGTGAAGGGATTGCCCCGGGCCGCGTCCTGCGCGGCCATGCGTTCGGCGTCCTCGAGCCGTGCACTTATGACGCAGGCTCCCATCGCCGCAAGTTGATCGGCAATCAGGCTGGTTTCGACGGCACCGTCGAGTACGAGCAAAACCTTCTCCCTCGCCACGGGCTTCGGCCAAGACGCGTCGAGCGAAACGACACCGGGGAAGGTGACAAACGGCAAATCGACGGTGAAAATGGCGCCAGCCCCCGGCATGCTCGCTACGCCGATATGTCCGCCCATCTCGTCCACCAGCCGTTTCGAGATGGCAAGCCCGAGACCGGTACCGCCGTGCCGGCGCGCCGACCCGGGCTCGGCCTGCTCGAACTCGGCGAAAATGCGTTCGACCGCCTCGGGTGCTACCCCTGGACCGGTATCGCGCACGGCAAAACGGATCATGATACGGTCCGTTCCGGGCTCGACCTCGGGCAGAGGTTGTACGGTCAGGGCGACCCCGCCGGTTTCAGTGAAATTGATGGCATTGCCCATCAGGTTCATCAGGATCTGCCGCACGCGCAACTCATCGCCGATCACCGTGCTCGGCAGGTCGGGCGCGGCAAGCCAGCCGATCTCCAAACCCTTGTCGCGTGCGCGGGGCGCAAGCAGCTCGATCACCCCCTGCGCCGCGTCGGCGACCTCGAACGGCGCAGGTTTGAGTTCGATCTTGCCCGCCTCGATCTTGGAGATATCGAGCACTTCGTCGATCAACGCGAGCAAGGTCTGCGCCGAGGTGGAGATTGCCCGCGCATAGGTGCGCTGCTCCGGCGTGAGATCGGTGTCGAGCAGGAGCCCGGTCATGCCGAGAATGCCGTTCATCGGCGTCCTGATCTCGTGACTCATCGAGGCGAGGAAGCGGGACTTGGCCTTGCTCGCCTCCATTGCTTGGTCGCGGTCGCGGGCGAGCGCCAACTCGCGATAGCGCGCTTCGCGCTCGCGCAATTCCCATTGCAGGTCTTTGAGCGTTTCGAGCGCCGCGTTCTCCGTGGCGTCAGCACCGGACCAGCGTCGCCAGGCTCGTCCAAAACGGGCGAGCAAGGCCACGCGCTGGGCGCTTCCCGCGGCCGACTCTGGTTGCTTACGCTTCACGCCGACGCCTGTTGTAGCCGGAGGGTGTCCGGCATTTCTTGCGCGAAACCAAGCAGAGAATGCTTGAGAAAGGCTTTAGCCCTAGATTTCAGGCCGCTTCCTGGGCGCAGCGCAGGGTTTCGCCGCGGTAGCTCAAGGCTTTCGTCGAGGAACAGCACGCCGAGATGAGCGAGCGCCGCTTCGCCGGGTCGCGGACGTATGCCGCCGCCGACCAGCGCCGCCATGCTCGCCGAATGATGCGGCGCGCGGAACGGCCGCGCCCTGCCGATGCGTCCGCCGGCAAGATCGCCGGCCAGACTGAGGTCATGAGCACGAAGACGAGAAGGATGATAATCAGCAGTGAGCAAAAGAGTGCCGCAAAGGTCATCGCTATCGCGGCTGGGCTGACGGCAGTTACGGGAGAGAGGTCAGCGGAGGTGAGCAAAATGCCAAAGCTGAGGCCGAGAAATGCCACGATATGCTTCGGACCCTCGAAAC
>DATICH010000041.1:0-7445 GCA_035456885.1 Methyloceanibacter sp.
CGCGGAATGCCAAGTCCTGACCGGTAATTTTGGCGCGGATGTGAGCTAGCTCGAGACTTCGCTGACAACGCGGCGGGCGATTTGCGCGAGCTTGGTCAAGTCCTCGCTGAGATTCTCCGGCTCCTGGTCCGCATATTCGACAAACTCCTCCAGGAGCTTCATGAAGATCGGCGCCCGCACGATGATCTCGGCTTGGCGCTCGATGCGATAGGGGTCGAGGTCGTACTCGGCGCCGGGGACGCGCCAGCCGCCCCAGTCGCGCTCGGTGGTCACGACCATGGGATGGGTGCCCGGATGCGGATGGTGCCCGCATTGCTCGGCGCTCTTCCAGCGATTCTGACCGCGCAAAACGCGCCAAGTCCCGCCGATGCCGTTCGCGGCGTTGAAGTGGAGAGCTGCGGATTCCTCCTCAAGCTCATCCTGCGCGAATTCGCGCCCCATGCCGCAGTCGTAGCTGATCTTGATGGGCTCGTCGCAGCCCTTCACCCAAATCGGCACGACGGCCTCGACATAGGCCCAGGTGCCGACCGGCTTCACGAACACGCACTGCGCTTTATGGAACTTCGCCTTCGCCATGCTGACGCCTTTGCTTGGGAGCTTTGCTTCGACCGCAAGGCTAGAGGCGGATTGGTTAAAATTTGGCCCCCTGCCTGGGGCAAGGAGGCCTAGGGAGAAAAGGCCGATCTCGGCGCGCCTCTGAAGGCTGCCCCCTGACGGAGGCATTCCTCCTCCTCATCGGGCAGATGACGCCTGCGCGTTCTTGGCTTAAGAGGCGCTTCACCATGGAGCCGAACACGAAGAGCCAACCTGCCGCGCCAAGGCTGTTTTTGCCCGCCAAGCGCGCCCTGACTGTAATTGGCGTGCTCGGCCTCGCCGCAGTGAGCGCCGCGCTATTCCTCCGCTACGGCATCATCCAAAACAGCGCACTCGGCTTTGCCTGCGAGGGCGGCGAGCAAAGCCGCATTTGCACGTTCAGGCTGGCGGCGATCCTGCTGTTCGGACGCGGCGTGTTCGGCTGGACGGCGCTGATCGCGGCCGGCATCAATCTCTGGCGGCCGAACGTGGTGGCGTTCGGCATCGGCGTGGTTTTCGCGTTGCTTGGTCTTGTGCTTTACAACACGCGCGTCTCGGCGCTTGCCGCGGCGCTCCTCGTGCTCAGCTTGGCGCGGCCTTCGCCCGGAGGCAAGTGAGCGCCAGGATCAGGAGCAGGGCGGAGAACACCAGCGCCTGCCAATTGGCGATACCTTCATTGAGGACGATGAACAGACCGGACCCCGCCAGTACGGCCGCCGCCGTCCGCTCCGCGATTCCGGGAGGAGAACTCGACTTGCCGCTTGCGCCGGCCAGAACGGCGAGCGCCAGCACCGGACCGGTCAGCACGGCAAGCGGAAAATCTTTGTAGCGGGGATCGAACACGAGCCCGAGCGCGACATGGATGGCGGCGACGGCCGTCGCGGCGAGTAGCAGAGATAATGTCACGGCGACTACGTCGCGGGCGTGCCAATGGTCTGGGTCGAGCGCCTCGGCAAAGCCTTCGAGCCGGTCGCCGCGCGCGAGCGCATAAGCAGAGGCCATGGGCACGACCAGCGCCAGAACCAGCATGAGCGCGCCTCGTAACCGGTCGGCCGGCATCTCGCCCTCGATCGGCAGGTTGGCTGCTGCGAGCCCAAACACGAGGCCTGAAGTCAGCGCGATTGCGGCATAGCCCGCGTCGGTCCGCCAAGACGTCTGGTGCGTCCCGCCGTCGCGCCAGCCGCGCCAGTAGGCGAGCCAGACGAGGAATGCCGCGACGATGCCAAGGCCCGCCTTCAACCGCCAATCGGGATGGTTCGACACGGGCTCGCCGAAGCGGAATTTCGGCTCGCGGCTCGCACCGTCATAGAGACCCCAATTACCGCCCGCGGTCCCCTCCAACAGACGCTTCCACGGCTGGTCGAAGGCCTCGACGATATTCACCTTCCAGTTTTCGGCCGCGGCCAGCTGGACCATGCCGCTCAGAAAGCGTGCTTGGTTGACAGGTGAGGGAAGGGCGCCCTCGCGCATCCGGCCCCGGCTCGGCCACCCCACCTCACCGATCACGATCTCCTTGCCGGGGAAGGCCGCCGCTACTTTCTCCCGCACCTCCCGCACATGGGCCACAGCCTCTTCCACTCGCACCGAGTCGTCTTCCCAATAAGGGAGGATGTGAATGGTGACGAAGTCGACGGCTCCGGCGAGCTCGGGCGCCTCGAGCCAAAACTCCCAGACATCGGCATAGGTGACGGGCAGGTGCGTGCGCCGGCCCACCTCCTCCAGATGGGCCTTGATCGTCTCGGGCGGGAGCTCGCCTCTGAGTAAGGTCTCGTTGCCGACGATCAGCGCCGTGATGGTGTCCGGATGGCGACGCGCCAGGCGGATCGCCGCCTCGATCTCGAGGCGGTTCTCGGCGCGATTGCGGTTGAGCCAGATGCCTTGCAACACCTGCAGGCCGAACCGCTCCGCCAGCCTCGAGATGCGGGCGTAGGGCCCTCTGGCGGAGTAGGTCCGGACGCAACGGGTCTGCTTCGAGAGCCGCCACAGATCTGCCTCGATCTGCCGGTCGGGGATGCGGAGATCGGGGGCAAACGGCGCCTGTCCGGGGTGGAACGGGGCATAGGACAAGCACGTTAGCTTCTCGCCGGAGCCAAGCGGCGAGGGTGGCATGGGGACCGGCCTTCCCAAGCCATACCAGGCCGTCGCGATGACGCCGGCAATTAGCGCGAAGGTGGCAAGGGAGCGGAGCATGGCGAGACTTCAAGTGCGGGGGTTGCAACGAATAGCAGCTTCGGAACCATCCTTGCACCGATCCCCCTGGTTTGTGCGCCCGCGAAATGATATTGAATCGATCTGCCGTTGGGCTGCCAAAATCTCGTGGTCTAACGGCGGAAAATGACCAAAGTTTCCGTCGGGCCCCCTTCCATGCTGCGCTGCACTCTCCTTCCGGCCGCCGCTCTCGTGGCGAGCGCCGTTCTCCTTTTGCCGGCCATCGCCTTCGCTCAGCAGTCTGAGTCCGATCAGAAGCCCTCGGAGCAGACGCAAGGCGAGCAGAAGCAGGAGGGCAAGTCGGAGAACGAGCAGAAGGCAGCCGAGCAGGATAAGGCGGAGCAAGAGGCTGCCGCGCGGGCGATTGCCGAATTCAAGGAGGCCGCCGCCAAGCTTTCTAATTCTGCCGGCGCCGCCGAATGCGTTTGGACCGGACGTCGCATCGCTAGTCTGCTCTGGCGTGACGATATCGACACCGCGCGCCGCTACATCGACCTTTACGACCGCTTCAACTGCTCCTCGGAGCATCTGAAGCTGGTGTTTCGCTGCGTGATTGAACAGGGACCACTCGATCCGAAGGCGGCTGACCGGCTCGCGTCGCGCGTCCACGGCTGCTGGATCGCACCAGAGGGAGAAAGCACCGCCGCGAGCCAAGCTACGGTAGCGCCGGCGGCAAAACCGAAAACGATTCCCAATTGAATAACCGGAACTACTTCCAACAAAAAAAGTTAGGGGAGGGACTGCGGAATTTCTCTGCGGCTTGGCGGCCGAGGGGGACAGGGCAGGCCAATTCTAGTCGAGATTTTGGAAAAATGCGCAACGTCCTCATCGCCGTTGTGGTCGTTCTTGCGACTGCGGTGCATGCATCAGTGTGGCTTTTCTTGCACGAGCGGGTGTCCCCGCCGAACGCCAACGGCGTGCTCGCTTCGGTTTCGTTCTCGCCCATCAACCCGAAACAGGACGCCGAAGTCCAAAGCACCACCGAGGCGCAGATCCGTTCGGACCTCAAAGCGATCGCGCCCTACACCCGTACGGTCAGGACCTATAGCGTGAATAGCGGGCTTGAGCTCGTGCCGGGTCTCGCGACGGAATATGGCTTGCGCGTTACCCTTGGTGCCTGGATCGACGACCGAAAAGAACACAATGAAAGAGAGATCGAGCGTGTCATCGAGCTCGCCAAACAGCATCGCAATGTCGACGGCATCATCGTCGGCAACGAAACGATTTACCGTAACCGACTGATCAAGACCGATCTGCGTGAAGACGTCGCGGACCTCATCGCCAAGATTCAGCAGGTAAAGCGCAGTGTGCGCGTGCCGGTCTCGACGGCAGAGGTCTGGGACGTCTGGCTCGATCATCCGGAACTCGTCTCCGCCGTCGACTTCCTCGCCGTGCATATCTTGCCCTATTGGGAAGGCATGCCCGCGAGTTCCGCCGTCGACCATGCCATCAAAGTGTACGAGCGGCTGCGGCAGGCCTATCCCGGCAAGCGCATCGTGATCGCCGAGTTCGGCTGGCCGAGCGCCGGCCTCAATCGTCACGCCGCGGTACCTAGTCCCACGGCGCAGGCCGAGGTGGTGCGCGACTTCGTGGCGCGCGCCGATGCGATCGGGATCGACTATTCGATCGTCGAGGCCTTCGACCAGCCTTGGAAGACCAACGAAGGAAGCGTGGGACCGTATTGGGGCGTGTTCAACGCCGACCGCGAACCGAAATTCGCCTTCTCGGGTCCCGTGGGAACGCCGAATTTCCTGCCGACCCTAGTCGCGGCGCTCGCCATCGGGCTGCTGCTCTCGATCCCGATCTTCGCCATGCCGGGCGTGACGGCGGCGCAGGCCGGGGTGCTGGCGCTCACCGCGCAGGCGATCGGCGCCTGGTCAGCCAATGTGATCGACTATTGGGCAACCCACTATTTCGTCCTCGGCTCGCAGATCGCCATGCTGGTCGGAGCTGGGCTGCTGGTACCGCTGATCATGATCATGCAGCGCCGCATCGAGGAGCTTGCCGCCATAGTGTTCGGGCGGAAGCCGCGGCGTTTGCTCGCGCCGGGGGCGACCCTCCCGGAGCGCGTACCGTTCGTCTCGATTCATATTCCCGCCTATCGCGAGCCGCCGGAGATGCTGCGACAAACGCTCGACAGCGTGGCGCAGCTCGATTGGCCCAATCTCGAATGCGTGGTGGTGATCAACAACACGCCTGACCCGGCGTTCTGGGAGCCAATTGAGGAACACTGCCGATTGCTCGGTCCGCGCTTCAAATTCGTGCGCGCCGACAAGCTGGCCGGCTTCAAGGCCGGTGCGCTCAGGCTTGCGCTCGAGCACACTGCGCCGGAGGCCGAAATCATCGGCGTGCTCGACGCCGATTATGTGGTGCAGCCGGATTGGCTGAAGGACCTCGTTCCCGCCTTCGCCGATCCCGCCGTCGGTTTGGTGCAGGCCCCGCAGGATCATCGCGATGGCACGCGCCGCATCACGCAAGTGGCCATGAACGGCGAATATGCCGGGTTCTTCGATATCGGCATGGTGGAGCGGAACGAGGCCAATGCCATCATCGTGCATGGCACGATGTGCCTGATCCGGCGCGAGGCGCTGATGAGCGCGGGTGGCTGGTCGAGCGACACGATCGTCGAGGACAGTGATCTCGGGCTTTCCTTGCTCGCGCGCGGGTGGCGGGCGCATTACACGCAGACGCGCTACGGCTGGGGGCTACTGCCTTCCGACTTTGCCGCCTATAAGCGGCAGCGGCATCGCTGGGCCTATGGCGGCGTGCAGTTGATTAGGAAGCATTGGCGCGCCTTCCTACCGGGCGGCAGCCGGCTCACGCCGCAGCAGCGCAGCCACTATCTGTTCGGCTGGCTGACGTGGCTCGGGGCCGAGGCGCTCGGCGTTCTGATTGCCATCCTCAATCTGATCTGGATGCCGCTGGTGGCGTTCCTCGGCATCGCCGTGCCGGAGGCGGTGCTGACCTTGCCCGTAATCGCCACCTTTGCCGTCACCTTGCTGCATTTCATGGTGCTCTACCGCGCGCGGGTGCAGGCGCCGCTATTCGCCTCGCTCGGCGCCGCGCTGTCCGCGATGGCGCTGCAGCTGACCGTGAGCCGCGCGGTGGCGGAAGGTGCGGTGCGCGACGGCTTGCCATTCATACGCACGGCGAAGGGCGGCGCATCGCGCTGGGGCCAGGCTTTCCCGGCGCTGTGGGAGGGCGTGCTCGGCGGCTTGCTCCTGCTCGGCTCGCTCACGCTTTACCTGACCAATTTTCTCCAGGTACGCGAGATCTCGATCTTTAGCGCGGTGCTGCTGGTGCAGAGTTTGCCATTCCTCGCGGCGGTGGGGCTGGCGCTGATCGAGCGCTCGCCGCTGAACGAATTTGCCACGTGGCGCAGGCTGGCGACGGCGTCGGCCTATCTGCCGCGCCTGCCGCGCGGGCCCGCTCCGACAGCAGGCCCGCCGGCCGGCGGTAATATCGGCATCCTGCCTTAGGCTCCCGGAATCCGCTTCTCGTATTCCGCCTCCATCTTGGTGACGGTGGTCCAGAAGGGGCGTGGCTCGTTGCCCTCCAGCAAGTCGGTAAGAATGGCAAGATGGCTGTGCCAGCCGGTCGAGACGCTGACCATGGTCTTGCGGTCGGCGAGACGGCGATGCGTCAACACCAGCAGCACATCTTTCCCTTTCGGTGTTAGCTCGAAGGTGACTTCGCCGGAGTCGCCGAAGGTGTAGCTCAAGAGGTGAGGGGGATCGCAGGCGGTGATCTGGCCGGTCATCACATGGCCGTCATATTTCCGGAACTTTTCCGGCGCGATCTTTTCGGCCGAGAGGTCGGCGTGATGCCAGGTGAGCTCGACCTTGCCGCCGACGCGCAAATCCATCGGACCGGACGCGAGCCACTTGCCGCGCTTCTTCGAGTCGGTGAGATAGTCCCAGACGCGTTCGATCGGCCCAGGCAATAGACGCTCAAGCCGCACAGTGTCGGGGTGAGTGACGACGCCATACTCGTTCATCGCTTGCTCCTCTTCGATTTTTTGTCGGCCTTGCGCAATTCTCTCTCCAAATCGTCGAGCCGCATGATCCAGAAGCGCTCGTAGTGTCCGAGCCAGTCATAAGCTTCGGCGAGGCGCTGCGGTTCGAGGCGGCAGAGATGGCTGCGGCCCTCGACCCGCCGCCGCACCAGTCCGGCATTCTCCAGCGCCTTGATGTGCTTGGATGCGCCGGCGAAGGTCATGTGGAATGGGGAGGCGAGCTCGCCGATGCTGCGTTCCCCCTGCGCTAGGCGCTGGAGAATGGCCCTGCGGGTGGGGTCCGACAGGGCATGGAATACGGCGTCGAGATGAGCGGTTTGTTGTTCAACCATACGGTTTAATAACGCCGCGCGCGGAAATTGTCAACCGAGTGGTTGAATAAATTCAATCCAGATCGACGTTGCGGAGGCGGAGCGCGTTGCCGACCACGGAGACCGACGACAGGCTCATGGCGGCGGCGGCGATGATCGGCGACAGCAGAATGCCGAAGAAGGGATAGAGCACGCCCGCGGCGACCGGCACGCCGAGCGCGTTATAGACGAAGGCGAAGAACAGGTTCTGCTTGATGTTGCGCATGGTGGCGCGGGCGAGCTTCACCCCGCGCACCACCCCGCGGAGATCGCCTTTGAGCAGGGTGAGCCCAGCGCTT
>DATICH010000042.1:0-7197 GCA_035456885.1 Methyloceanibacter sp.
TCCTCCCATCGGAGCACGTCGGGCCCGCCATAGTCGTGCACCCGGATCGCGTGGCTCATCCGATGCCGAGCTTCTTCTTCACCAGGTCGTTGACGGCTTGCGGGCTGGCCTTGCCGCCCGTCGCCTTCATCACCTGGCCGACGAACCAGCCGGCGAGATTGGGCTTGGTCTTGGCTTGCTCGGCTTTCTCCGGATTGGCGGCGATTACTTGATCGACGGCCTGCTCGATGGCGCCCATATCGGTGACCTGCTTCAGGCCGCGCGCCTCGACGATGGCCGCCGGCTCGCCGCCCTCCGCCCAGACGATGTCGAACACGTCCTTGGCGATCTTGCCGGAGATGGTCCCCGCCTTGATGAGGTCCAGGACCGCGCCGAGCTGTTCGGCGCTGACCGGACTGTCGACGATGTCACGCCCCTCTTTGTTGAGGCGTCCGAACAGTTCGTTGATGACCCAGTTCGCCGCCTGTTTGGCGTCGCGCCCCTTGGCGACCGACTCGAAATAATCGGCCGATTCTTTCTCGGCGATCAGCACGTCGGCATCGTAGGGGCTCAAGCCGTAGTCGGCGATGAAGCGCGCGCGCTTATGGTCGGGAAGCTCCGGCAGATCGTGCGCGAGTCGCTCGACATAATCTTGCGTCAACTCGAGCGGCAGGAGGTCCGGGTCGGGGAAATAGCGGTAATCGTGCGCCTCCTCCTTGGAGCGCATCGAGCGCGTCTCGCCAGTCTTGGCGTCGAACAGCCGTGTTTCCTGCTCGATCGTGCCGCCTTCCTCCAGGATCTCAATTTGGCGGCGCGCCTCATATTCGATCGCCTGGCCAATGAAGCGGATCGAATTGACGTTCTTGATCTCACAGCGCGTACCGAGCGGCTCTCCGGGACGTCGCACCGACACGTTGATGTCGGCGCGCAATGATCCCTGCTCCATATTGCCGTCGCAGGTGCCGAGATAGCGCAGAATGGTCCTCATCTTGCTGAGGAAAGCTTTGGCCTGCTCGGAGGAACGCAGGTCCGGCTTCGACACGATCTCCATCAGTGCCACGCCGGAGCGATTGAGGTCGACATAGGAATATTGCGGGTGCTGGTCGTGCAGGCTCTTGCCCGCATCCTGCTCGAGATGCAGCCGCTCGATACCGACCATGACCCGCTCGCCGTCCAGGAGATCGACGATCACCTCGCCTTCGCCGACGATCGGGTTCTTGTACTGGCTGATCTGATAGCCCTGCGGCAGGTCGGGATAGAAATAGTTCTTCCGGTCGAAGATCGAGTCGAGATTGATTTTGGCCTTCAGCCCGAGTCCGGTGCGGATGGCTTGCGCGATGCAGCCTTCATTAATCACCGGCAGCATGCCGGGCATCGCGGCGTCGACCAGGCTCACATGGCTGTTCGGCTCGCCGCCGAATTCGGTCGAGGCGCCGGAGAACAGCTTGGCGTTGGAGGTGACTTGCGCATGCACCTCCATACCGATCACCATTTCCCAGGGACCGGTCTCGCCCTCGATCAGATTGGTCTTTTCGGTCTTCCGCTCCACTTACGCCTGGTCCTCGTCGTGCTGCTGGAGCTTCTCCTCCTCATATTGGATGAACCAGCCGATCATCTGCCGCCACAGCGCCTCGGCGAGCGCCGGCGGAATGCCGTGCTCGGTGGCGCGGGCGCGGACCCTGTCGATCACCTGCTGAATACGCCACGGCACCCGCGCCTCCGCCGGCGACTGTTTGAGTTGCCAAGCGCGATCGACGAAGCTGAATCGCTCGCCGATCAGATCGACCAGCGCCAAGTCGATGCGGTCGATCTCCTCCCGCACCTCCTCCATGTTTGTGCAGTTTTCCGCTTTGCGTGGCGCCATAGCTTGATCCTCTAACCGGAGACGACCGCGTCGACTTCTATTTCCACCAGCCATTCCGGCCTGACGAACGCCGTGACTTGAAACATAGAGTTGGCGGGTCGGATCTCGCCGAAAAACTCGCCATGCACCCGCCCAACGGCCTCCCAATGGGCGATATCGGTGAGATAGACGCGCGTGCGGACCACATCTTTGAGGCTCGCGCCAGCCTCCGCCAAGGCTTGTTCGATCGTCTCGAGTATGGCGCGGGTCTGCGCCGCCGGATCGCCGATGGCCACCGGTTTGCCGCCGGAACCGGCTGTCGTGCCGGCGACCGCCACGATATTGCCGACACGCACGGCGCGGGAGAATCCGACGATCGGCTCATAGGGGCTCCGCGACGAGACAAGTTGGCGTTTGGACGACTGCGCGGTCATGCGGCTTTGCTCCACCAATCTTGCGGCTTGAACAGCGGTCCCGCAGCCTCTTCGATTACGCGGCCGGCCCGGAACAGCGTCTCCTCGTCAAAAGGCTTACCGATCAGCTGAAGCCCGAGCGGCGTCCCTTCCGAGGACAGCCCAGCCGGCACGCTCATGCCCGGCAGCCCCGCCATATTCACCGTCACCGTGAAAATGTCGTTGAGATACATCTCGACCGGGTCTCCCGATTTTTCGCCGAGCGCGAAGGCGGGACCTGGCGTAGTCGGGGTCAGGATCGCATCGACCGTCTCGAAGGCGGCATCGAAGTCGCGCTTGATCAAGCTCCGCACCTTCTGCGCCTTCAGATAATAGGCGTCGTAATAGCCCGCCGACAGCACATAGGTGCCGATTAGGATGCGGCGCTTTACCTCCTGGCCGAAGCCGGCGGCGCGCGTGTTCTCATACATCGAAATGACGTCTGAGCCCTTCTCGCGCAAGCCGTAGCGCACGCCGTCATAGCGGGCGAGATTGGAAGACGCCTCCGCCGGCGCGACAATGTAATAAGACGGCAGCGCATATTTAGTATGCGGCAGGCTGACCTCCTTGATCCTGGCGCCGGCGGCCTTCAGCCACTCCACACCCTGCTGCCAGAGCGCCTCGATCTCGGGCGCCATGCCGGCAACGCGATATTCCTTGGGAATGCCGATGGTGAGACCCTTCACCCCCTGCCCCACCGCGGCCGCATAATCCGGCACGGGAAGGTCGACGCTGGTGGTGTCTTTCGGATCATGGCTCGCCATTGCGCCGAGCAGGATCGCCGCGTCCTCCACGCTGCGGGCGATCGGCCCGGCCTGGTCGAGCGAAGAGGCGAAGGCGACGATGCCCCAGCGCGAGCAGCGGCCGTAAGTCGGCTTGATGCCGACCGTGCCGGTCACCGCCGCGGGCTGGCGGATCGAACCGCCCGTGTCGGTGGCGGTTGCGCCCAGGCAAAGCCGCGCCGCCACCGCCGCGGACGATCCGCCCGACGAGCCGCCGGGCACGAGCTTGGCGTTCGAGCCCTTGCGCTGCCAGGGATTGACGACCGGGCCGTAATAGCTCGTCTCGTTCGACGAGCCCATGGCGAACTCATCATTGTTGAGCTTGCCGAGCATCACCGCGCCTTCAGCCCAGAGATTGGCGGTTACCGTCGACTCGTAAGTCGGGGTGAAGCCGTGGAGAATGTGCGAGCAGGCCGTGGTCCGCACATCCTTGGTGCAGAACAAATCCTTGATGCCGAGCGGAATGCCTTCCAGCGCACCCCCCTCGCCTTTCTTCAAACGCGCGTCGCTTGCCTCGGCCATGGTCAGCGCGCGCTCGGGTGTCGGCAGCACATAGGCGTTGAGCGCCTGGTTGGCGGACTCGATCGCCGCGACATGCGCCTGCGCCAGCTCGCGCGCCGAGAGGGACTTCTTGCGCAAGCCCTCTCGCGCTTCGGCAATAGTGAGGTCGGTCAGCTTGGACACGGACGTCAGGGCCTATTCGACGATCTTGGGCACGACGAAATAGCCGTCATCGACCTGCGGCGCGTTCTTGAGAATGTCCGCGGCGCAGAAACCGTCGGTCACCTCGTCCTTGCGTTTCTTCATGGTCATGGCGGCGACCCGCGTCATCGGCTCGACATTGCTGGTGTCGATCTCGTCGAGCTGCGCCACCCAGTCGAGGATGCCGGACAGCTCTTTCTCCAGCCGCGCCGCTTCCTCGTCGCTAATGGCGAGGCGGGCGAGCCGGGCGATGCGGCGGACGGTGGCGCGGTCGACGGACATGGGGGAATGGGCTCAAAGGTTCTGGCGCTCGTCTAGCACCCTGGGCTCCAAGCGGCAACGTGGCTTCACGCCTCGAACGCCACCCCGACCTCGGGCACCAGCACATTATTGCCTGCCATCTCGGCGACAAACTTGTCGGCGGTCTGGTCGAGCACCGGAAAGGTGCCGTAATGGCACGGGACCACCAGCTCGAAATCGAAAAAGCGCTTGCAGGCGAGCGCCGCCGTCCTGGCGCCCATCGTGTAGCGATCGCCGATCGGCACGAAGCCGATTTCCGGCCGGTAGATCTCGGCGATCAGGCCCATGTCCGAGAAGATTGCCGTGTCGCCCATATGGTAGACGGTCTTCTCGCCGTTGGGCGCAATTACCAACCCGCAGCAGGCGCCGAGATAGACCGGGCGCCCGTCGACGATATTGGAAGCCGAATGCCAGGCCGGAACGAAGCTGAGGTCGAAATCGTCGTGGGACAGCATGCCGCCGGTATTGCCGGGATCGACCTTCTCCACTCCTCGCCCGGCGAGATAGGTGGCAAGCTCATGCACGGCGATCAGCTGCGCATCGGTATCTTTGCAGACGCGCACGGTGTCTCCGAGATGATCTTCATGGCCGTGGGTGAGCGCCACGTGGGTCACGCCCTTGATCGCCTGGCGCAAGGGAATGCCAGCTTCCTCGAAAGTGACGTTGCCGGTGAGAAAGGGATCGATCAGGATGCTGCTGGCACCGGTATCGATGCGGAAACAGGAATGGCCGAACCACGTGATCTTCATGCACTTCACCCCTTGATGCGCCGCTCGTGACTTTAGCACCTCTAGTCGAGATCGAAGATCTGCCCAAGCTGCTCGCGCCGGAGGCGAGGCTGCTCGGGCTGGACGTCGGCACCAAGACCGTCGGCCTCGCCCTGTCCGACGTGACGCGCTCGATCGCCACGCCCTACCATACGATCCGGCGCAGCAAATTCACAGAAGACGCCAACCGGATTCAACAAGTCATTGAAAAGAATCAAGTCAGCGCCCTGGTCATCGGATTGCCCCTCAATCTCGACGGCTCGGAGGGGCCGCGGGCGCAATCGACTCGCGCCTTCGCCCGCAATCTCGCCGCGCGGGTCGCCGTGCCGATTGCCTTCTGGGACGAGCGGCTCTCGACCGCCGCCGTCGAGCGTCATCTCATCGAGGCCGATGCATCACGCAAGCGGCGCGCCGAAGTGATCGACCGCATGGCGGCGGCCTATATCCTGCAAGGCGCGCTCGACCGGCTGAAGCGGCTGTGAGCCTCTAGGCAGGCGCGCCGCCGAACAGCAGATATTGCGTCGGATTGTCGGGACAGAAACCGAGGCCGCAGATCAGCAAGGTCGAAAGGATATTGCCCACTACGACCAGCGCGAACAACACGAACGCCGTGAGCGGCAATGGACTGAGCCGGCTCGACCAAGGTTCTGGGCGCCCGAACTGGCGATCGTTGAACAGCAGGATCGCGGTGCCGACGATCATCAGGGCGAAGATCAGGAAGGCCCAAGTGTAGAGATGCAGCCCGAGCATCGGATTCCCGTACGCGCCGGTGCCCGGAACGATGTGCAGCAGGATCTGGCGGATCGACAGCGCCGCGCCCGCGGCCGCGCCCAAGATCAACACGCCGTAATGACTCGGCCTCGGGCCGAACAGGAGATTGAGTGCAAGCCCGAAGCCTGCGGCGATGAAGGCCGCCCGTTGCAGGATGCAAAGCGGACACGGCAGATCGTGGAGCCAAAGCTGATCGACGAACGCAAGCACCAGCACCAGGTCAACGGCGATCAGCCCCAGCGCGTTGAGGAGCTTCGACACATTTGTCCCCCAAGCTCAAAGTGCGATGTTGAGCACGTCACTCATATGGACGCGGAAGAGAACCAGCAGCGTCACCACGCCTGCGACCCAAAAGCCCATCGCGGCCCCCCGCTGCCTGAGCCACGCCGCCCCGAGCCCGCAGGCAAACAACAGAAAAGGCAAACTCATCATGGCGCAGCCTCCGCCCGACCGGCCCCTGCCGACAGCCCGGTGAGTCTCGTTGATTCGCTGCGAACCGTAAACTGTAACCTATTGGAATCCGGGCCCCGCGACCCACCAGGACGTCCAGGCCTCCGGCCGAAAGCAACGAGGCCGCCGGTTCGCGGCGGCCTCGAACGAGGTTCTGACGATCAAGCTAGCAAGGCCTGCACCAGCAGCGGAGCGGACCGCAACGCCAAGTGTATCCTGGCGGGCAGTGCCGCCCCCAACCGCCGCAAGCCGTCTTCTCGATCGGAGAATAGTTCTTTGCCGCAGAGGGAAGATTGAGAGTTCCAGTCCAGGTCGCAGCGTCTGCTTTCCACGCAACGCCTCCCGCAAACGCCAACGCTGCCGTCACGCCCAAGGCAATCGCAAGCTTACGCATGTGGCTCTCCTATGCTTCGAATTGCCCTACCGTTAGACCGGTAGGCCAGCACCGCGAGAATAACGCAAGATTCGCAACGCGGATATGGCATGCCCTGCCGCATCCTTACCGGAACTGAAAACCGAGTATCAGCCGGGACTTGGCGCGGCGCGGGCGAGAATGGCGCGCGTGTCGGCGTGCGCAGAACCCGCACCATAGGTGTTGCGCCAGCCGCCGGTAAGCCGCGTGGCGAGAAACGCGTCGCTGATGGCCTTCGGCGCATGCTCTAGGAGCAGCGCGGCCGCCGCCAGTCCCGCAAGCCGCTCGACCAGGATACGTGCGGCGCGCTGGTCGCGCGCGTATTCCACCAGCAATCCCCGCACGCTTTCGGCCGCAGCTCGGAGGCGCGCATCGCCGCCTGAGGCGTCTTCAAGCTCGACCACGACGCGCTCCACCGTTTCCGGCTCCTTGTCGATCACGCGCAGCACGTCGAGGCACATGACATTGCCAGAACCTTCCCAGATCGCGTTGACCGGCACCTCCCGGTAGAGCAGCGGAAAGCCACCCTCCTCCACATAGCCATTACCGCCCATGCACTCCATCGCTTCGCCGACCAGCGCCGGCGCGGTTTTGCACACCCAATATTTCGTCACTGGCGTCATCAGCCGTTGATAGGCCGTCTCGCCTTGGTCCTCGCCGGCGTCGAAGGCACGCGCAAGCCGGAAAGCGAGCGCGGTGGCGGCTTCCGCATCGAGCGCCATGTCGGCGAGAACTTGCG
>DATICH010000043.1:0-2267 GCA_035456885.1 Methyloceanibacter sp.
GCGTTATAGCCGAGGCCGACGGCGGGAAAGACCAGGCCGAACAGCAGCCAAGCGAGACCCAAAGTGACGATGCCGAGCACGGCGACCGCAGCATAGGCGAGTACTGTCAGGAAAAAGATGATGGCGGCATCGATAATGAAAGCGATGAAACGCTTGCCGATCACGCCTTGAAACAGCTGCGGTTGCGTCACCGGATCGTAGACGTGCGGTTGGTCGGCGAAATTGCCGCCGGCGCGCGGTGGAAGCGTGTGCTCGTTCATCGAAATCTCCGATCCCCGAGTGGGCCTAACTCTGGGCTAGATGGTGTCGAAGGGCTTGCCAAACAAGCATGCCGGGCAAGCATATCGGCCAACGCGACATAGATAAGCAGCCGTCCTTTTTGCGCAGCCGTGCGAGCGGCGGTTGCCGAGCCGCGGCCGACACGTTAACAATCTTGCCGCGAAGGCTGAGACCGAGCTACCGGGGAACGGTCTATGCGGAAATCATTGCTGTGGTTTGGATCTGCCGTCTTGCTGACGGCCAGCCCCCTCTGGCCGGCGGCGGCCGTCGCCTGCGAGGGCGGGGAGATCATTTTCGAGGATCAATTCGCCGACGACGCTGGCGGTTGGCCGCTGCGAGACACCGTCGAGGTGAAGGACGGACTGTTCGTCTTCAAACTGCCGCCGGACGACATGCAGTCGAATCTGAACCTCACCTTCACCGTCAAGGATGCCGATATCTGCTCGGAGACGGTGTGGCCGAACGGTGAGCAGGCGATGCTTGGCGCAGGCGTCCTGTTCTGGGGCGAGGACAATCGCACCTATTTCCAGTTCGGCATCTTGAACAACGGCACGTTCTGGATTGCGCGCAAGCAGGACGGCAAATGGCTTGGCACCGTCGCCGCCAATGTCGAGTCGCCGGCGATCAATACCGCGCCCGGCGAGGCCAACACTTTGCGGGTGAAGGCCGAGGGCAACAACCTGACCTTCTATATCAACGGCACCAAGGTGCGCGAGCTGCGCGGGCAGGCGCCTAAAGGCGATTGGCGCTTCGGCCTGTCGGGCGACAATTTCGACAAGGAGAAAGAAGCGCGCGTCGTGTTCAAGACCGTCAAGGTCACGAACTAGCTTGTCCCCTGATGAGCTTGGCTGCCTCGCGCGCGAAATAGGTGAAGATCGCGTCGGCGCCGGCGCGCTTGCAGGCGAGTAGGCTCTCCATCATCACCCGCTCCCGGTCGAGCCAGCCGCGCTCCGCCGCCGCCGCCAGCATCGAATATTCGCCCGAGACCTGATAGACGAAGGTCGGCACCTTGAAGGCCTCCTTCACCCGCCAGACGATGTCGAGATAGGCAAGCCCAGGCTTCACCATCACCATGTCGGCCCCCTCGGCGATGTCGAGCGCAACCTCGCGCAGCGCTTCGTCGCCGTTTGCGGGGTCCATCTGGTAGCTGAGCTTGTTGCCCTTCAACGTCGCCGAGGACCCCACCGCATCGCGGAACGGCCCGTAAAACGCCGAGGCGTATTTCGTCGCATAGGCGAGCAGCTGGGTATTGGTGAAGCCGTTGGCCTCGAGCGCGGTCCTGATCGCCCCGATCCGCCCGTCCATCATGTCCGACGGCGCAAGAATGTCGCAGCCGGCCTCAGCCTGCACCAGGGCCTGCTCGATCAGCACCTCCAGCGTGCGGTCGTTGTCGATCTCGCCGTCGGTGAGAAGCCCGTCATGGCCGTGGCTAGTGTAGGGGTCGAGCGCCACATCGCAGATGATGCCGAGATCCGGCACTGCCTTCTTGATGGCGCGCACCGCGCGGCAAATAAGATTGCCCGGATTGAGCGCTTCGCTCGCCAGCTCGTCACGAAGCGAGGGATCGGTGTTGGGAAACAATGCGATGGCCGGAAGCCCGAGGGTGGCGGCCTCCTCCGCCGCCCGGACAGCAAGGTCGATCGACAGCCGCTCCACGCCGGGCATGGACTCGACGGCGGATCGGGCGCGGGTTCCGTCGATGACGAAGATCGGCCAAATCAGGTCGTCGGTCGTGACGCTCGTCTCGCGCACCAGCCGCCGCGACCACGAGTTCCGCCGATTGCGCCGCATGCGCGTCGCCGGAAACCCGGTCTGCTCCGGAACTCGCGTTTTCACGCCCGCGCGCTTGGCGCGCTCCCGGCGCAGGGAAACTGCCTTATGCTTCGGAGTTGCCACGTCTCATGCCTGCTTGCTCAATTGCAGGGGAAGCTAGCATTTGCGCTTCGGGCCTGCCAACGCCCTTCAACCGGCATGGTTTGCCAATTGGC
>DATICH010000044.1:0-11824 GCA_035456885.1 Methyloceanibacter sp.
CCAAAGATTGTTCGGCAGCCCGATCTCGGTGCAGCGGGACTGGAGCACGTCGGCGATGCCCTGATCGTTGCCGGGCTCGTAGAGCAGGATCAGCAAATTGGATTTGACGGCGATCTCGAACAAGGTGCCGGCCGATTTGCCAAAGTCCTTGCCGATCTGCCGCCCCACCTCAGCGCCATCCCCTTTGATGAGATATTGGATGACCTCGGCATAGGTCTCGACCGGGGTGGCGCCCCGGGGCGGGAAAGGCTTGATCTTGATTTTCATCGCGTCGGTCAGCGGCGTGACGCTGGTGATCAACTCATCGACGTTTGCCTGCTCGCCGCCTTGCGCATAAAGCAAGCCGGCGAGGCTCATATGATCGCCGATGCGCCAGGCGGCGGCCTTGGCGACCGCGCTCTCTTCGGCGGCGCACAGAGGCAATGCGGCCAGGAAGAACAGAGTTCCGCCGAGCGCCCAAGCGCAGAGCCCTCGCCGGGTAACGGCTGAGCGGCAACGTGCCATATGCGATGCTTTCGGCTCCTGTTGGGCTGGAATGACGTTCTGCAAACGCCAAGATATGCCACGGGATTATGTCAGCCGCTAGAATTGAAGCAGGGGCAGCCTTTGCTATGGGCCCGATCAAATTACCGCGAGATAGGCTGAATTGACGCGCCTTTGGGGCCCAAAACGTTGGCAAATCATTGGGGCTATCGAAGTTTTGAGGCTCGCGTCCCTTGGCGTCTTTAGGGTAGCGTTCGCGGACGCAGGGGCTTGCAACCCCCAGGGCACGCCACAAGTTGCCCCTTACCCCCTTGCTTGAGACGCGGCAGATGGAAAAGCGAAACCGGAACGCCGGCGAAGGCCGGGACCGAGACGAAGAGCCCGAAGAGGATTTGGGCGTAGCCGAGGCGGAGCCCGCGGCGCTGAAGGCGCCTGAAGGCAAGCCCGTGGCGGCACCGGAAGCCCCTGCCAAACCTGCGTCGCGCATGGAAGGCGGCTTGACGCGCCTCTTCGTGCTGATCCTGGCCATTGCCGTCGCGGCGCTCGCCTATCGCTATTGGGGCTTTTGGCAAAGCGAGACCGGCACCCCGGCCGGGCCGCCGCCGCCGGCCGTCACGGTGTCCAAGCCGCTCGTCAAGGAGATGCAAGAGTGGAGCGACTTCACCGGCCAGTTCGAGGCGCGGGAATCGGTCGAGATCAGGGCGCGGGTGAGCGGCTATCTCGAATCCGTCAATTTCACCGACGGCCAATTGGTGAAGAAGGGCGATCTTTTGTTCGTCATCGAGCCGCGTCCGTTCGAGCTCGCGCTGGAGACCGCCAAGGCGCAACTCGCCCAGTCCGAGGCCCAGCTCGACCTCGCCAAGGTTCAGCTCGAGCGCACGGCACAGCTCCGCAAGAACGACTACGCGACCAAGGAAACCTATGACGAGCGGGTCGCCCAGCTGAGCATTGCCACGGCGACGCGCGACGCGGCGCTTGCCGAGGTCAATCAGGCCCAGCTCAATCTCGACTACACGACGGTCACCGCACCCGTGTCGGGCCGGGTCGGCCGCCACGAGGTCAGCGTCGGCAACCTGGTCATGGGCGGGACCAGCGGCGCCGGGGGCACCACTTTGCTTACGACCATTGTTTCGCTGGACCCGATCTGGCTGGTGTTCAATGTCAGCGAAGGCGACGGCATGACCTACAAGCGCCTAATACAAAAGGGCGAGGTCAAGAACGCACGCGACAATGCGGTCGAGGTGCAGGGCCAGCTGATGGACGAGAAGACCTGGACCCTGAAAGGCAACATCGACTTCGTCGACAATCAGTATGACCGTTCATCGGGAACCATCCGCGTGCGCGCTGCCTTCCCCAACCCGGATTTGTTCATCACGCCAGGCCAATTCGGGCGCGTGCGCGTGCCGATGTCGCAGCTCAGGCCGACCATGCTCGTGCCGGACGCGGCGGTCGTCACCGATCAGTCGGTCAAGCTCTTGTTCACGGTGACCCCGGACGGCACGGTGGTGCCGAAACCGGTCGAGCTCGGCCCGGTGACCGACGACAATCTGCGAGTCGTGAGAAGCGGGATCAGCCCGGACGACGAGGTCATCATCAACGGGATCTTGCGCGCGCGACCCGGGCAGAAAGTGACGCCGGAGCAGGGCCCGATCCAAGGGACACCGGCCCCGACCGCGACCAACAATCCATGAACCTCTCGCATTTCTTCATCGACCGGCCGATCTTCGCGGCGGTCATCTCGATCCTCATCGTCTTGGTCGGCGGCGTGGCTTATCTCAGCCTGCCCGTGGCGCAATATCCGGAGATTGCGCCTCCGTCCATCACCGTCGCCGCGACCTATCCGGGCGCCTCGGCCGAGATCGTCGCCAAGACCGTCGCCACGCCGCTCGAGCAGGAGATCAACGGCGTCGACAACATGCTGTACATGACCTCGCAATCGACCAGCGACGGAAGCATGTCGCTGGCGGTGACCTTCAAGCTCGGTACCAATCTCGATACGGCGCAGGTCCTAGTGCAGAACCGCGTGTCGACGGCGCTACCCCGCCTGCCGGAGGAGGTGCGCGCCATCGGCGTGACGGTCAACAAGCAGTCGCCCGATCTGATGATGGTGATCCATCTGAGCTCGCCGGACGACTCGCGCGACCTGCTCTACATCTCGAACTACGCCACGCTGCACGTGCGCGACGTGCTCTCCCGCATCGACGGGGTGGGCAATGTCACCATCTTCGGCGCTCGCGACTATTCGATGCGCATCTGGCTCGACCCGGAGAAGCTCGCCCTCCGCAATTTGACAGCGAGCGACGTGGTCGCGGCCTTGCGCGGACAGAACGTACAGGTCGCCGCCGGGGTCATCAACCAGCCACCGGTGCCGAGGCCGGGCGCGTTCCAGCTCAATGTCGAAACACAGGGCCGCCTCTCGGACACCGAGGCGTTCGGCAATATCATCGTCAAGTCGGAAGGCGACGGGCGCGTGGTGCGCATTCGCGACGTCGGCCGGGTGGAGCTTGGCGCCGCGGACTATAACCGCAGCGGTTATCTCGACGATCGGGTGGCGATCCCGCTCGGCATTTTCCAGCGGCCGGGCTCGAACGCACTGGAAACCGCAGCCCAGGTGCAAAACACCATGGCGGAGCTCGCCAAGTCCTTCCCGCACGGGCTCCGCTACGACATCGTTTACAACCCGACGCAGTTCATCTCGCAGTCGGTCGAGGCGGTGATCCACACCATGCTGGAAGCCGTGGTGCTGGTGGTGGTGGTGATCGTCCTGTTCTTGCAGACCTGGCGGGCCTCGGTCATTCCCATAGTCGCCATCCCGGTGTCGCTGATCGGCACCTTTGCCATGCTGGCGGCGCTCGGCTTCTCGCTCAACAATCTCTCGCTATTCGGCCTGGTGCTCGCCATCGGCATCGTGGTCGACGACGCCATCGTCGTGGTGGAGAATGTCGAGCGCAACATTCGCGAGGGTATGTCGCCGCGCGAAGCCGCGCACCGCACCATGGACGAGGTGGGCAGCGCCCTGATCGCCATGACTTTGGTGGTGGGCGCGGTGTTCATTCCGTCCGCCTTTCTCACCGGCATTACCGGGCAGTTCTTCCGTCAATTCGCCATCACCATCGCCACGGCGACCGGCATCTCGCTGCTGGTCTCGCTTACTTTGAGTCCGGCACTCTGCGCGCTGCTGTTCAAGCCGCACGAGGCCGACCATGCGGGAAAGAATCCGCTCACCCGGCCGATCAGAGGCTTCTTCAACCTGTTCAACCGGGGCTTCGAATGGGTCTCGTCGCGCTACGGCGCGCTGACCGGGAGGCTGGTGCGCCTTTCCGCGGTGATGCTGGTCGCCTATGCCGCCCTGATTGGACTTACCGCCTATCAGTTCGTCAGGGCGCCAACCGGTTTCATTCCGCAGCAGGACCAGGGCTACCTCATCAACATCATCCAGCTGCCGCCAGGCGCCTCGCTTGCGCGCACCGACGAGGTGGCGCGCAAGGTCACCGAGATCGTGCTCAACACGCCGGGTATCGCTCATGCCGTGCCGATCGTCGGCCTCGACGGCGCGACCTTCACCACCGCGCCGAACGCCGCGGTGGTGTTCACCCCGCTCAACGATTTCGCGGAACGCGCCGAGAAGGGCCAAAGCGCGCAGGCGCTGATTCTCGCGCTCAACACCAAGTTCGCGGCGATCCAGGATGCCTTCATCGTCAGCGTGGCGCCGCCGCCGGTGCGCGGTATCGGCACCACCGGCGGATTCAAGATGGAAGTGCAGGACGTGCATGGCGGCGACCCGGCCGAGCTCGAGAGCGTGGCGATGAGCATCGTCGGCGCCGCGGCGCAAGTTCCGGGGTTCGCCAATGTGTTCACCACCTTCAATACGCGAACGCCGAAGGTCTATGCCGATATCGACCGCGTGCGGGCGGAGATGCTTGGGGTCAATGTCGACGACGTGTTCCAGACGCTGGAGGTCTATGTCGGCTCGCAATATGTCAATGATTTCAACTTTCTCGGCCGAACCTACCGGGTCACGGCGCAGGCCGATGGCGACTTCCGCCAGGACCTGCACGCGATCGGCCAACTGAAGACGCGCAACGCCGACGGCGAGATGGTGCCGCTCTCCTCGGTCGCTTCGTTCCGCAACATCACCGGGCCATACCGGGTGGAGCATTTCAACGTGTATCCCGCCGCGGCGATTCAGGGCGGCGTGAAGCCGGGCTATTCGAGCGGCTACGGACTTGCCGAGATGGAGCGCCTGGCGGCCGAGAATCTGCCGATCGGCTATGCCTTCTCCTGGACCGAGATCGCCTATCAGGAGAAGCTCGCCGGCAATCAGACGATCTACATCTTTCTCGCTTCGGTCGTGTTCGTGTTCCTCTTGCTCTCGGCGCAATATGAGAGCTGGAGCCTGCCCTTCGCGGTGATCCTGATCGTGCCGATGTGCCTGCTCGCGGCGGTGAGCGGACTGTTGCTGCGCGGCATGGACGTGAACATTCTCGGCCAGGTCGCCTTCGTGGTGCTGATCGCGCTGGCGGCGAAGAACGCCATTCTGATCGTCGAGTTCGCCAAGCAGAACGAGGAACGGGGCGAGGACCGCTTCCAGGCCGCGACCGAGGCGGCGCGCGTGCGCTTGCGGCCGATCCTGATGACCTCGTTCGCCTTCATTCTCGGCGTGCTGCCGCTGGTGATCGCCACCGGCGCGGGCGCGGAGATGCGTCAGTCGCTCGGCACGGCGGTGTTCTTCGGCATGCTGGGCGTCACCTTCTTCGGGCTGATCTTCACCCCGGTGTTCTACGTGGTGATGCGCAAATTCGCGCGGAAGCCTCGCGGGCATGAGGCGCCGCGCCACGCGCCGGCCGAGTAGGGGCTAGCTTTTCGTCTTGACGCCCCAGATTGCGGTAACTACATAATTGTAGCTACAAATGCGCTGGACGTGGGACCCGGACAAGGCTGCGGGAAACCGCGCCGAGCATAGCGTGTCGTTTGAGACAGCTGCAGCCGTATTCGACGACCCACTGCATCTGTCAAAGCCGGACCCACACCCCGACGGTGATCGCTGGAACACGATCGGCAAGGTTGGACCCGTCTTGTTGCTCGTGGTCCACACATGGCCCGAAGGCGACGACGAGGTCGGCCGAATTATCAGTGCCCGAAAGGCGACCGCTCATGAGAGGAAGGCCTATGAAGAAGAAGTCCTCTAAGCCGCTAACACGTAAGCAGAGGGCGGAATTGAAATCCCTCGCTGCGATGCCTGACAGCGCCATCGATACTTCAGATGCCCCAGAGGTTCGTGATTGGTCGGGGGCGAAGCGTGGCCTGTTTTACCGACCCATCAAACAACAGCTGACACTGCGCCTCGACGCTGATGTCCTCGAGTGGTTCAAGGCCCACGCCAAATCAGGAAAGGGCTATCAAACACGCATCAACCAGGCTCTCCGTGAATATGTCGAGGGAGAAGGGAAAAGGAAGTCTTAGCGCACACCGATCGCCAACTTCCCCTTGCGGTCTACGGCACGATGACGACGCGGAAGCGCGCTTTGCCGCTCAGCATTCGTTCGTAAGCCTCTCGTGCCTGGGTGAGGAGGAAGGTCTCGATCCTCGCCTCCACTCCGGTCATGGCGCTGAAGCGTAGCGTGTCCTCAGAATCGACCGAGGTGCCAGACGGCCAGCCGCGCACACCGGTGCGCGGGCCGAGGATATGGAACGGATTGACCTCGATCGGCTCGGGCGATGCGCCCACGACCAAGAGAGTGCCGTCGATGCCAAGCCCGTCGATCAGCGGCGTCATCGCCTTGCCGCTCGTCACCGTGGTGAGGATCACCTTGGCGCCGCCGAGCGCGGCAAGCTCCTTCGCCGCGTCCTCGGTCTCGCTGTCGATATAGCGATGCGCGCCGAGCTCGCGGGCGAGATTGGCCTTGTCCTTGCCGCGGGCGATGGCCACGGTATGGAAGCCCATCTTGGCGGCGAACTGCACGGCAAGATGACCGAGGCCGCCAATGCCTTGGATCGCCACCAGATCGCCGGGCTTCGCGCCTGAATTGCGCAGCGCATTGAAGGTGGTAATGCCGGCGCAGAGCAGCGGCGCCGCGGCGACCGAGTCGAGCTCGTCGGGAATCGCCGCCAGCGCTTCGATCGGCGCCATCATGTAGTCGGCATAGCCGCCGTCATAGTGGATGCCGGGAATGCGCAAATTGCGGCAGGTGATGAAATCGCCGCGGCGGCAGCGGTCGCAAACGAAGCACACGCCGCCGAACCAACCAATGCCGACTCGTTGTCCTTCGCGCCAGGTGGTGACGTCCGGACCGAGCTTGTCGATACGGCCGGCGATCTCGTGTCCCGGCACGGCCGGATAGCGCACGCCGGGGAAGGCGCCGGTGGCAACATACGAATCGCTAAAACAGATGCCGCAAGCCTCGACCTTGACGCGCACTTCGCGCGGCCCCGGCTCCGGCATCGGCCGCTCGACCAGTTCGAAGGGGGCGTTCGGCTGCTTGATTTGCACAACACGCATGGGCCTCTCCTCTGACGCAAAAACTCAGCCGAAAATTCTGGCCTCGGCAAGGCCGTTGAAGATCGATTGCACCGCCAGCGCGGCGAGCAGAATACCGAACACGCGGACGATGACCTTGCGCGCGGTCACGCCGATCAGCTGATGCACCTCCTGGGCCAGCAGAAACAGAATGAGCGTGACGAGCAGCACCGCGAGGATCGCCGCAATCAGGGCGCCGAGCAGCGCTAAATCGCCGCGCGTGCCGGCGGCCAGCACGATGGCCGAGGTCATGGCGCCGGGGCCGGCGATTAGCGGCGTGGCGAAGGGAAACACGGCAATCTCGGCATGCGCCTCGGCCTTGTCCTCGGCCTCTTCGCTCTCCCTGACCGAGAGCGCGGTGGCGGCCCCCGGGCGCCGCGCCAAGATCATCTCGAGCGCAATCAAGAACAGGATGATGCCGCCGGCGGTCTGCAGCGCCGCCAGCGAGACGCCAAGCTGTTTCAGCACCGGCCCGCCGAACAGGACGAAGAGCAGGATGATCACCGTGGCGATGAATACCGCCTTGATGGCGATCGCCCGCCGCTCGGCTCGGGTCAGGTTGGGGGTGAGCGAGCCGAGCAGCACGGCGGTGTCCACCGGCCCGATGACCGCGAAGAAAGTGGCAAAGGCGGTGAGAAAGGTTTCCAGCATGGAGGGTGGCCGGGCGAAGGGTTGCCCGGGGCTTTTAGCATTTTTTCCGGACAGAGCGGTCTCCCGGGCCGCGTGCCATCGAGCTCTGGCTGCAACGATTCGCCCTGATAGCCGGCGACGGCAATGCTTAAGTCTGAGGAAAAAATAGGCTACGAAGAGCGTTGCCCATTCAAACGCCACCGGCATAAGATGGCCGCAAAACCAAGCCTTAGGGAAACGCATCGAGGCGGGCGGTCGAGCAGCTAACGGATCAGGACGGCCGCGCTTGCCGCAAAGTGAGAGACTCGAAGTGGAGACGCGGGCCGAGCCGGTCCCGGCGTTTCCTCACAAATTTTTCGACGAGATGCGCGGCCCCGACGGCAAAGTGCGACCGGCCTTCGCCGACTTTGCCCGGCTGCTCGACAATACTTCCATGGAGTCCTTGGTCGACAAGCAGAAGGCGGCCGAGGAAATTTTCCGCCGCCTCGGCATCACCTTTGCCGTCTATGGGGAAGGCGGGTCGACCGAGCGGCTGATCCCCTTCGACCTCATTCCCCGCATCATCGATCGTAGCGAGTGGGACTTGGTCGAGAGAGGCTGCATCCAGCGCGTGAAGGCGATCAACACCTTTCTCTACGACATCTATCACGACCAGGAGATCATCAAGGCGGAGCTGGTGCCGCCGGAGTTCGTGCTGCTCAACACGGCGTACCGGCCGGAAATGCACGGCATCGAGCCACCGAACCGCGTCTATGCCCACATCGCCGGCATCGACCTGATCCGCACCGGCGAGCGCGATTTCTTCGTGCTTGAGGACAATGTCCGGACGCCGTCAGGCGTGTCCTATCTGCTTGAGAACCGCGAGATCATGATGCGCCTGTTCCCGGAGGCGTTCGATACCCAGGGAGTCTCGCCGGTCGGAAATTATTCCGAGCGGCTGTTGGAGAATTTGCGCGCGGTCGCTCCCGGCGGCGCCGACGATCCCGTGGTCGTACTGTTGACGCCCGGCCGCTACAACAGCGCCTATTTCGAGCACGTGTTTCTCGCCGAGCAAATGGGCATCGAGCTGGTCGAGGGCAGCGATCTGTTCGTGCGCGACGGTCATGTGTGGATGCGCACCACCGAGGGCCCGGTCAAGGTCGATGTGATCTATCGCCGGGTCGACGATGCGTTCATGGATCCGCTCGCCTTCGACCCGAAGTCCTTGCTCGGCGTTCCCGGCCTGCTCTCCGTGGTGCGCAGCGGCAAGGTCGCGCTCGCCAACGCGCTCGGCACCGGCGTCGCCGATGACAAAGCCATGTATTGCTACGTGCCGCGCATGATCGAGTTCTATCTCGGCGAGCACGCGATATTGAACAACGTCCACACTTATATGCTGCGCGATCCGAAACAGTGCCAGCACGTGCTCAACAATCTGGAAAATTTGGTGGTCAAGGAGGTGCAAGGTTCCGGCGGCTACGGCATGCTGATCGGTCCCGCCTCGACGGCCGCGGAGCGCGAAGCCTACAAGGCGCGCGTGCTACAGAACCCCGCGAACTACATCGCCCAGCCGACGCTTGCGCTCTCAACCGCGCCGACCTTGGTCGATGGCGAGATCGTGCCGCGCCATGTCGATCTGCGTCCCTTCGTGCTTTCCGGCAAGGAAACCAGCCTGATCGCCGGGGGGCTCACCCGTGTGGCCCTGGTCAAGGGCTCGCTGGTCGTCAATTCGAGTCAGGGCGGGGGCACCAAGGACACCTGGGTGCTGGAGCGCAACTGATGCTGAGCCGGAGCGCGGAAAACCTGTTCTGGATGGCGCGCAACATGGAGCGAGCGGAGAATACCGCGCGCATGCTCGACGTCAGCTTCCGCATGTCGCTGATGCCGTCCAGCATAGACAAGGAGGCGCTCCACTTCGAACCGATCCTCGCGATCGCGCCCGGCTCGGGGATCTTTCATGACCTCTACGACGAGCTCACTCACGAGACCATCATCCGCTATGTGGCGCTCGAGCCCGAGAACGGCGGCAGCATCTGGTCGCTGATCCGCCAAGCCCGGGAGAACGCCCGGGCCCAGCGCTCCTCGATCTCGAGCGAGGCCTGGGAGAGCCTCAACTCCACCTGGCTCGAGGTGCAGAATCTCGACATCCAGGGGCTCAAGCGTTGGGGCTACCGCGACTTCTTCGATTGGGTGAAGGAGCGCTCGCACCTGTTCAGGGGCGTGGTGTTCGGCACCATGCTGCACGACGACGCCTTCCGCTTCATCAGGATCGGCACCTTCATCGAGCGTGCCGACAACACAGCGCGCATCCTCGACGTGAAATACCACGTGCTGTTGCCGCACGACCAACAGGTCGGCGGCATCGTCGACTATTACCAATGGGGCGCGCTATTGCGCTCGGTCGGCGCCTTCCGCGCCTATCGCAAAGTCTATCACGACACCGTTTATCCCTGGCGCGTCGCCGAATTGCTGATCCTGCGCGAGGACATGCCGCGCTCGCTGCACCATTGCTACGGCGTTTTGATCGGCACGCTCGACGACCTCGCCGGCAAGAAGGAGCTGGAGTGCCGCAGACTCACCGGACAGACCTATTCCGCCCTCAAATATGGGCGCATCGATCGCATCCTGCAGGCCGGGCTGCATGAATTCTTGTCGACTTTCATCGTATCGAACAACGCGCTCGGCGTGCAGATTCAGGAAGACTTCCTGATGCTGCCGACGGCGATAGTTATGGCTGGGGCGGCTTAAGCGATGCTGGTTCGGGTCGAGCATTCAACCGCCTACGCCTATACGGAGCCATTGCACTCCAGCACGCAATATCTCCGCATGACACCGCTGTCGGGCAGCACCCAGGCAGTCGAGACCTGGAAGGTGACCTGCCCCGACGCTCTTATGAATGAGTGGTACGACCAGTACGGCAATTGCTGCCACACCTTGACGATTGCCCACCCGATGGAGGAGCTGTCGATCAGGGTCAGCGGGCTGGTGCGCACGCGCGACACCAATGGCGTGGTGGGAACGGCGCCGTCCGAGCTGCCGTTCGGCCTCTATCTCAGGGAGACGCCTTATACCGTCGTCGCGCCTTCGATCGCCGATTTCGCTGCGCACTTTGCGGCGAGACTGGAGCGCGACAGGATCGAGTCATTGCACGAGATCATGCTCGCCATCGCCGAGCAGGTCGCCTACAGCCCGGGCGAGACACATGTCCACACGACCGGAGCGGAGGCGCTCGAGCAGGGGACCGGGGTCTGCCAGGACCACGCACATATCTTCTGCGCAGTTTGCCGCCAGCTCGGCGTGCCGGCCCGCTATGTGAGCGGCTATCTCACCCACGGCGCGGGCCATGAGGCGCATGCCGCAAGCCACGCTTGGGCCGAAGCGCTGATCGATCATCTCGGCTGGGTCGGCTTCGACCCGACCAACCGCGCCTGTGCCACCGACGCTTATATTCGCACCGCGGTCGGCCTCGATTATGCTGAGGCTTCGCCGATTCGCGGCGTGCGCAGCGGTGGCGGCACCGAGACCATGCGCGTGGAGGTCAGGTTTCCCAGCCAACAACAGCAAAGCCAATAGGGAGGACTCGTGACTTATTGCGTTGGCATCCTGCTCGATGCGGGCGTGGTGCTCGCGTCGGACTCGCGCACCAATGCGGGAATCGACCGGGTGTCCACCTTCCGCAAGATGTTCACCTTCGAGAAACCGGGCGAGCGCTTCTTCGCGCTGCTTACCGCCGGCAATCTCTCGCTCACGCAAGGGGTGGTCAGCTTGCTCGGCGAATGGCTCAACACCGAGGACCCCGAGCGCGACTTGTTCGCGGTGAGCTCGATGTTCGGGGCGGCGCGGGCGGTGGGCGCCGCGCTGCGCGAAGTGCACAAGACCGACGGCGGCTATCTGCAGCAACGGGACGACGTTGACTTCACCGGTTCGTTCATCCTGGCCGGACAGCTCAAGACCGGTCAGCTAAGGTTGTTCCTGGTCTATGACGCCGGCAATTTCATCGAGGCGATGGGCGATACGACCTATTTCCAGATCGGCGAGGTGAAATATGGCAAGCCGATCCTCGATCGCATCATTCGCCACGACACCAGCCTGACCGACGCCGCCAAATGCGCGCTGATCTCGTTCGATTCGACCATGCGTTCGAATGTCTCGGTGGGGCCGCCGATCGATCTGATGATCTATCGCCGCAATTCGATCAAGCCCGGCTTCCAAATC
>DATICH010000045.1:0-2649 GCA_035456885.1 Methyloceanibacter sp.
AGCCCGACCATGGAGAGCTTCAAGAAAGCGAGATCGTCCATCATCGCCTGCGGCAGCTCCAGATGCTCGCGCATCGGCACCTGGATGTTCTGCAACACGGTAAGCGAGGAGAACAGCGCGCCGTCCTGGAAAAGAATCCCCCAACGGCTCTCGATGTCGAGACGGTCTTGCGCCGAGAGCGTCTTGGTGTTCTGCCCGAACAATCCGACCTCGCCGGCGTCGGGCGTCACCAATCCGGTGATAACCCGCATCAAGACCGACTTGCCCTGGCCCGAGCCGCCGACGATGGCGAGGATCTCGCCGCGATAGACGTCGAGATTGAGCCCGTCCCAAATCTGATGGCTGCCGAAGCTCTTGGCGAGCCCGCGCACGCGGATGACAACTTCTCGGCCGTTGTCGACGATCACACCCCAATCCCCGAGAGGAACATGGCGAAGACGGCGTCCAAAATTATCACCAGGAAGATCGCCTTGACCACGGCGCTGGTCACATGCGTGCCGAGCGACTCGGCGCTGCCTTCGACCTTGAGGCCCTCCAGACAGCCGACCAGGCCGATGATCACCGCGGCGAACGGCGCCTTGATCATGCCGGCCATGAAATGCTGGAAGTCGACCACGTCGCGCAGCTTGTCGATATAGTTGGAAGCGTCGAGCCCGAGCACGGCGAAGGCCATCAGGCCGCCGCCGGCGAGTCCCATCAGATCGCCGAGGAAGGTGAGCAGCGGCAGCGCCACCACCAGCGCCAGGATGCGCGGCAAGACCAGCGTGTCCATCGGGTCGATGCCGAGCGTGCGCATGGCGTCGATCTCCTCGCGCATCTTCATCGAGCCGATCTCGGCGGTGAAGGCCGAGCCCGAGCGGCCGGCCACCATGATGGCGGTCAGCAGGATGCCGACCTCGCGTAACGCCAATATGGCGACCATGTTGACGGCGAACGGTTCCGCGCCGAACGGTTTCAACTGCACCACGCCCTGCTGCATCACCACCGCGCCGATCAGAAAGCAGATCAGCGCGATGATCGGCACCGCCCGAAGGCCGGCATGGTCGAGATGATGCACGAAGGAGATGGGGCGGAAGCGCCAGGGCTGGCGGACCATGCGGATGAAGGCGGCAGTGACCTCGCCGAGGAAGGCGGTGAGCTGGACGGCGTCGCGCCAGACGCCGGTCAGCGCCTTGATCATGTCCTCGGCGAAGGATCGGAGCGCGCCGCGCTTCTCTAGCTTGGGGCGCTCGGCGCGGCCCCGGCGCTGCACTTCCTCGATCAGGATGCGGAAGGCTTCGGTGGCGCCGGCATAGCGGGTGCGCAGACCGCTGCGCTCCCAGGCCTCCGCGGTACGTTGCAGCAGCATGGCGCCGGCGGTGTCGATCTCGGCGATGCCGGCAATGTCCATCTCGCCGGTGAAGTCGGGCGTGGGCGGGATCGGCACGCGTAGGCGCTTGAGCGCCATGTTGAGCTTGGTCGCTTCATGCACGGTCCAGGCGCCGGTTGCCACCAGGCGGAAGGTCGTGCCGCGAAGCTCCACGCGAAAGCCGGGCGCACGGGCCTGGGTCGGCAGGACAAGCTGATGGTCGCGCTTGAGCATTGAAGGGCTTAGCGTGTTGCGGTTAACAGGCGAGAACCCCACCCCTGGGGAGCCTCCTGGTTCTGAACGAAAATCCGGGAGAAAGAAAGGCGCTATGGCGGGTCTTCGGGGCGAGCCTAACGGTGCTGCGGCGGGTGGCCTCGAGCTTCGGGTCGCGGTCGAGTGCTGGCCGATCCGGGAGGCCTTCACCATCTCCCGCGGCGCGAAGCGCGAAGCGGTCGTCGTGGTCGCCAGTTTGAGCGACGGACCCCACACCGGCCGCGGTGAATGCGTGCCCTATGCGCGCTACGGCGAAAGCGTGGAGGGCGTTGTCACGGCCATCGCTGCTTGCGCGGATGCGTTCACCGTTGGGCTCACGCGCGCCGGGCTTGTCGGACTGTTGCCCGCGGGCGCGGCGCGGAATGCGCTCGATTGCGCCTTGTGGGATTTGGAGGCGAAGCGCGCGGGCCGGAGCGCGACGGAACTTGCCGGGGTCGTTGCGTGGCGCCCGGTGCTGACCGCCTACACCATATCGCTCGACACGCCCGAGGCGATGGCGGCGAAAGCGCGGGAGGCCTCCGCCTATCCGCTCCTCAAGCTCAAGCTTGGCGGCGCCGGCGATGCCGCGCGCCTTGCCGCGGTCCGCCTGGCGGTGCCGCACGCACGCCTGATCGCCGATGCCAACGAAGCTTGGCATCCGGATGAAACTGAATCGCTTCTCGCGCTCGCCGCGGCATCGGGAGTGGAACTGGTCGAGCAGCCTTTGCCGGCAGGCAACGATGATGCGCTTGAGCAGATCGAGCGCGCCGTGCCGGTCTGCGCCGACGAGTCGGTGCATGATCGCGCCTCGCTTGGGGAGCTCGCCGGCCGCTACGACACGGTGAACATCAAGCTCGACAAGACCGGCGGCCTGACCGAGGCGCTGCTCGTCGCCGAGGAAGCCCGAGCGCTCGGGTTGAAGATCATGGTCGGCTGCATGGTGGCGACGTCGCTGGCGATGGCCCCTGCCCTGCTGCTGGCGCAAGGCGCCGATTGGGTCGATCTCGACGGACCGTTGCTGCTCGCGCGCGACCGCGTGCCGGGGCTCA
>DATICH010000046.1:0-5697 GCA_035456885.1 Methyloceanibacter sp.
ACAGGCGTCCCGCCTTTTAGGCAAGTCCGCGACATTTTTCCAGATGCAAGCGGTGGGCCGGTTTGGTCGCTCATAGGCCGAGCACATCCCGCATCGAGTAGAGGCCCGGTGCGCGCCCTCTGGCCCAAAGCGCCGCCCTGAGCGCACCGCGCGCGAAAATGCCTCGATCGGTGGCAATATGGGCAAGCTCGATGCGCTCGCCGGGCCCGGCGAAGATCACCCGGTGCTCGCCGACCACGTCGCCGCCGCGCAAAGCGGCAAAGCCGATATCGCCCTCGCGCCGCGGGCCGACATCGCCGTCGCGGGTGCGGACGCCGCGCTCGCCAAGCGAAATGTCGCGGGCCTCGGCTGCGGCGCGCCCCAGCAGCAAGGATGTGCCGGAAGGCGCATCGCGCTTGTGCCGGTGATGCATCTCGAGGATCTCGATATCGAATTCCGGGCCGAGCGCGCCGGCGACTTGCGCGGTGAGCGCGGCGAGCAGGGTCACGCCCATGCTCATATTGCCGGCCTTGACGATGGTGGCGTGGCGCGCGGCGGCTTCGATCTTGGCCTCGTCGGCCTCGGCAAGGCCAGTCGTGCCGATGACATGCACGATGCGCGACTGCGCCGAGAGCGCGGCAAAGGCGGTGGTCGAGGCGGGCGTAGTAAAGTCGAGCACCCCGTCGACATGGGCGAACAAAGGGAGCGGGTCGTCGGTGACGGCAACGCCGAGCGGTTCGAGGCCAGCAAGCTCGCCGACGTCCCGACCGATCGCAGGCGAGCCCTTGGCCTCCAGCGCGCCGGCGACCGCGCAGCCCGGCGTCTCGGCGAGTACGCGGGTGAGCGCCTGACCCATGCGCCCGGCGGCTCCCAGCACGGCGATCTTCATCTCACTCATTCAAGACCACCAGGCCATGCGGAGGGCGCCGAGCCGTGCCGGAACGCCTCCCAAGAATCTCTCCCCGGCGACCTTCTATGCCGCAACCCATGCCGCTCACAAGTCCCGGCTCGCCGGGGCAAGACCTCCGGGGCTAATAGGCTAACGCCGGGAACGATTCAGGCGACGCGCGGCTGGCTGGCGCTCGCCTCTTCCGACTCGGGCACTTCGGGATCGGGACGCCCATAGTAAAAGCCCTGCACCTGGTTGCAGCCCCATTTGCGCAGGATCTCGGCCTGGCGCTCGGTCTCGACACCCTCGGCGGTGATGGTCACGTGCAGCGATTGGCCGAGGCCGACGATGCTCGACACGATGGCCGAGGTCTGATCGCTGGTGCCAAGCGTGTCGATGAAGGAGCGGTCGATCTTGATCTTCTTGACCGGCAGCCGCGCCAGGTAGGAGAGGCTGGAATAGCCGGTGCCGAAATCGTCCATGGCGATGGCGACGCCGAGCTGGTCGAGCCGCTTCAGGGTCTCGAGCACGGCCTCGGTGTTTTGCAGGATGATGGTCTCGGTGATCTCCAGCTCGAGTCGCTCCGGCTCCAGCCCCGTTTCGGCCAACACGCGGCGCACCAACTCGTAGACATTCTGGGTCTTGAATTGGCCGGGCGACAGATTGACCGCGAGCCTGGTATCGGCCGGCCAAGTGGTGGCGTAGGCGCACGCTGTCTTGAGGATCCACTCGCCGAGCGGCACGATCAGGCCGGTCTCCTCGGCGATGGGCAGGAAGACGCTCGGCGACACCTCGCCTTCGCTCGGATGCCACCAGCGCACCAGGGCCTCGTAGCCGGTGAGCTTGCCGGTCACCAGGTCGAATTGCGGCTGATAATCGATATAGAGCTGGTTCTTGCGCAGCGCATTGCGGAGATCGTTTTCCAGGCGGCGGCGCTTCTGCAGCGCGGCGTCCATCGCCGGTTCGAAGAAGCGGAAGGTGTTGCGCCCGTCCTCCTTGGCCCGGTAGAGCGCAAGGTCGGCGTTCTTGAGCAGAACGTCGGGGGCCTCGCGGTCGAGCGGGCCGATGGCGATGCCGATGCTCGCGGAGGTCATCACTTCATGACCGTTCACGTCATAGGGCTCGGCTAGCGCAGTACAGATCCTGCGCGCGAGCCGCATGGCATCTTCGGGCGCGCCGATTTCCTCCGCTACGATGGCGAATTCATCGCCGCCGAGCCTGCCGACGAGATCGACCTCGCGCACGCTTTCCTTCAGCCGCGCCGAGACTTCGGCGAGCAGCGCGTCGCCGGTGGCGTGGCCGAGCGTATCGTTCACGTCTTTGAAACGGTCGAGATCGAGCGCGAACACCGCCATCAGGTGCCCATGCCGCTTGGCGCGCGCCACCGCGCGGTCGAGATGCTGGTTGAACTGAAGGCGGTTGGGGAGGCCGGTGAGGCTATCGTGCATGGCGAGATAACGGATGCGGTCCTCGGCCAGCCAACGCTCGCGGATGCGCCGCGAGGCGATGGCGGCAGGCACCGAGAAGCCCATGACGATCAGAAGGCTCGTGGTCAGGGTCACCACGGTGAGGGCGATATTGGTCAGGGACGCGGCAGCCGATTGATCCACGGCAAAGGCGTAGATACGAGCAAGATTGCCGTCATGCATCGCCGGAACCAGAGCGAGGCGATACTCCTGGTTGCCGGGCAGCACGGCGGTCACCACCGCATCCTCCGACACCGCGCGCGCGACCGCAGATTTCACGTTACCCTGCGCGAGCATGGCTTCAAGCTTCGCCTGATCAAGGTTGCCGCCGACCGCAAGCGGAGCCTCATCGGCGCCGAGCACGGCGTAGCCGTCAAGCTTGCTGACGAATTCGGCGTCCGACTCGGAGACGCGATTCAACAGCCAGCCGGTGGTGAAGCGTCCCAGCTCCTCCGCCAGATTGAAGGCGCCCTTGGCGGTCAAGCTGTCAGGAAGGCTCGCGGGCTTGTTGATCTGGTCGGCGAAACGATCAGCACTCAGCACGTCGAGCTTCCGGTCGAGGAGCTGCGGGGCATTAGGCCCAAGCGCAGCCAAATCCTTGTTGATCTTGTCGGCCCAGGCTAGCGCGGCTTCGCGCGCGTCCCGGGCGAGCACATAGTTGATGGTGGAACGCCCGGAGAGCACGCCGGCGATGACGGTGAGCAAACCAAGAATCACCAAGCCGGCCATAACCAGCCGGTCGCGCGCGCCGACCTCTTTCATGTGACGACTCCCATAACCGCCCCGATACGTTGTGAGGCGAGTCGTATAAGAGAGCTGGCGTTAAGGCGGGGCCAATGTTTCCGGTAAACGCAAAGTTAACGCTTCACGCCCAGGCGAAGGCCACCTTGCGCAGGGAGAGGTCGCCGAAGCTCTCCGCGCCCTCGGCGACGGGCTTGCCGCCGAGGTGCAGGTAGAAGCCGCAAGCCGCTTCGTTGTCGGTAAGTGCCCAGACGAGCAGGCCTTTCAGGCGTAACTCGGCAAGCCGCACGCGCGCGTCGTCGAACAGCTTCTCGCCCAGGCCGAAGCCCTGATAGATCGGATGCAGATAGAGCTCGAAGATTTCCCCCTGGAACGCGGTGCGCCCGAGTCGGGAGCGGCCATAGGTTACGTACCCCGCGGCCTCGCCCCCGAAGTCGAGCACGAGCAGCGGGGTTCGCTTGCGGACCGCGCTTTCCCACCAACGAAGCCCGCGCCGCGCGATCATGCGCTCCAGCGACAAATGCGGAATGATGCCCTGATAGGCGCCGCGCCAAGCGTCCTCGTAAGCGGCAGCCAACGCGGGAGCGTCCTTGAGTTTGGCTGGCCTGACCTGCACGACATCGACGGGCATGCGTTAAGCCTAACGCAGGAAGGCTGCGTTGGGCAAAGGGGTCGTCGCAAATTTTCCCCGACGAAGACGGCCTGCACGCAGGAGGCGAGGACGCCGACGCTAGGCAACATCCTCGGCAACCCGAGAGCGCTCGGCCTTCTTGCGCTCGTTCGGATCGAGATGCCACTTGCGTAGGCGGATCGATTTCGGCGTGACCTCCACCAACTCATCGTCCTCGATGTAAGCGAGCGCGCTTTCCAGGGTCATGCGCAAGGGCGGGGTCAGCCGCACCGCCTCGTCCTTCGACGTGGTGCGGATATTGGTGAGTTTCTTGCCCTTGAGCACGTTGACCTCGAGATCGTTGTCGCGCGAATGCTCGCCGACGATCATGCCGCGATAAACCCGCGTGCCGGGCTCGATCATCATCGCGCCGCGATCTTCTAGGTTCCACAAGGCATAGGCGACGGCGTCGCCGGCGTCGGTGGAGATCAACACGCCGTTGCGGCGCCCCTGGATCGTGCCCCTGTGCGGTGCATAAGTGTGGAACAGCCGGTTCATGATGCCGGTGCCCCGCGTATCGGTCAGCAACTCGCCCTGGTAGCCGATCAGCCCGCGTGTCGGCGCGTAGAAGACGAGCCGCTGGCGGCCGCCGCCCGACGGTTTCATCTCCACGAGTTCACCCTTGCGCTCGGAAAGTTTCTGCACCACGACGCCGGAATGTTCCTCGTCGAGATCAATCACGACTTCCTCGATCGGCTCGAGCAGCACGTCCTCGGGCCCGCGCTTGAACAGCACTTTGGGGCGCGAGACGGACAGCTCGAAGCCCTCGCGCCGCATGGTCTCGATCAGAATGCCGAGCTGAAGCTCGCCGCGGCCGGCAACCTCCATCGAATCGCGTTCATCCGACTCGGTGACGCGCAGCGCGACATTGCCTTCCGCCTCCCGTAATAGCCGGTCGCGGATCATGCGGCTCGTCACCTTGCTGCCCTCGGTGCCGGCGAGTGGCGAATCGTTGACCCGGAAGGTCATCGACAAAGTGGGCGGGTCGATCGGCTGGGCGCGCAGCGGCATCTCGACCTCCGGCGCGCAGACGGTGTGCGCGACCGTGGCGTTTGGCAGGCCGGCCAGGGAAACAATGTCACCCGCCGCCGCCTCGTCGAGACCAACCCTTTCCAAGCCGCGAAAGGCAAGCACTTTCGACACGCGGCCCTGCTCGACCAGCTTGCCGGTATGGTCGAGCACCTGCACGGCCTGGTTGGGCGCAATCGTGCCCGAAGTGATGCGGCCGGTGACGATGCGCCCGAGATAGGGATTGGCCTCGAGGATGGTGCCGAGCAGGCGGAACGGTCCGTCCTCGACCTTGGGCGGCGCCACGTGGGTCAGCACCAGATCGAACAGGAGCTGCATGCCGAGATTCTTCGGGCCCTCGGGCGAGGCGGCCATCCAGCCTTCCTTGGCCGAGCCATAGAGGATGGGAAAGTCGAGCTGCTCGTCCGCGGCGTCGAGTGCCGCGAATAGATCGAACACCTCGTTCACCACCTCTTGCGGGCGTGCGTCGGCGCGGTCGACCTTGTTGATGACGACGATGGGCTTGAGCCCCATCTTCAGCGCCTTCGACACCACGAATTTGGTTTGCGGCAGGGGGCCCTCGGCGGCGTCGACCAGCACCAGCGCGCCATCGACCATGTTCAGGATGCGCTCGACCTCGCCGCCGAAATCGGCATGACCCGGCGTATCGACGATATTAATTCGCGTGTTCTGCCAGAGGATCGACGTGACCTTGGCGAGGATGGTAATGCCGCGTTCGCGCTCCAGATCGTTGGAATCGAGCGCGCGCTCGGCCACCCGCTGATTGTCGCGGAAGGCGCCGGATTGCTGCAGCAGCCGGTCGACCAAGGTGGTCTTGCCATGGTCGACATGGGCAATGATGGCGATATTGCGCAGTTGCATGGGGGCCTGAATGCTAAACGCGGGCCAAAGCGGCCCGCGTTCTATGCGCGCGATATATAGAT
>DATICH010000047.1:0-5659 GCA_035456885.1 Methyloceanibacter sp.
ACATTGATCTGCACATAGAGCTTGCCGAGATCCTCCGGCATCCAGCGCCAGCGCTCCATGTTGACGATGAGCTTTTGCATGTTGCGCGGCTTGGCGCCGGCCTCGGCCTCGGCGCGCGCCTTGAGCAGCGCTTGATGCAGCCGCTGAAACTGCTCGTGCTTGGGATGCAGCGAGCGGAGATATTCGTCGGGAGCCGGCGCGACGGCGACCTCCGCCAAGACGAGCTTCGGATCGCGGAAGGTCGGATGCATATCGACATTCTTGAGCTTGTCTGGATCGGTCCTGCCACCGCGGGCGTGGCGCGCATATTTCAAGATGGCGAGGTTGAGTTCGACCTCGGCCTTGGCTTGGTCGTCGAGCGAATCCGGAAGATCGCCGGCATCCGGCAGTGCGAAGGCCATGGCGGAAAGGCCCCAATCGTCGGCCTCGTGAATTTCGTCGATGGCGGCCTGCGCTTCGCTGGAAAAGCCCATGTCGGTGACCCAGACCGCCTCGCCACGTGCGTTGTAGAACGCCTCGAGCGCGGCCAGATCGCCGGACGGCGCGTCCTTGCGAATGGCTGCGTCCTGGAGCTTGCCGCGGATCGCCGCCACAACCGGCGTGGCGTCGACCGGAGGAGAGGCTGTCTCTTGGGCCGCGGGCGCCGTGGCCGCGTCATCCGCCGGAGCGGTAGCGGGCTCTGCCGCCGGTTCCGTGGCGGCCTGCTGATCAGCAGGCTCGACGCCGCCGGCATTGGGATCGTCCACATCCTCGACGGCTGGATTGTCCTGGGCAAATGCCGGCAAGACGATAGCGCCGGCCAACAAAACTGGAGCGGCCGCGGCAAGGGCGGCGATCAAGGATCGTCCACGCATCCCCCCTACCCCCTCAAACTTGACAGCCAAGGTTAGTCCGAGATGGCGCGCAGAGCCACAGGGAATCGTCCCGAGGATCTTTGCGCCGCAGGCCCTTTGAACCGGCCCACTGATCCCCTATACTCCAATTGAGAATAGCGGGCGCCGGCCCTTGTGCCGGATGTTTTAACGGCCCATATATACTCATTATGAGCATTATTGGCGACAGGAGGGGTTCAATGACGAGGCTGCAAGCGAGCATTTCGCCCGGCAAGCGCCAAGTGCAAGCGCCGCTTCCACCTGCCCTTTTGCCCGATCTCGCTTACACGCCAGTCGTGGCCCGCGAGACGGCACATCTCTACGAGAAGGTGTCTCGTGTGATCCCGCCGATCGAGTGGCCGGGCTTCGCCCCATACATCAAGGCAATCAACGATCTCAAGCGGGCGCGTAACGCCGTGGTGCTTGCGCATAATTACATGACCCCTGAGATCTTCCATTGTGTCGCCGACGTGGTCGGCGACTCCCTGCAGCTTGCGCGCGAGGCGACCAAGACCGATGCCGAGATCATCGTGCAGGGCGGCGTCCATTTCATGGCCGAGACCTCAAAGCTGCTGAATCCCGACAAGACGGTGCTGATCCCCGACATGCGCGCGGGCTGCTCGCTCGCGGCGTCGATCACCGGCGCCGATGTGCGGGCGTTACGCGAGGCTTATCCCGGTGTGCCGGTGGTGACCTATGTCAACACCTCGGCCGAGGTGAAGGCCGAGTCGGATATTTGCTGCACGTCGTCCAACGCGGTGCGCGTGGTGGAGTCGCTCGGGCAGCGGCGCGTCATCATGATTCCCGATGAATATCTCGCCAAATGGGTGGCGACCCAGACCGATGTCGAGATCATCACCTGGAAGGGTCATTGCGAGGTGCATGAGCGCTTCAGCGGCGAGGAACTGCGCGCCTTTCGCGAGACCGATCCCGGCGTAAAGATCATCGCCCATCCGGAATGCGCGCCGGACGTGCTCGCCGAAGCCGATTTTACCGGCTCGACCTCGGGCATGATCAAATGGGTCAAGGAGCATCAGCCGTCGAAAGTGCTGCTGGTGACCGAGTGCTCGATGAGCGACAACGTCGCGGTCGAGGCGCCGAATGTCGAGTTCGTGCGGCCCTGCAATCTTTGCCCGCATATGAAGCGGATCACGCTGCCGAAGATTCTCGACAGCCTGGTGTTCCTCAAGGAAGAGGTCACGATCGATCCGGCCATTGCCGAGCGGGCGCGGCTGCCGATCGAGCGCATGATCAACCTCAATCACTGAGCACGCCGATGACTGTGCACGGCAAGTTCACACCGCGGGAGAGCAAGGGCGGCGTGGTTGTTGTCGGCGCGGGTTTGGCCGGGCTGTTCACCGCGCTCAAGCTCGCGCCGGTGCCTGTTACGGTGATCTCTGCGGCGCGGTTCGGCGAGGGCACGTCCAGCCTTTGGGCGCAGGCCGGGATCGCGGCAGCCTTGGCCGAGGGCGACAGTCCCGAGCAGCATGCCGCCGACACGATCCGCGCCGGCGCTGGCATCGTCGACGAGAAAATCGCGCACCTGCTCGCGCTCGAGGCGCGCGACCGGGTCGAGGACCTGCTCCGCTACGGGGTGCCGTTCGACAAGGACCTCGAAGGCCATTTCAGCCTCGGCCGCGAAGCCGCGCATGGGCGGAACCGCATCCTACACGTGAAGGGTGACACCGCCGGGCGCGCCATCATGGCGGCGCTCATCGAGGCGGTGCGCCACACGCCGTCGATTACCGTGCTCGAAGGCTTCGCCGCAAGCGATCTGGTGTTGCGCGAGGGACGCCTCAAGGCCATCGAACTTGACGGAGTCGACGGCAGACGTTTCGTCTTGCCGGCGCGCGCGGTCGTGCTTGCCACCGGCGGCGCGGGCCAGCTCTACGCCATCACCACCAATCCACGCGAGGCACGCGGCGAAGGCATTGCCATCGCCGCACGTGCCGGCGCGGTGATCGGCGACGCCGAATTCGTGCAGTTCCATCCGACCGCGATCAATATCGGCCGCGATCCGGCACCGCTCGCCACCGAAGCGCTGCGGGGCGAAGGCGCACTCCTGATCAATGCGCGCGGCGAGCGCTTCATGCGCGCGGTGCACGACGACGCCGAGCTTGCGCCGCGTGACATCGTGGCGCGCGCGGCCTACCGGGAGCTGGCCAGCGGTCGCGGCGCGTTTCTCGACTGCCGCCCGCTCGACGGGAAGTTGAAAGAACAATTCCCGACAGTGTTTGCTTCATGTACTGCCGCCGGGATCGATCCGACCCGCGAGCCGATCCCGATCGCGCCGGCGGCGCACTACCATATGGGCGGCATCCTTACCGATGCGCGCGGGCGGAGCACCGTGGACGGGCTGTGGGCCTGCGGCGAGGTTGCCTCCACCGGCGCGCATGGCGCGAACCGGCTGGCCTCGAATTCCCTGCTCGAGGCCGTCGTGTTCGGCGCGCGCGTGGCCGCCGATATCGCTGCCGCCATGCCATTGGCCAAGCAGGAGAGCGCGGCATTGCAGGAGACCCTCGAAATGGCGCAGACAAGCAGCGATCACGCCGCGGCCGAGCAGAGGCTTCGTGCGGCGATGACCAATGGCGTTGGGGTCATTCGCGACGCGCAGTCGTTGCGACACGCACTCGGTGAGATCGCGTCCATCGCAAGGGAGAACGAGAGTGACAATCGCCTCGCCAATATGCTCACCACCGCCAAGCTGATCGCGGCCGCGGCCTATCGGCGCAAAGAAAGCCGCGGGGCGCATTTCCGCAGCGACTATCCGCTGCCGGACGAGCGCCTCGCCAGGCGCAGCTTCATGACCTTGGCAGAGGCCGAAACCATCGCACGTGAAGCGACAGAGCGCGGGCCAGCGCGCAAGCTCGACGCCGTGTTCGGCCGCGCCGCGCTGCCTGCATGAGCGATAACGGTGCTTTCCCGCTGAAGCTGCCGTCGCTTCTCGTCGAGCGGGCCGTCGCGGCCGCGCTCGAGGAAGATCTCGGTCAAGCCGGCGATATCACCACCGAGGCCATCGTCCCGGCGGACGCCCACGGCGAGGCAGCCATCGTTTCGCGCCAAGACGGCGTGGTGGCCGGCCTCGATCTCGCCGAGGCCGCCTTCAAAGCGCTCGACCCGGACGTTTGCTTCGTGCGGATCGTCGAGGATGGCGGCAAGGTGGTCGCTGGCGGCACGATCGCGGAGGTGTCAGGCAACATCCGTGCGCTGCTGACCGGCGAACGTACCGCGCTCAACTTCCTCGGCCGACTGAGCGGCATCGCCACCCTGACCGCTACCTTCGCCAAGGCCGTGGAAGGGACCAGTGCACGCATCGCCTGCACGCGCAAGACGACGCCCGGCCTGCGCGCCTTCGAGAAATATGCGGTGCGCGCGGGCGGCGGAGTCAATCACCGTTTCGGGCTGTATGACGCGGTGCTGGTGAAGGACAATCACATCGCTGCGGCAGGCGGGCTTGCCAAGGCGCTGGAACAGCTCGGCGCGCGCAAACGACACCTTACGAAAGTCGAAGTCGAGGTGGATTCGCTCGATCAGCTCGAAGAGGCGCTCAAATTTCCGATCGATGCCATACTGCTCGACAATATGGACGCGACAACACTCAAACAGGCGGTGCAGCGCGTTGCTGGACGCGCGCTGACGGAGGCGTCGGGTGGTGTGACCTTGGAGAATGTACGGGAAATTGCCTTAACTGGCGTCGACCTGATCTCGGTGGGCGCGCTTACTCACTCGCCGAGAAACCTAGACTCATCGCTGGAGTGGGAGCGCTAGAGCCACTGGCCGCCGCCGACACCAGCGAAAGCGCCGGCGTGAGCGAGAACATCGAGGACTCGGTCTCTGACTCTGGTGCGGGCCCCGGGCTGCTGTTCGAGGCTTCGACGATGTAGGGTTGCTCGTTGCGCTTCTTGTAGAAGATGTGGCGGCCGATCTTGTCGATCTTGTTCATGCCGCCGGCCCATCGCGGGCTCACGTAGTTGGCGTGGTAGAAGGTTGAATAGCCGACCTCCGGGAGCCACAATTCGCCGCCCATGATCTGCCTTGAGATATCTTGGGCCTGCGCCCATTGCGCATCGTTGCGCGGATTGTCGGTCTTGCCGTCGCACGTGAAGGAGAACTGGCAACCCTTCTGGTGCTGGCCCTGATAGACCACGCCGCAGATGGTCTCGGGGAAGATCGGGCTCCGTACGCGATTGAGAATGACCTGGGCGACGGCGACTTGGCCGCGCAGCGGCTCGCCGCGCGCCTCGAAATAGATAGCGGTGGCAAGGCAGCGGCGCTCGCGCTCCTCGAACTCGGCCTGGGTCTCGCCCTGATAGCGGAAGTCCAGCCCCTCCGTGCTCGGGTGGTAGGCGATCTCCTCGGGAGACGGCCTGAAGGCGTCGACATCGAGCACCGCATTGAATGAGGAGTTCGTAAGCGCATTCATCAATAGCGGCGAGCCTGCCGAATTCTTAAGTGCGACGGCGGATGTGGTCGGCCTGAGCCGGTCGCCCTTGGTCGCGCCGTTTACTTCATTGCGGCCCCCGATCGACCCGGTGGCACCCGTATAGCCGACCAGGCTCGCGGCGATCAGCTGCTTGCCGGCGGAGGTCACGGCATTGCCGGCCTGATAGTGGTCGGCCCGCGGCCCCTTCCCGCCGAGGCGGAACAACAGGGCGGCCTCGCGCGGCAGGGCTTGCGGCGCGGCTTCTGCTTTGCGGGTGAGCGCCTGAGCCGAGCCCTGGCCAGCCAGATAGAGTTCGATGTGAAAAGCGATGGGATTGCCGGGGACGGCGGCCACATAGCCAAGA
>DATICH010000048.1:0-3750 GCA_035456885.1 Methyloceanibacter sp.
CGATCGCGACCCACTTCATCGATGGGTACCTGGTGTTTTCCGGCGGAGCATGCCGAGTTTGGCGCGAACAGGCAACGGCGGCCATTTGCGGGACTCAAGGCCCGTGCTATGCACCCGTTCACGGGGTCGTCACATGGGGAGCGGCTATGAAGGAAGTCCTGGAAGAGCTTGAAATCCGCCGCGAGAAGGCGCGCGCGGGCGGCGGGCAGGCCCGCATCGACGCCCAGCACAAGCGCGGCAAGCTCACCGCGCGCGAGCGCCTCGACCTCTTGCTCGACGAAGGCTCCTTCGAGGAGTTCGACATGTATGTCGAGCACCGCTGCATCGATTTCGGCATGGAGAAGACCAAAGTGCCCGGCGACGGCGTGGTCACCGGCTGGGGCACCATCAACGGCCGCGTGGTCTATGTGTTCGCCAAGGATTTCACCGTGTTCGGCGGCTCGCTATCCGAGGCCCACGCCATTAAGATGATCAAGATCCAGGACATGGCGCTCAGGAGCCGCGCGCCGGTGATCGGCCTGTTCGACGCCGGCGGCGCGCGCATCCAAGAGGGCGTGGCGGCGCTCGGCGGCTATGGCGAGGTGTTCCTGCGCAACGTGCTGGCCTCCGGCGTGATCCCGCAAATCAGCGTGATCATGGGGCCTTGCGCCGGCGGCGATGTCTATTCCCCGGCGATGACCGATTTCATCTTTATGGTGAAAGACACCTCCTACATGTTCGTCACCGGACCCGACGTGGTGAAGACGGTGACCAAGGAGGAGGTGACCGCCGAGCAGCTTGGCGGCGCGGTGGTGCACACCACCAAATCGTCGATCGCCGACGGCGCCTATGACAATGACGTCGAGGCGCTATTGCAGATGCGCCGGCTGATGGATTTCCTGCCGTCGAGCAATCTCTCCGGCGTGCCGGAGCTGCCCACCCGCGACCCGTGGGACCGCGAGGAGCCGTCGCTCGACACGCTGGTCCCCGACCATCCGAACAAGCCCTACGACATCAAGGAGCTGATCCATAAAGTGGTCGACGAAGGCGATTTCTTCGAGATCCAGGAGGCGTTTGCGCCGAATATCGTGGTCGGCTTCGCGCGGCTCGAGGGGCGTACCATCGGCGTGGTCGCCAATCAGCCGATGTTCCTTGCCGGGGTGCTCGATTCCGACGCCTCGCGCAAGGCGGCGCGCTTCGTCCGCTTCTGCGACTGTTTCAACATTCCGCTGGTCACCTTCGTCGATGTGCCGGGCTTCCTGCCCGGCACCGACCAGGAATATGGCGGGCTGATCAAGCATGGCGCCAAGCTCTTGTTCGCCTTCACCGAGGCGACCGTGCCCAAGGTCACCGTGATCACGCGGAAGGCCTATGGCGGCGCCTACGACGTTATGTCGTCCAAGCATATCCGGGGCGACATCAACTATGCCTGGCCCTCGGCCGAGATCGCGGTGATGGGAGCGAAGGGCGCCGCCGAGATTCTCTATCGCGCCGAGCTCGGCGACCCCGCCAAGATCAAGAAGCGCATCGACGAATATCAGGCGCGCTTCGCCAATCCGTTCGTGGCGGCGGAGCGGGGCTATATCGACGAGGTGATCCTGCCGCGCGCCACGCGCAAGCGCATCGCCCGGGCGCTACAGATGCTGCGCAACAAGCAGCTCGAAAATCCCTGGAAAAAGCACGACAATATCCCGTTGTGAACCGGTTCGCGGAAATGCAAAGTAGCGTCCGAAACGCCAAAGGGGTGCAGTAAGAGGGGAGTGCAGTACATGAGACGCATGCCTGTTATGATCGGTTTTGCTTTGTTCCTGGGCGCCTCGCTCGCCGCGGGCGCGGTCTCCGCGGTAACCGCCTATTCTCCGACCGGTCATCTCAATGTGCGTAGCGGTCCCGGCTTTCAATATCAGGTGGTCGGGCAGGTTCAGGCCAGCGTCCAGGCCCAGATCACCGGCTGCGTGTCGGACTTTTCGTGGTGCGCCGTGGCCCTGCCCAACGGCGTGACAGGCTGGGCATCGGCTCCCTATCTCGTCACCAAGGCCACCACGCCGCCCAAGAATCTCCAGGTCGCCGGCGCGCAGCTCGGCATTCCGGTGATCGTGCCGAAGAATACCGGCGCCCCGGTCGTCGCCACGCCGCCGGTCGGCGTCATGGTTGCCGTTCCGCAAACCGTCGGCATCGTCCAGCCGATCGTTCCCGGCCCCGAGGTCATCACCTTCGTGAAACGGCAAAGGGTGACGCCGGTGATCGTCAGCGGCGAGGTGATGGTGGGTGCGGTGCTGCCCGCGGCGGCGCCGCTCTACGACGTCCCAACGTCGCCTTACGACTATACCTACATCAACGGCCAATGGGTTCTGGTCGAACCGGCGGCGAGGCGGATTGTCTACGTCGTCAGATAGACGGGCGATCGCCTAGGCCAAATCACGCCGCACGACATGCGGGTGCGCATCGTCCGCTCGCTACAGATGCTGTGCAACAAGCGGCGGGCGAATGCCTGGAAGAAGCACGGCAACATCCCGCTGTGAGGCTGATTGCGGCCACGCAAAAGCCACGCGGCGTTGATAATTTCGGAACTCTCTCTGCCTATGCTCGTTTCGAAAGCATGGCGGGGCCTGGCGCGGCCGCCGCCGCCGCTGTCTGAAATCAACCAACGGACACCGCGTAATGAGATTTTTGGCTCTTGTTATCCTTATGATCGGCAGTCTTGGCGTTCAACGCGCATTTGCCGAACCGACGTTCATACAACCTCTGACGCGGGCCGCTTGCGCCACCGCCGGCATGAACTGGGACGAGAGCGCCAATGTGTGTGGGGCGGAGGAGGTGTCAGGTCAGCCTCTGACGCGGGCCGATTGCGGCCAGGCCGGCATGACATGGAACGAGCATGCCAATGTTTGCGGGTCCGACAGCGAGCTTGCCGAGGGTAGCGTTCCGGCCGAACCCACTCTGCTCATCACCATCGACAAAGCAACGCAAAAAATGACCGTCTCCTTGGACGGCGTTCAGCGTCATGAATGGCCGGTCTCGACCGGTCAGCCGGGTTACGCGACGCCGGCCGGGACCTACACGGCGCGATCCATGAACAAGATGTGGTACAGCCGGCAATGGGACAACGCGCCGATGCCGCATGCGGTGTTCTTCACCCGGGAGGGACATGCCATTCACGGCACCACCGAAGTCAAGCATCTGGGCAATCCCGCCTCGCATGGCTGCGTGCGCCTTGCCCCCAAAAATGCAGAAACCCTGTACGGCCTGGTCGCGGGCACCGGTCTGGAAAATACCCAAATCGTGCTTGCCGGCCTGACGCCGGGAGGAGACGGGAGATGGGCGAGCTCGACGCGGGCCCGGTCCAGCTACCGCGTTGAGTCTTACGAGCAGCCGCGGCGGAAGCGTGGCGGCCTGTTCAGGCGCCTGTTCGGGCGGAGATAGGACTTATCCTCGCCTGAAGGGACGGGATCCAGCGCCCGCAAATTTTTTTGACGCAATTTATGCCCGCCCTTCCGGGCGCGAGTAGACTCCACCGCATCCTTCGTCCGTGAGGACGCGAGCTGCAGACCGTCTGTTGTCTTGGGGCGAAGGACGCGGCGCCTGAGGTGCCGGCGGACAGATGGGCCCGAGTCCCTTCGGGTTTCGATGCAAGCCCGGACCCCGCCGGCCGGATAACGGACCAGCCTCAGGTCCTTACTCCACGCGCCTTGGCTCCGTTTCGGGGCGAGGGCCTGCGCCGGGGCGAGCGATCGCCTGCGGGTTTTGAGCGGTAAGCCGTGGCCGGGGCTG
>DATICH010000049.1:0-5170 GCA_035456885.1 Methyloceanibacter sp.
GGGATGATGCGGAGCCGGTTCAACTCCCGGAATGTCCTTGATTTTGCCGCCCCCACCGACCATTCTCCGCCGGACTTCGATTGGGAAGGAGCCTGATGGCGAAGGAAGAGATGCTTGAGTTCCCGGGGGTGGTCACCGAACTGCTCCCGAACGCCACATTCAGGGTGAAACTCGAGAACGAGCACGAGATCATCGCCCATACGGCGGGACGAATGCGCAAGAACCGTATCAGGGTGCTTGCGGGCGACAAGGTTCTGGTCGAGATGACGCCCTATGATCTCACTAAAGGTCGGATCACTTACCGCTTTAAGTAACAAGCTCAAGGCATTGCGGCCCGCGACCGCGACGCCCGAGCCGCGCGCCGAGGCCAAGAAGCCGCGCGGCCTGCCGCCGGCGCAGCCTGCGCGGGCCAGGCGCGTTGCCGGCCGAAGCGTATTCCGGCCGAAGCTGGTGCTCGCGTCTGCCTCGCCGCGGCGACTGGCGCTGCTGGAGCAGGCCGGCATCATGCCGGATGCGCTGCGTCCCGCCACCATCGATGAGAGCGTGGCCAAGGGCGAGGTGCCGCGGCATATCGTCAAGCGGCTGGCCCGCGCCAAGGCGGAAGCGGCGCTGAAGCTGGTCCGCGGCGACAAGGATTATGGCAAGGCCTTCATTCTCGCCGCCGACACGGTGGTGGCGGTCGGGCGGCGCGTGCTCGGCAAGGCTGAGCTCGAACATGAGGCGGGCGATGCACTTCGCTTGCTGCGCGGGCGCGCGCATCGCGTGCATACGGCGATCTGTTTGCTCACCCCCGACGGCAAGTGGCGCGAGCGGGTGGTGGAGACGCGGGTCAGGTTCCGCAATCTCACCAACGAGGAGATCGGCGCCTATCTCGCCAGCGGCGAATGGCGGGGCAAGGCCGGGGGCTACGCCATTCAGGGCATCGCCGGCGCCTTCGTGGTCAAGCTGGTCGGCTCCTATACTAATGTCGTCGGCCTGCCGCTGACCGAGGTGGTGGCCCTGCTGCAGGGGGAGGGCTATCCGGTGAGCCATCTCTGGCTGTCCAAGGCGGAGATCGAGCCCGAGTGAGCGCGGGGCCGCGCCATGCCGCCACCCCTGGCAAGGGCGTCAAGGGTGAGGCCAAGCGCCCCGAATGCCCGATCTGCGGCAAGCCCCGCTCCCCCGACCACCGGCCGTTCTGCTCGAAACGCTGCGCCGATATCGATCTCGGCCGCTGGCTCAAAGGCCGCTACGCCGTGCCGGGCGAGACGCTCGCCAAGCCGGACGTCGAGCCCCCCGAGGACGAGGGCGGGGCCTAGTCCCCCGGGGCTTGATTTCGATCAAGCGGGCGCGCGCGCGGTTGCTATGATTGCCGGCAAGCGAAGCTGAAAGGAGCCGGCATGAGTTATCGGGCGATCCTGGTCAATGTTCCCCTGGCCGATGCGGGGATGCAGGTCGAGCTTGCCGCGTCGCTCGCCAAGGAAAGCGGCGCGCATCTCACCGGCATCTGCGCCTTGACCGAGGTGGCGCTGCTCAGGAACGCGCGCCAGAACCCGTTTCTCAGGCTCGAGCCGGCAAGGGTCGAGGAGCTGGTCGCCCGCGAATATGCCGGCGCAGCGGAGACCGAGAAGCGGTTCAATGCCATCGCCGAACAGGCCGGCGTGAAGCATAGCTGGCTGGCCGGCGAGGCCGACGCCGCCGACCTCATCATTCATGCCAGCCGCTTGCAGGATCTCGCCGTGGTCGAGCAAGGCAGCGATCCAAGCGATCTGCTCTGGGGGCCCGTGGTGCAGCTCGCGCTCTCGGGCTATCCCGCGCTGATCGTGCCGCGCGGCTGGCCTTCGCCGGAATTCGGCAAACGCGTGCTGATCGCCTGGAACGGCAGCGCGCAAGCGGCCGCGGCGGTGCGCAAGGCGCTGCCGCTGCTCAGGCGCGCCGAGCAGGTGACGGTGCTGCTCGGCCCTTCGCGCGCGACTTTTCCCGACGGCATGCGCCTGCCGCCGCTCGACGTGGTGGCCTATCTCACCCATGAAGGCATCGAAGCCAAAGTGAAGAAGCTCGACGTCTCGGACGACGACGCGGGGGGCGCCATCCTCAACCGCGCCAAGGACGGCACGTGCGATCTGATCGTGATGGGCGCGTTCGGCCACTCGCGCTTCAGGGAATGGATCCTGGGCGGGGCCACGCGGCATGTGCTGGAGAACATGACCGTGCCGGTGTTCATGGCGCATCAATAAAGGGGTCTCGCTTGTGCGGCTCGCGCGCAAAGCTTCCCGCTCAGATGCGCCAGGAGAGAGTGTCGCCGGCGCTGCCGAAGGCGGCTGGCACGCGCAAAGTGCCGCAGACATCATCGCCGCATTAGCGACAAGCCGCGATGGGCTCTCGGCGGAAGAGGCGAAGGCGCGGCTCGGGCGCTACGGGTTCAATCGGCTCGCTGCCGGGCGAAAGCAAAGCGAAATCCTCCGCTTTCTCTCTCACTTCAACAATGTGCTGATCTACGTGTTGATTGCCGCGGCCGGGCTTGCGGCGATGATCGGTCATTTCGCCGATGCGGCGGTGGTGATGACCGTGGTGCTGGTCAACGCGACGATCGGCTATGTGCAGGAGGGCCGCGCCGAGAAGGCGCTGGAGGCGATCCGAGGGATGATCGACCCCCAAGCCTCGGTCGTGCGCGGCGGCCGGCGTGCCGTCATCGCGGCAGAAAACATCGTGCCGGGCGACCTCGTGCTGCTCGAGCCGGGCGACCGGGTGCCGGCGGATCTGCGGCTGATCCGGGCGCGCAATTTGCGCATCGACGAAGCGGCACTGACCGGCGAATCCGTCCCGGTCGACAAGACCGTTGCGCCCGTTGCCGCCGAGGCGCCGCTCGGCGACAGAACCTCGATGGTGTTCTCCGGCACCTTGGTTGCCAGCGGAACCGGAACCGGCGTGGCCGTGGCGACGGGCGCGCAAAGCCAACTCGGCCGGATCAGCACGGTGGTCGGCACGGTCGAGACGCTCACCACGCCGCTCATCAAGCAGATGAACCAGCTGGCGCGCAAGCTCACGGTGATCATCCTCTTGGGCAGTGCAGCGGTGTTCGTCTTCGCCGTCCTGGTGCGCGGCTATCATTGGCAGGAGGCCTTCATGGTGATGGTCGGACTTGCCGTCGCGGCGATCCCGGAAGGCCTGCCCGTGGTCATGACCATCACGCTCGCCATCGGCGTGCAGCGCATGGCGGCGTCCAATGCCATCATCAGCCGCCTGCCGGCGGTCGAGACCTTGGGCTCCGTCTCGGTCATCTGTTCCGACAAGACCGGCACGCTCACCCGCAACGAGATGACGGTGCGCGCCGTGCTCACGGCAGACGGGCGGTTCGAGGTTTCGGGCTCGGGCTACCGCCCGGAAGGAACTCTGGAACTTGACGGCAGGGTGATCGACGCGGCCGAGCATCCCGTTCTGCTCGAGGCGGCGAGAGCCGCGATCCTTTGCAATGACGCCGAGCTTCGGTCATCGGACGGGACCTGGGTCGTGAACGGCGATTCCATGGAAGGGGCGCTGGTGAGCTTCGGCATCAAAGCTGGCCACGATGCCGAGCTGTTGCGCAAGCAGGTCCCGCGCACCGACGAGATTCCCTTCGGTACGCAACACAAATTCATGGCAACCCTGCATCACGGCCATCTGGACGGCGCCGCGTTCGCATATATAAAGGGTGCGCCGGAGCGCATTCTCACCATGTGCAGTCGCCAGCGCGGGCCGGTCGGCGACGAGCCGCTCGACCGTGAGTTCTGGCGCAACGAGACCGACGCGATGGCGCGGCGAGGCCGGCGCGTGCTGGCCGTTGCGATCAAGGCGCTGCCGCGAGAGAGACGCGATCTGAGCTTCGCCGATGTCGAGGACGGCGCCACGCTGCTCTGCCTGCTCGGTCTGATCGATCCGCCGCGCGAGGAAGCTCTTCCCGCCATTCGCGAGTGCCAGCAGGCCGGAATTGCGGTGAAGATGATCACCGGCGATCACGCCGAGACGGCGGAGGCGATCGCGCGCGAACTGCAGCTTGCCCCGGAACCAAGGACCATCACGGGACCGGCCATCGACCGGATCGACGATGCGCGTCTCAAAGAGGTGGTGCGCGAGGTCTCGGTGTTCGCCCGCACGAGCCCGTCGCATAAGCTGCGTCTGGTCATGGCGCTGCAGGCGGACGACGCCGTGACGGCGATGACCGGGGACGGTGTGAACGATGCTCCGGCGTTGAAGCGGGCCGATGTCGGCGTGGCCATGGGCAAGAAGGGAACCGAGGCGGCAAAGCAGGCGGCCGAAATGATCCTGGCCGACGACAATTTCGCGTCGATCGTCGCAGCCGTGCGCGAGGGCCGCACGGTCTACGACAATTTGCGCAAAGTGATCGAATGGACGTTGCCGACCAATGGCGGCGAGGCGAGTGCCATTATCGTGGCGTTGGCCTTCGGTCTCACCTTGCCGATGACGGCGATCCAGATTCTGTGGATCAACTTGGTCACCGCAGTCACTCTCGGTCTTGCGCTCGCCTTCGAGCCAACCGAGCCCGGAGCCATGCGGCGACGGCCGCGCGGGCCAAGCGAGCGATTTCTCAGTGGCCGGCTGCTATGGCGCACGGGCTTCGTTTCGCTGCTGTTCGTGGCGGGCGCCTTCGGCATGTTCTATTACGCAACCGAACGCGGGCTATCGGTCGATGCCGCCCGGACCATGGTGGTCAATAGCATTGTCGTGATGGAGATCTTCTATTTGTTCAGCGTTCGCTATATCCACGGCACGTCGCTCACCTGGCAAGGTGTGCTCGGGACGCCGGCGGTGCTGATCGCGGTCGCGATCGTGGTGGCGGCACAGTTCGCCTTCACCTATCTCCCGTTCATGCAGGACCTGTTCAGAACCGAGGCCGTGTCGTTGTCGGACGGAGCCCTGATCATTGGCATCGGCGTGGCGCTGCTCATTGTGGTGGAACTCGAGAAGCGGCTCACGGCGGCATTCTCGTGGCAGGGCAGCGCGTGATGGCGGTGCCTCAAGGCCGGTTTGGACGCTCGACAGAGCCGGGCCAATTTTCTATAAGCCAGGGCCTTCCGTGGTGCTTGGCCTCCGATTGCAGCAGCGGCCGCGCCACACCAAATTTGCCCCTAGGCCCAGGTAGCTCAGTTGGTAGAGCAGCGGACTGAAAATCCGCGTGTCGGTGGTTCGATCC
>DATICH010000050.1:0-3090 GCA_035456885.1 Methyloceanibacter sp.
TCAGCGCTCCCAGAAATAGACCGTGGCGGGCTCGGGCTCCCAGATGCGCGCCTTCTCGATGCCGGGCAGGCCGGCGAGTGCGCGATATTCCGAGCCGAAGGCGACATATTGGTCGGTCTCGGCCATCACCGCGGGCTTGCAGGCGATGCCGTCGCGCAAAACGCCGAAGCCGTTCTCGGTGCCGACCACGAAGGTGTAGAAGCCGTCGAGATCGTCGAGGCTCACTTTCAAGGCATCGCCGAGCGACGCCCCTTCGCGCATCTTCCAGGAGAGGTAGCCGGCCGCCACCTCGGTATCGTTCTCGGTGTCGAACGCGAACCCTTCGCGCTTCAGCACGCGCCGAACATTGTTGTGATTGGAGAGCGAGCCGTTATGCACAAGGCACTGGTCCTGGCCGGTGGAGTAAGGATGCGCGCCGCACGTGGTCACCGCCGACTCGGTGGCCATGCGGGTGTGCCCGATTGCATGAGTGCCGTGCATCGAGGCGAGGTTAAAGCGTTCGGCCACCTTCTCGGGGCGGCCAACCTCCTTGTAAACCTCCATGCGGCGGCCCTTGCCGACCAGCTCGATTTGCGGCGCCTCGCGGCCAAGCCATTCGGTGAGCCGCGGTAGCGAGTCGTCCTCGATGCTGACCACGGCGTGGGTGTCGTGCAGCGTGATGCCGACGCCGGAGAAGGCACGGCCGATCTTGTCGGCGGTGTTCTTCATCGCCGCGGCGGAGGGTGCGCGCAAGGTGAGCTTGGTGTGCTTGTCGTCGCCCTCGCCATAGACGGCGAAGCCCGCGCTGTCGGGGCCGCGGTCGGACATGGTGGCGAGCATGCCGGCGGCGAGCCGGCCAAGCTCGGGCTCGAGAGCAGGGTCCTTGATGAACAGTCCAACGATGCCGCACATAGTCGAAAAAGCTCCAATGAATGCAGGCTTTACCATGCTACGAGGCAAAGGCGCTCGTCAACCTACATGAAATATATTTTCCCCGGAGGAAATCAAGCCCGCGGGTAAATGATGATGGAAAGATAGGTCATCGGCCGCTCGAGCAGCTCCTCGGGGCCGTGCGGCGCGCCCGCGTCGAAGAACAGCGCGTCGCCCGCCGACATGGGATAGAGCTTGTCGGCGTGGCGGTAAATCACTTTCCCCGAAAGCATATAAATGAACTCGACGCCGTCATGCTGGAACAGCGCGTACGGCTCGGCATCCTCGCTCAAGGTGATGAGATAGGGCTCGACGACGATGTCGCCGGAGATCGAGTGGCCGAGCAGTTCGTAACGATGGCCAGATTTGGTGCCGCGGCGCTCGATCAGCACGCCCTGGCCGGCGCGTACATAGGAGCAGTCGCGGCGCTCCTCGAAATCGGCGAAAAAGCTCGTCATCGGCACGTTGAGCGCGCGGGCGAGCGCCTGCAAGGTGGAGAGGGAAGGCGAGGTGCCACCATTCTCGATCTTCGACAACATGCCGGGCGAAAGCCCGGCTTCGGCGGCAAGTTCGGTGGCGGTGAGCTGAAGGCGTTGGCGTAGCAGGCGTACCCTGCGGCCGATCGAGATTTCGAGCTGAAGCTCGCCTGTGGTCGGCGCGTTCGAGCCGGTGGCAAGAGTCAGGCTCGGCGTGGCGGCACCCCCGTTCTTTGCCGTGGCCCGTGCGGAGGCTGCGCGGCGCCTGGCTTGCGTGCGCGCCTTGAGCATCTTGGCCGAAAGCCTGGTCGTCGCCATGCAGCCTCCCTAGGGGCCTTCAGTAGGTTTCAGAAGCTTTCAGCGGCCTTTCGGGACTTGGCACACCGTTCGCTTCTAGGCTCGGGCCCGAAGCTAGCACGAGCAGGCCGACAGGGACCATTGCCAAGCCCCTGCTTGAACCTCCTGGGCTTCCGCCGCGTCAGATACCGTGCGGCTAGGCAAACCATAGCCACCGGATATTGGCGGAAAGCCACCCTCAAGGCCTAGCTTGGAGCATGAGGCCATATCGACTGGAGTAACAGCCATGTTGATGCAAGCAGGCTTACAAGAAGACGCAACGGTCCTACCGGTGATCCGGGAGCCGAACGCGTGGCATCCGGTAATCGTGGCCGCCGCGTTGCGCAAGGTCGTGAACGGCCTGTTCGACGCCTATCATCCCGAGCTCCATTACATGCGCGGTCCCGGGCCACGTTGGCGCGAGAAGCACGTCTTCGATCTTTCCGATCCCGGCAGAGGGTAATGGCCATGCGCACCCTTGCTCTCCTTCTCATGGTGATGTCGGGCAGCGCATTCGCGGGCGAAAGAGCGCCGCTAATCGATACCAATCCGCCTTACGTGCAGATCGTCGTTACGGCTTGTCCCCCGGCCGAGATCCCGCTCGAGCCGACCAACTTCGGCAAGGTCTACGACAATGAGCGGTCGATGACGCGCGAAGAGCGCCTCGCCTATTTCCGCGAGGTAGGCTGCGTCGAGGTGCCGGTCCCGGCCGAAGTTATCACCCAGGAATTGAGCTACCGGCAATGCATCGGTCCAGTGGGTTACCTCGTGGCCATGCAATATCTGCAGCAGAACGCCACGCTTTCGCGCACGCCGTATGTGGGCCAGTGGGCCTGCATCCCGGGCGGCAGCGCCTTCGCCGGCATCGCCTACCAGTAAATCTCACTAGCCGCTCGCGCGCGTCTGGCTCGGCGGCTCGCCGAAGGCGTTGCCATAGGCGCGGGCGAACTGGCTTGCCGAGGCAAAGCCGGTGGCGAGCGCCACGTCGAGCACGGGGAGTGTGGTTTCGCGCAGGAGCTGGCGCGCGCGCTCCAGCCGCAGCCAGCGGTAATGTTTGTGGATGCCGTGGCCGATATGGCTTTTGAACAACCGTTCGAGCTGGCGGAGCGAGATGCCGGCCTGGCGCGCGAGCGCCGCACGCGGCAGCGGCGTCTCGATGCTGGTTTCCATGGCGCGCAACACCGAGAGCAGTTTCTCGTCGGCGACGCCGAGCCGGTAGCGCAAATCGAGGCGCTGCGGACCGAAGCCTTCGCGGATATGGGTGTGCAGGAACCAGTCGCCGACGCTCGCGGCGAGCTGACGCCCGTGATCGCGCTCGATGATGGCGACCATCATGTCCAGCGCCGAGATGCCGCCGGAGCAAGTGATG
>DATICH010000051.1:0-8836 GCA_035456885.1 Methyloceanibacter sp.
ACTCGTGCACGGGTAGGTCAACGGTGTCGGGACTATAAAGCCGGCGGTGGATACGAGCCATGGTATCAAGCCGGCTTTGTGCGCTTTCGAACAAGCGCTCGCCGGCCGAGGGATCCAATTCCAAAACACGACGCTTCATGCGTAGCATCGCCGCGACGAATTGCAGATTATTGGCCACGCGGTGCTGCAATTCTTGAAACAGTGCGGCTGAGCGGTCGCGGGCGAGCGCCAATTTCTCGACCGTTCGGTTGAGCGCGTGAATGACGTAGAGCTGGATGAAGCAAGTGAGCGCAAAGAGCGCCCAGGTCAGATAACCGCCCGGCCATTGCATCGCATAGGTCGCGGACGGTGGCAGGAACCAGAACCACGCGGCGACGGCACTGAGAATGGCCACCACCACGCCTACCCAAACGCCCCCAACCAACGCCGAAATGAGAATGGCCGGGAAGAGCGTTATGAACGGGACGTTGTAGAGTTCGCCCCCAAAGGCATAGCGAAGCAAGAAGGCCAGCACGAATACACCCAGAGCGACGGCCAACCCCAGCAGGGGCCGGGCACGCAGGTGCCGGGTGGCGGTACTGAGACGCATGTCCAAGTTTACTCACGAGGCGAGGGCGGCGGCGCCACCTTCACCTTCGCGGGAGGAGGTCAAGTCAAACCCTGTCCGACACGGATTAGGCGAGCCACGGGCCGACTGTAGGCGCAACTGTTGCCAATAGCCATCCGAAACGGGAGCGGATGCGGGGTTGCCGGTTTCTCAGGCCCGGGCCGAGAATAGATAATAACCTATGCTGCAGAATAGTCGGCCGCGCTGCCGCAGGTCTTCGATGGCCGCCGTCCATCGCGCGAACTCCCTGTCAGTGATCACCCCGACGGTCTGCGCCGTCTTGCCTGTCTCGGTGAAATATGCTGCGGCCAACTCCGGGGTGAAGATGACGGTGCGGGTATCGATCGCGATGTCAGCGAAGCCCACATCCTCCATCAGCCCCTTCAGGTCGCGCACGAGCCAGCCATGCGGAATATTGGCGTCGCATTCGTGGTCGAGCACCCGTCGCACCAGCGTGCGGTCCGCAAGATTGATGGCGTTGGTGCCGAAGTCGGGCTCGATCGCTGTGACCATCCCGCCCGACCGCGTCACGCGGCGCATTTCCTGAAGCGCGCGCTTCGGCTCGGGCAGATAGACCAGCACGCGTTCGGCCCGCGCCACGTCGAACGCGCCGTCGGCGAAGGGCAGCGCTTCGGCGTCGGCAACCTGGAAGGCGATGGTAAGCTTCGCCTCCCCCGCGCGTGCCTCGGCCTCCTTGATAAAGTCGGCGCTCTTGTCGATCCCCGCCACCTTGCCGCCGGGCGCGACCATGTGGGCGAGCCGTAGACTCTCCAGGCCGAAGCCGCAGCCGACGTCGAGGACGGCGGTTCCGTCGCCGATCTGCGCCCGCTTACGCGCCAGGACTTTCAGCTCCTGAAGCTGGGGCAGCGCGTCGAAAGCCTCGAGCGCGGCGACATAGGGTTGGATGCTCGCAGCGTGGTCGAGATTGGTGAAAGCGTGCAGTTGCACGTTCTCCGGAGCGCTCTGTTGCTCCGCGGCCATCGCCCCTAGTGAGCTGATTGGGGTGCGGTTTGCCCTTCTTCGGGCCTGACGCACTCGCCAAGCGAGACGAGCAGCGAGCGCCGAACCACCGCATGACGCCGAAAGCCCTGGCGCTCCATCAGCGCCTCATGCAGCTCGGGCAACCGATACCAGGGAACGCTCGGATACCAGTGGTGCTCGAGGTGATAACCGACATTGCGCGGCAATACGAAGATCGCCTCGAGCGGGGTCGGGATCGTGGTGCGAGTGATTGCGTATTCTTCCTCGTCGCTCTCCACCGCGCTGTGCTCGCAGATCAGGCGCGCGTATTGGGCGGCGATATGCCAGGTGCAGAACGGGACGATCCAATAGAGCAGAAAAGCATACCACCCGCCGAAATAGGTCAGCGCCGCGGCAATCGATCCGTAAAAGCCGAACCGCGCCGCGCGCATCCAGCCGGGTGAGGGGATCAGCGTCGAGCCGACAAGACCGCGGACGATCCAGAACAAGCCGGTCAGGAACGCGGCGCGGCGCAACAGGACGAGTGCAAGACCCATTCTCGTCTTGGGAAATTGCCAATCCGGCGCGAGCTCGCCGGCGGCGTCATGCGTGTACCAGATGTGGCGGTTCCCATCGTCCGGGAGGTTTGTGTATTGGTGGTGCGTGCCGTGAAATTTGCGGAAACCTTCGACCGAGGCGAAGGTCGGCCACATCATGAACAGATTGGCGAACAGATCGTTCTGCCAGCGCGTCGGCAGGATGCGGTAGTGCGAAGCGTCGTGTCCGAGGATGAGCAGTGCGTGCTGACGCGACCCAATAAAGATCACCGCCAGGACATACAAAATCGGATTCCAGAAATAGACGCAAAGCGCGATCGCCGCGGCAATCCCGAGCCATTCCTGCGCGGTGGCGGTGAGCGAACGCGCTGGCTCGAGCGTGGATAATTCTTTGATCTTTGCCGCAGGCAGACGCTCCGGAACGGTCCTGCTGGTATTGTGCGGATGCTTGACGACCGGATTGGCTGAGATGTCTTCCACCGGTATCTCCGACCGGAGGAAAGCAACAATTTTGCTGATCCGTTCGAGCGGCGGCATCGGCCCCCCTTTTACGAGCTGTTGCGTGATTTCGCTGCCCATGTCGTACCCGGACGGTGTGTTGATTCCTGGGCAATTGCCGAACTCGTTCCGAGCCTGCCAAAAGCGGGGCATTAACTGGACAATCGCACCGATTCCGGCGGCTTGCTAACCGGGGCACCATGGCCGATATTTCCGGAGGGAGGTTGGCAGCAGGCGCGTGCCTCGCCAACCGGGTCAGGTCCGGAAGGAAGCAGCCCTAACGAGCGTTTCGCGGGTTGCTCGTCCAGCCTCCCACCTCGCCCCAAAGTGCTATGCTGCGTCGGGCGCTGCTGTGCCCTCATTCGCGCTTGAGAGTCTTTGTCCATTCATGGCCGACGTCGAAGATCAGGAAAAGAGCGCGCGCAAGCGTCCCGCCAAGGAGAAGGCCGGCGCGCCGGCCGCATCCGCGCAGTCCGAGAGTCACGCGGCGCTTGCCCGCAAATACCGGCCGAAGGTCTTCGCCGAGTTGATCGGCCAGGAGGCCATGGTGCGGACGCTCAAGAACGCGTTCGCCTCCGGCCGCATTGCCCAGGCCTATATGCTTACCGGCGTGCGCGGCGTCAGCAAGACCACTACCGCGCGGCTGATCGCCCGTGCGCTCAACTACGAGGCGCCGGGCGTCGAAGGCCCGACCCTCGACATGACGGAGGAAGGCGCGCATTGCCGCGCCATCCTCGAAAGCCGTCACCTCGACGTGGTGGAAATGGACGCCGCCTCCCATACCGGCATCGACGACATCCGCGAACTGATCGACAGCGCTCACTACAAGCCCAACATCGCGCGTTACAAGGTCTACATTCTCGATGAAGTGCACATGCTGTCCAAGCCGGCCTTCGCCGGGCTGCTCAAGACCTTGGAGGAGCCGCCCGAGCACGTGAAGTTCATCTTCGCCACCACCGAGGCGCGCAAAGTGCCGGTGACGGTGCTTTCGCGTTGCCAGCGCTTCGACTTGAAGCGGATCGAGATCGAGACCTTGATAGAGCATCTCGCCGGCATCGTCGGGCAGGAAGGCGCCAAGGCGGAGCGGCCAGCACTCGCGCTGATCGCCCGCGCAGCCGAGGGCTCGGTGCGCGACGCGCTGTCGATCCTCGATCGCGCCATCGCCTTTGGCGGCGGTGAGGTGACGGCCGACGCCGTGCGCGGATTGCTCGGCCTTGCCGACCGCACCCGCATCTTCGACCTGATGGAGACGGTGCTGAAGGGGGACGCCGGCGGAGCGCTCCAACAGCTCGATGCGCTCAACCGCGACGGCGCCGAACCGGGCCAGGTGATCGCCGACCTCGCCGATGCCGTGCACGCCGTGACCCTGGTCAAGGCGGCCGGTGCCGCGAGCGCCGATCCCGCCGCCAGCGAGGCTGAACGCGCTCGCGCCAATAATTTGGCCGAGCGCCTGTCGATGCCGGCGCTGGCGCGCGCCTGGCAGATGCTGCTCAAGGGATATGACGAGGTGAAGGAGAGCCCGCGCCCGCTCGCTGCCGCCGACATGGTTTTGGTCAGGCTGGCTTATGCCGCCGATCTGCCGCCGCCGGGAGAGTTGGCGCGCCGCTTGCGTGACGGCGAGGGAGCTGCGGGTGAGGGGGCATCGCTCCCCCACAAACCCTCGCGCAGGCCCGAGCTCGCCCGCGCCGAGTCACTTCGCGCCGAGGCACCTCGTGCCGCCCCGGAGACTGCCGAGCCGCCCTTGGCCCACGACGATGCGCCGGAGCCGGCCTCATCCGCGCCGGAGCTGAGAAGCTTCGAGGATGTCGTGGCGCTCGCCGAATCCAAGCGCGACCTTAAGCTCAAGCACGCGCTGATGGAGCAGGTGAGCCTAGTGCGCTTCAAGCCGGGCACCATCGAGCTCAACCCGCTGCCCCAGGCGCCACGCGAGCTCGGCCAGAACCTGATGCGCAAGCTCAAGGACTGGACCGGCCGCGTGTGGATCGTGGTGCTGAGCGAGGAGACTGGTGCGGCGCCAGTTGGGCAGCAGCGCCGCGAGAAGGAGGCGCGCGAGATCGAGCGCGTGAAGGGACACCCTGCGGTGCAAGAGGTGATGCAGCATTTCCCCGGCGCGCGGATCGCCTCGGTGCGCCCCGTGGCGAAGCAAGCCGAGTCCGAGCCGACGCCCGAGGACAACACAGAGCCTGACGCGTTCAAAGAGGACGGGACCAACTAAATGAAGAACTTTGCCGAAATGATGAAACAGGCCCAGGCGCTGCAAGGCCGCATGGCCGAGATGCAGGCCGAGCTCGCGCGCACCCTGATCGAGGGCCGCGCCGGCGGCGGCATGGTCGTGGTCACGTTGACGGGCAAAGGCGAGATGTCGCATCTCCAGATCGATCCCTCGCTGTTGAGGCCTGATGACGCCGAAATCCTGGAGGACCTGATCGTCGCCGCGCATAACGACGCCAAGGCCAAGGTCGAGGAAGCGATGCAGGAGAAGATGAAGAGCCTGACCGGCGGCCTGCCGCTCCCTCCCGGCATGAAGCTGTTCTGATATATGGCCAAGGTCGCCGCGGGGCCCGAAATCGAGCGGCTGATCCAGCTGCTGGCGCGCCTGCCGGGGCTCGGCCCCCGCTCGGCGCGCCGCGCCGCACTGCATCTGGTCAAGAAGAAGGAGCAGCTGTTGCAGCCGCTTGCCGCGGCGCTGGCCGAAACGCACGACACCATCCTCACCTGCGAGATTTGCGGCAATATCGATACACAGAGCCCTTGCACGCTGTGCCGCGATCCCGCCCGCGACCGCGCGCTGATCTGCGTGGTGGAGGAGGTCGGCGACCTCTGGGCGCTGGAGCGAGCCGGTGTGCTCAACGCGCTCTACCACGTGCTCGGCGGCACCTTGTCGCCGCTCGACGGCATCGGCCCCGACGATCTCTCTATCGCCAAGCTGATCGAGCGCGCGCGCGATCCTGAAGTCAAAGAGGTGCTGCTCGCGCTCAACGCCACGGTCGAGGGGCAGTCCACCGCGCATTATCTGATGGACCAGCTTGCCGGCTGCGATGTCGCCGTGTCGCGGCTGGCGCATGGCGTGCCGATCGGCGGCGAGCTCGACTATCTCGACGAAGGCACGCTGGCCGCCGCCGTCAAATCACGCAAACCCATGTAGCGCCTACTCCGACTGGGCGGGGGGGCCTTCCCAGTCCTCGATGATGGCCTTGATGCCGCGGTCGAGTTGCTTGCGGCATTCCGGCGTGAGCTCGGTGCGGGTGATCAGCTCGACCAGCGTGCTTTGCTCGCCGCGCGCGCCGAGCCACAGTCCCAACAGCACGCCGACCAGCGAGCCGGCCAGCGCCGCCACCACGACGGGCATCGTCTTGTCGCTCATCAACGTCATGACGGACTCTCCGCCTTTCCGAGCTGTTCGATCTCCTTTGCATCGCTCTGCCGCTCCGTCCAGGGCGCTACCTTCAGCAGCAACAGTATGCCGGGAATCGCCACGACGAAGCAGATGATGAAGAACTGAGTCCAGCCCACGGCTTCCACGATGAAACCGGTCGATGCATTGGCCACCGTGCGCGGCACCGCGATGAAGCTTGAGAACAGGGCGAACTGCGTGGCGGTGAACGCCTTGCTGGTTTCCCGGGCCATGAAGGCCGTTAGCGCGATCGCGCCGAGGCCGACGCCCAGATACTCTCCGCTGACCACGACGAACAGCCCCACCAGCGAATGCCCTGCCTGGCTGAGCCACACAAAAGGAAGGATGGTGAACAACTGCACGAAGCCGAACAGCCAGAGCGCCCGGTTGATGCTCACCTTGAGCATGATGATGCCGCCGAGTACGCCGCCGGCGATGCTGGCCCACAGGCCGGCCACTTTGGCTACCGAGCCGATTTCGCTCAGGCTGTAACCCATATCGATGTAAAACGGCGTGGCCAGCGCCGTGGCCATGTTGTCTCCCAGCTTGTAGAGAAACAAGAAGGCGAGGATGGCCAACCCGGCCATGACGCCGTCGCGGCTGAAAAACTCCACGAATGGATTGATTACCGCCTCGCGCAAGGAGTGCGGCGCCAACGCGTCGTCGCTCACCTCCCGGATCGTCAAAGTGGTGATGATGCCGACCAGCATGAAGGCGCCAGTGACCCAGAACACCACCGTCCAGGGCTGGTGATCGGCCAGGATCAACGCCAGAGACCCCGGTACCAGCCCGGAAAGACGGTAAGCGTTGACAAAAATGGAGGTGCCGGTTCCCAGTTCGTCGTCGGCCAGCAATTCGCGCCGGTACGCATCGATGACGATGTCTTGGCTGGCGCTGAACAGCGCGACGATGAAAACAATGACGACGATGGTTTGCAGCGAAGTGGCGGGATTGAAAAAGCCCAACGCGCCGATCGAGAGCAGCAACACAAGCTGCGTCAGGACCGCCCAGCCGCGCCTTCGGCCGAGAAACGGCAGCTTGTACCGGTCCATCAGCGGGGACCACACGAATTTCCAGGTGTAGGGCAGACCAATCAGGGCGAACAGGCCGATGGTGGCAAGGTTCACCTCATTGGTGCGCAACCAGGCCGGCACCAAGGAAATCAGGACGTATAGCGGCATGCCCGAGCTGAAGCCCAGGAAGACGCAGGTCAGCATCTTCCGGCTGAACAGGATCTCGGTCCAACTGCGCCGTGCGTCAGTCGGATTTTCGGAGGCTCCCCCGGTCGCCGTCATCGCCCTATGCTCATAGCAGGCGGGCGCGTGTCCGTCATGCCAAAGGAGGCTCAGTCATGGTGCGTGTCGTCGGCATCGATCACATCTCCATCAGAGTGAGCGACTTCGATAAATCGAAGGCGTTCTACGGTAAGCTGTTTCCCTTCCTCGGCTTCAAGGTGCTGGACGAGTACGAAGACGCGATCGGCTGGACCAATGGCAAGACGCGATTCTGGATCGGCCCGGCCGACGCCGAAGGCCGCAAGCACAAATACCGCATCGGCGATGTCGGCCTGCATCATTACGCCTTCGAGCTCCGCAGCCGGAAGGACGTCGACGCGCTCCAGGACTTTCTGAAAAAGCAAGGCGTGAAGATCGCCGATCCCGCTGGCGAGTACTACGACGACTATTACGCGGTGTTCTTCCTCGATCCCGATGGCATCAAGCTCGAGGGCATGAAATGGGGCGAGCGCCACGCCTGGCAGGCCCGCAAGCGCGCCGCGGCTAAAAAGCGAGCCACCCGTAAAACCTCCTCGCGGAAGCGCTGAGCGCTGCTTGAAGCGGAGGAGGGGCAAGGCCATTTATTAACTTGCTAATAATTTGCAATTGCATCTATGCTGAAGGCCTGGGGGATCGACCATTAGGAGGAGCATGTGAAGAGAGATTGGGTTGCGTGGCTTGGAGTCTGTCTCGTTGCCGCGACGGTAAGTTTTGCAAGTCTTGCTGCCGGTGCAGAGCCCGCGCAAGACGATGGTAAGTTCAAGGTGGTGACCACCTTCACGGTGATTCAGGACATCGCCCAGAACGTCGCCGGCGACAAAGCCGACGTCGTCTCGATCACCAAGCCGGGCGCCGAGATCCACGACTATCAGCCGACGCCGCTCGACATCGTCAAGGCGCAGGACGCCGACCTCGTGCTGTGGAACGGCTTCAATCTCGAACGCTGGTTCGAGAAGTTCTTCCAGAATGTCGAGGACGTGCCGGGCGTGGTCTTGACCGATGGGATCGAGCCGATGGGCATCCGGGAGGGGCCGTACACCGGCAAGCCGAATCCGCATGCCTGGATGTCGCCGGCCAACGCGCTCGCCTATGTCGAGAACATCCGCAAGGCGCTGGTCAAATACGACCCTGCCAACGCCGAGACCTATAATCGCAATGCCGAGGCCTATGCCGCCAAGATCAAGGCGCTGGACGAGCCGCTGCGCAAGCGGCTCGAGGCCGTCCCCGAGAACCATCGCTGGCTGGTGACGAGCGAAGGCGCATTCTCCTATCTCGCCCGCGACTATGGCCTCAAGGAAGCCTATCTTTGGCCGATCAATGCCGACGAGCAGGGCACGCCCAAGCAGGTGCGCAAAGTGATCGACCTGGTGCGCGAGCAGGCCATCCCCGTCGTATTCAGCGAGAGCACCATCTCCGACCGAGCCGCCAAGCAGGTCGCCAAGGAGACCGGCGCGCGCTACGGCGGCGTGCTCTACGTGGATTCGCTGAGCACGGCTGACGGTCCGGTGCCGACCTATCTCGATCTGCTGAAAGTGACCGTCGAAAC
>DATICH010000052.1:0-2271 GCA_035456885.1 Methyloceanibacter sp.
CGCGACACCAATAACGAGGAGATCGATCCCGACCATTGGGTGGCGGTGCAAGGCCCGTTCAACGTGCTGTTCCGCTGCCTGACCATCGTGTTCTGGTACCACCAGTATTTCTGGAAGCACATCGCCTTTCACCCGCACATTCCCGGCATGCGGCCGCTGACGCTGCATATCGTGGCGATGCACGCGCTCTACTACGGCGTCGCGCTTTGGCTGTCGGTATTCGGCTATTGGCGCGAGGTGCTGATGCTGTGGATCTTCCCGCATATCCTCGCCTCCGCGCTGATCATCTATTTCTTCGCCTACCTCACCCACAAGCCGCACGAAGTGCATGAGCGCTATCGCGACACCAACGTGTTCTGGTTCAAGGGCAGGGTCGTCGAGCCGGTGGTGAACTGGCTGTATATGTTCCAGAACTTCCACCTCATCCATCACCTGTTCCCGCGCGTGCCGTTCTATCTCTATTCGAAGGCGTTCCGCTCGCTGAAGCCGGTGTTGAATAGAGAGCGCGCGCATATCTACGAGTTCGGGCACGAGCCCGAGCCCGCGCTCGAGGCGAGCCAAGCGAGTCGGTGACGCTCAGGAACTTGCTTCGAAGTTGAGATCGGCGGGCGAGATCAGCACCGAGAACTGCTCGCACCAGATCACCACGCTCGGAAACTTGGTGAGGTCGACGCCGGCCGGAATGCGATAGTTCTGGCTGCCCTTGAACGCGCGCAAGCCGCCAAGATCGACGAACATGGTGTTGGTCACCTGCCCCGCGTCCCGGATATTGGCGGCGGGCACCAGATAGACGTGGAAGGCGGGACCGGGGCCGACCTCGAAATCGTCGTGCAGGAACACGACGCCTTCATAGACGCTCACCCCGCCCTTGCCCCAATGCACCGGGTCGCTTGGGTTCGCATGAATGAACTGGCCGGTGGCAATGAGCTTGCCGCGATCGGCTTCGGCGAGTTGTTCGGTCGCCGGCGGCGGCGGAAACACGTAAGGAAAGAAGAAGAAGCCGAGCGCGATGCCCAACACCGTGCCGAGCAGCCCGCCGACGAGAAAGCCTCGAAACCACCGCCACATGCGCGCGCTCCCGGTCGTGTTTGCTCAAGCAAGCTTGCCACGGATCGCCGGGGCTTGGCGATCACAATGGATAACGATCGGGCTAGTGCAGCCGGAGTTCACCCTCGATGAAACGAAACTCGGTCGGCGAGATCAACCGCCGATGCGCGACCCGGATGCGGTAGAGCGCGCCGTCGAGATTGGCGTCCCAAAAATCGAGAAAGTCCGTGAGCTTGGGAAAGCGCGGCGCGAGGTCGTAGTCCTGCCAGATATAGCTTTGTAACAGCTTGGGGTGGTCCGGCAGCCGATAGAGGATTTCCGCCGTGGTCAGCGAGAAGCCCTCGATCTGACGAAGAAAGGCAGTGTCCATGTCGTGCCCTGCTAATCGATTCTTTTTCAATTTTATAAGTTCTAGCCGCTGCGGGCGGTTGCGTCCAGAGGTTTTCCCCAATTGAATCAGGGCCTTGGCAGCAAGCATGGAGAATTGCTAACGCCTTAGCACTCCCCCCTTGAAAGTGCTAAGGCCTGAGTCTACATCAGGCGCGCGTGCGCTCTGCGCGAGCGCACATCCCATCACAAGCTTTCTGGAGGAGGACCCGTAATGAAGTTTCGTCCATTGCACGACCGCGTCGTCGTACGCCGCATCGAGGAGGACGATCGGACCAGGGGCGGCATCATTATTCCCGACACCGCCAAGGAGAAGCCGCAACAGGGCGAGATCGTGGCTGTCGGCCCCGGCGCCACCGACGAGAAGGGCCAGGTGCAGCCGCTCGACGTGAAGCCCGGCGACCGCGTGTTGTTCGGCAAATGGTCCGGCACCGAAGTCAAGCTCGACGGCGAGGAGCTGCTTATCATGAAGGAGAGCGACATCCTCGGCGTGCTCGAAGGTGCCGAGGCCAAGAAGAAGGCCGCGTAACCGATCTACCGAATTGAAATGTGCCCCCGCAGACGCCGGCCTGGTCGGCTCCTCGGGTGAAAATCATTGGAGCGAAAAACAATGTCAGCGAAGGAAGTGAAATTTGCCCAAGACGCCCGCGAGCGCATGCTGCATGGCGTCGATATCTTGGCCAATGCGGTCAAGGTAACGCTCGGCCCCAAGGGCCGTAATGTCGTGCTCGAGAAATCGTTCGGCGCGCCGCGCATCACCAAGGACGGCGTCACCGTGGCGAAGGAGATCGAGCTCGAGGACAAGTTCGAGAATATGGGCGCGCAGATGGTGCGCGA
>DATICH010000053.1:0-8225 GCA_035456885.1 Methyloceanibacter sp.
TTTCGCCGTGTCGGAAGCCATGCGCGAGGATTTGCGTAACCGCTTCGGGATTGATGCCGCCGTGCTGCGCGACCGCCCACGCGTGCGACATGCGCCGCTCAATGCCGAACAGCGCATCGCCGTGGTGCGGCGCGTGCTGGATACACGCCGCACAGCCATGGCATCGGAGGATGTTTTCGTCCTGGTAAGCCCCACCAGCTTCAGCGCCGACGAGGACATGGACATGCTGCTCGACGCGCTCGTTCTGGTGGGACGGCGGCCGCCGGGGCGGTCCATTCTCCTGTTCGCCACCGGCTACGGACCATTGCGGGCGAAGTTCGAGGCCCGCGCCCGAAAGATCGCCACGAACAACCTGCGCATCGTCACCGGATGGCTGCCGGAACCGCTCTATCGCGATCTTTTGCGCGCCGCCGATCTCGGCATTTCGATGCATCGGTCGGCCTCCAAAGTCGATCTTCCCATGAAGGTGGTCGACATGATCGAGGCGGGCCTGCCGGCTTGCGTCTTCGATTATGGACCTTGCCTCTCGGAGCTGGGCCGGCCGGAGCTCATGGACCTGATGTTCACCGACGCCGAGGGTCTGGCGGCGCGGCTTGGCGCGCTGATCGATGGCGCAAAACTTGCGGAGTTGCACACAGGTATGGCGCGCGAGAGCGAACCTCTGTGGAGCGAGGAATGGCGGCGCGTGGCTATGCCGATGATCGCCGCCAACTGATACACGCGGTCCTGCGTCAGCTTTAAATCATTGAGCTGAATCGATCTTCGCCCAAGTTTGATCAGGCGCAAATGCATCGATCCTGCGCGCGAGCTTCGCGGTCTTTCGCCCGAGATCCTTCTCGAACACAGTCCCGTCTTGGTTGACCATGAAGGTCATGATGCCGGAATTTCCGTATTCGGCGGGGTGGGCGATGAGGGCGAAGCCGCCAATCATCTTGCCCTTCACCAGATAGTCGTAGGCCCCGCCATGGGCGCCGGCGCCCTGCCGCGTGAGAATGCGGTAGTAGTAGCCGTGAAAAGGAATCGGCTTCTTTCCGGCCTTATATCCCTCCGCCGCTGCTTGGGCAGCGAGCTCGCCGAATGGGCTTGGCATCTCGCCCTCGGCCGTCGGCCAATAGAGGCCATCCTTTTTCCCTGGACGACTTACAATCCGCTGCGCATAGACCCCGCGGCCCAGTCCGGCCGGATCGAGCGACGCATATTCGTTCTGCGCCTGCACATAAGCGAGGGCGACCTGCATCGCCGAGAGCTCGTTGCGGCCAATGCGACGGCGCAGAATTTCATCAAGCCCTTCTTTGGTGTCGAACTGCCATTCGCCGGCGTTGTTGATTAGCGGAATCGGGAAGGGCCAATCGTCGTCACCGATGATCAGAGTTTGTGTGCCGTTTCCCTCGAGTTCGACGCTGTGCTTGGCATCATAGGCCGCGACAAATTTCTCACGCGCGTTGTTGTCGGCAACCGGATCGCCGGAGCTGACGATCGCCCGGCCGTCAGGACCGAGCACGGCAAGGATTGCCTTGCGATCGCCCGATCTCGCCGCACCGACGAGCGCGGCAACGGCTGCTTCAGGCGTATCGAACTGCTCTTGCGCCAACGCAGGCGCGCTCGATGCGAGCAAAGCGAGGCAAGCAAGACCGCGGATCATGGTTCTCATCTGCATCGACCCACTCCCCTAGCGCCGCCGTCCGCCGCCACGGCCACCGCCGCCACCACCGCCGCGCCCGCCTCCACCGAAATGCGCCGCACCGCCGGCGCCTCCTTTGCGACCGGCTTTGCTTCCGCCGCCGGACGGCCGGGCAAAATCGTGGGCGCCGCGGTTGCCGAGACTCGCCTGACCTCGCTTTGAGAAGTCCTTGGCTTTGCGGCCGTCGCTCGGGTCGAACCCGCCGGCCCCGGGCTTTCCTTTAGCTTTGGCTTTGCCAAGATCAGGCTTCCTGCTGTCCAGGGCGGCCTGCTTGCCAGGACGCTCCTTCAGGCCTTGCTCGATCTGCCCAACGTCCGGCTTCTTGCCGGGACGCTCGCCCTTGCCGCCGAGATCCGGCCGGTCACCGCCAGGCTTGAGGCCCGCTCCGGGCTTGTTATCGGGCTTGAGGACCTGCTCTCCGCCATGACCGCGGAAATCGAGTTTTCGGTCTCCGGTGTTGATATTCGCCTTGGAGAATTTGTTCTTCACGTCGGTGTTCTGATAGTTCACGCCCCGGCGATGATAGGAGTTGTGCTCCCATTTGTTGAAATTCACGTCGCCCCGGTTGATGTTCACATTGCGGTCGACGTTGACCTTGATGTCACCGTGACCCCAATCGAAATCGTCCCAGATCTCGCGCCCGACGGCATAGCCGACGCCCCAGGCGACGCCAGTGGCAATGGCACCGCCGACCACCCAGCCGGCCGGCGGCGGGAAGTAATAAGGCGGATAGGCAGGGTAAGGCCAGGCGCCGTAGACGACTGCCGGCTCGTAGTACGGCACGTAGACCGTGTCGGGGGTCGTGGGCTCGATCACGATCACTTCTTTGTCGGCTTGCTGCTCGGTCTTGACGGTTTGCTGTTCAGTGGTCTCCAGCTTGCCGTTGGCTTCCGCCTTGGCGCGCAAGCGTTGGATGGCGTCCATCACATCGGCCTGCTGCGCCAGCACAGCGTCGCCGAGCGCTTGGGTCCAATCCAGCTTTTCGTTCATCATGTCGAGGACGGTCGGCGTATAGACGAGCTGCTTTACGCTCGCGTCCCAGTCCTGCTTGGCGAGCGCGCTCTCCAGCGCATCGTCCTTCAGCGATTTGTTGGCCTTCGCGAAGCGGTCGGCCTGCACGACCTCCAACGGATAAGTCGAAGCCATCAACACCTGGGCGAGCAGCGTATCGGGATAGAGCGCGATCGGCGCCACGAGCTGATCGAGCTGCGCTGCATCGAGCTGTTGCTGCTGTTGCGGGGCGGCTGCCGGCTGTTCTTGAGCGTTTGACGCTGGCGAAGCGGCGGCAAACGCCAAGGCAACCGCTAACAGTCTACCGAGCATTGGATATCCTTGAGTCGACGCAGATAGTTGCGCGGTTACGGACGAAAAGGAGACGGTACGCTGGGGGAGGTTGACCCCAACCGCGCACCAATCACAGGAAGATGGCCAAAAAAGTGATGGCAATCAGGACAACCGGCGCGGTCATCAACCCTTAGGTTTGCGCCGAATGGATGGAAATGTTGGCTGGATTGCGAGCTTGATGCTCGTATTGGCCGGCCCGAAGGCCGGAGCCTGGGCTGGGCGCAGACCAGCCAAGGGATCGACTGGCGTTTTGCCCCCGGTTTTCAGAAACTCGGCGTGGCTGATAAGGCCCGCGAGCTGACCGGGCCGCGCATTGCGCACGGCAGTGCAGTAGCGGTCGTACGCCGCGCGGTTCAGAGATGCCGCCCTCGCCAACCGGACGTCTTTGTAGAAGCCCTTGGCAACCAGGAGAAGCGTGTAAACCGGACTGCTGAATAGAAATGAGCTATTCAGTTCCAAATCTTCAGGCGTTGCCAGCCGCCACACCTTGAGATTTTCCTGGAGGCGGTCCGAGAGCTTCACCCCGTCACGCGCCGCTTTCCAATACTCGCTGTCCTGACGATTGTTGAGATGATAGTGCGCCTGGATGAAATCCCGCACTTCTTCGTAAACGCGCTTGACCTGGCGATTGTATGCGGCGGCGAGTTCGGGCTCGAAATCCTGCGTCGGCAGGTAATGCTGGAGCCAGCGCGCCCCTAGATCGGACATGAAAATGGCCGTCGCCTCCAATGGCTCGATGAAGCCGCTGGCCAGGCCAAGCGCGACGCAGTTCTTGACCCAGGCATTGCGCACGCGACCGGTTCGCATGGGGATGATGCGCGGCTCGCAACCCTTCGCCCGATCGCCGTAGAAGGCGAGAAGCTCCTCGATGGCTTTATCGTCGGAGATGAACTTGCTGGAGAAGATATAGCCCGTGCCGACGCGCGTCGTCAGAGGGATGTTGAAATTCCAGCCGGCCGAAAATCCCCTCGCCCGCGTTGTCGGGGCGATGACGCGGGGGTCCTGGTGCGGAATCTGCACGACGGCGGCGCGGTCGTTCAGCAAATAGTCGCCGTAGGGTTCGAACGGCTCGCCCAAAGCCTGCTGGAGGATCGAGCCGCGAAAGCCGGTGCAATCGATGACGAGGTCGATGGCGTGCTCGCCCTGTCGGCGCAGCGTTAGTGACTTGACGAATCCGCGCTCGTCGAGATTGACCGCGTCCACATCGTCCAGGATATGCTTCACACCACGGCCGGTCGCGATGTCTTTAAGGAACGCGGCGAGTTTCGTGGCGTCGAAATGATAGGTGTAGCCGACCTCGCCGCTGAAATCGGGCTCGCCAGGACGGCGCGGCGCGAGATTGCCACGAACGATCTCCACGACGGGCGAAAAAGTCCGCACATAGGCCAGGCCGGCGTCCGGCGCAGTCCTCGCCGGGTCGAACGTGATGAAATAGTCAGCGAGCTGGCGTCCATCGATCGCGCCGGGTGCATTGAGGATATTCAGGAATTCGATCGGCTGCCCTTTGTCGTCGCGATTCCAGTCGATGAAATGCGCGGCGACTTTGAAGGTCGCATCCGTCAGTTTGAAGAATTCGGATTCCGAGACGCCGAGCTGGTTCAGCAGCAAGACCATGCCGGGCAGGCTAGCTTCGCCGACGCCGATAATCGGAATCCCAGGCGACTCGATCAGAGTTATCTCGAGCTTGTGCTTCTTGTCTTTCGATTTGCAGTAGCGATTGAGAAATGCTGCCGCGAGCCAGCCCGCGGTGCCGCCGCCAACGATCGTGATACTGCGCAGTGGCTCGCCCATTTACTCCCCCAAAACGCACACCGAACCTAGCCGCCCCGTCAGCGGGTGCCAAGCGGAATGCCAGAGCACCCATCGGGGGCAGGTGTTACCGGCCGAATCGCGCTTGCGGCGACAGCGGGCATGTTATGGAATGAGGGCGTTCTGGTCGGGGGAGTCCTTGCTCAAGAGCATTGCGTTGATGGACGAGCGGCGCAACGCGCTCGCGTTCTGGTTGGGCTGCGCAATCGTCACGGCCGGAGTCTTGCTCCATATCCCGATGTACGCGATGGGCGCCGACAAGGGCTACGTGCTCTCCGGCATGCCCATGGACGCGGACATGTATTGGGGAATGGCCCTGATCGTCATGGGCATCGGCATGAGTGCCTACGGGCTGCTCCCGGCGGTACTGCCGAGCGATCAGCGCGTCATCGAAACCATCGCGCCGCCGGAAGACGCGCCGCTGACCAAGGCGCATTGGGGCATGGCGGCACTTCTCGCACTTGCATTCGTCATCGACATCATGAAGCCCGCGAGTCTTGGCTTCGTCACCCCTGGAATGCAAAGCGAGTACGGCATTGACAACGCGACCGTGGCTTGGCTGCCGCTCTCCGCTCTCGCGGGCACGGTGATCGGCTCTTTCTTATGGGGGGTCCTTGCAGACCTATACGGGCGGCAGGCGGCGCTCATCCTGTCAGCGATCGTGTTTATCGGCACCTCAATCTGCGGCGCGATGCCGGACTTCTGGTGGAACGTATTCATGTGCCTGCTGATGGGCATGGGCGCGGGTGGAATGCTGCCGGTCGCTTACGCGCTGCTCGCCGAGATTATGCCCACGCGTCATCGCGGCTGGATGCTGGTACTGATCGGTGGCATTGGCGCGGTGGGAGGCTATTTCGCCGCAAGCTATTTGTCCGCGCTGCTGCAGCCCGAGTTCGGTTGGCGCATCATGTGGTTCCTAAATCTCCCCACGGGACTTCTGCTCATTGCCCTGTCGCCGCGTTTGCCTGAGTCGGCGCGCTTCCTGCAGCAAATGGGCCGGGGGGAGGAAGCCCGGCAGGTGCTGGCGCGATTTGGCGCCGTCGCGCACGCCGCAACCGATGCCGGGGCCGAGGATCACTCCCATCTGCCTCCCACCGACACCAAATTCCTGGGCCTCACTGCCGCGCTTACGCTTGCCGCTCTGGCTTGGGGACTTGTGACTTTCGGTCTCCTGTTGTGGCTGCCGGGCGCCCTGGTGGATGAGGGCCGAAGCATCGGCACTGCGAGCGCGCTCATCGCGCAATCGACGGCGATCTCCATGCCGGTGGTTTTGGTGGCGACCTATCTCTACAGCGCGTGGAGCACGAAGGGCTCGCTGCTGCTCATGATTGCCGTCATGACGTTCGGACTTATTGGCTTCCTGTTGCGCGGCAGTGGATTTGCGCTCACCGACAGCCCCCTGCCCTCGCTGACCCTGGTCATCGTCGGCTCCTGCGGGGTGATCTCGATCCTGTTGCCTTACACGACCGAAAACTATCCGCTCCGCATTCGCGGGCGCGCCACCGGCTGGATCGCCGGCTGCTCCAAGCTAGGCGGCTTGATCGCACAAGGCGCGTCGGTTCTCGGCGCAGCACTTCCCTTTGCCGTCGCCGCTTTTGTCGTGGCGATTCCATCAGGTCTCGCCTTCCTGCTCATCGCGTGGCTTGGCCGCGAAACGCGCGGGCTCGACCTGCGGAAGATCGATACCGCCCGGCCGATGTCGCTTAAGTCGCGGAGCTAGAGGGCGGGACTTGGACTTTTGCCATCCCAGATCGAGATTTGTTGGTATCGAAGCCCTCCGGGTCCCGGTGTAGAGGCGGCACGGCTTCCTCCGGCACGCAACCGAACGCTTCCTGCAACGCATGCAAGATCGGAAGGGTGGCCCCCTCCAAATGCCGGTACCGCGCGATGATTTCGCTCGCGCGCTCGGCGCTCCATGGTTCGTGTCGAGGCATGCCCAGCCGCAGTTTCGAGCAACCTCGAAAATGCGGAAAAAGACATGTGGAATCAATAAAGCAGCTCCATGAACCAATCGGGATTCCCAATCGTCCGACGTTGGCCCTAAGTCTTGGCCCTCCTCCGGCGGGGTTTCTCCGCGCTGCCGTTCAATAATGGCGCGAGCTGCTTGGCCTCGCTGACCAGCGCGTTGATCAATGGTGTCAGAGGGTTGCGATGCGGCACGACCAGTCCGATCGAATGGCTGATCTCCGGCTCGACGATGGGGATCGCGCGGACTTTCTCGATGAGGCCGAGCACCTCGGCAAGCTTCGCCGGCATCACGCTCGCCCAGCGGCCCGTGCGCACATGGGCAAAGAGAACGACAATGGAATCCGATTCGAGCGTCGGCGCCACGTCGGATCCCGCGTCCCGAAGCAATTGCTCGATGATGCGCCGATTCTGCATGTCAGGCGTCAGGAGACAGAGCGGGACTTTGCCGACTTCGGCCCAGGTCACCTGGTCGCGATTGCCGAGAGGGCTGTCCGAGGAGGTCAGCAGGCGGTATTGCTCGCTGTAAAGCCGCACGGTCTGCACCCGGCCCAAAGGCTCGTTGTCGAGATAGGTGAGACCGGCATCAACCTCCAAATTCATTTTCTGCGCTAGCAGTAAGTTTAAGCTACTTGAGTCATCGCGACAATCACAGTTCCTGGGCAGCGTAATCGCAGCCTCAGCCTCAGAAGCGCGAGCATAGCTTGAGACGGCAGCATGGCGCATGTGAACATTCTCACGGTCCTCAAGCGCTGGACGGTCCCTCATCTCAAGTTCTTCCATGAGGGGCGGCAGCCGATCGTCTGGCTGCTGTCCCCGCTCGTCGGCGTCGCGACCGGAGTCGCGGCGATCCTGTTCCGGCTCGCCATCGGCGTGTTCCAGCTGCCCTGGCTCCACGACATGTCGGAGAACGTAGCGGCCGTGGCGCGCGCCCAACCCTGGTGGGTGATCCTGCTCGCCCCCGCGGTCGGCGGACTTCTGGTCGGGCTGATCTTGCAATATCTGCTCACCGCCAAGCGCGCCGGCGCGGTTCCCGACGTTATCGAGGCGCGGGCCAGTGACGGTCGCGGTCTCGGCCTTGGGCAAGGATTGCTCAGCGCCCTGGCGAGCGCGCTGTCTCTCGGCTGCGGCGCAAGTGCCGGCCGCGAAGGCCCGATCGTCCATCTCGGTGCCAGCATCGCCGCCTCGGCCTGCGCCCATCTCAAGCTCCCCCACGCCGCGCGGCGCACCTTGCTCGCCTCGGGCGTTGCCGGCGCGGTTGCGGCCTCCTTCAACGCGCCGATCGCCGGCGTCTTGTTCGCGCAGGAAGTGATCCTCGGCCGCTTCGCCGCGTCGAGGTTCGTGCCGCTTGTGCTTGCTTCGGTGACGGCGACCATCGTCTCGCAGGCTTGGTTCGGCAACGTCGCCGCGTTCATCGTGCCCCCCT
>DATICH010000054.1:0-5363 GCA_035456885.1 Methyloceanibacter sp.
AAAACTAATCACCAAGGCTATAGCGGCCGTTAGCGCAAACAACCTTCGAAACATTGATTCCTCCCAAATTTCGCGTGGCTCCATGACTTTAGTGCAAGCCGAACCTGCGCGGAAGGCTAGTCGGCAAGGTCAAAACCTGCAAGTACTGGACGCTCTGCGCCGTGCTGCCGTCGATGTGCTGGAGGACGGGCTGCGACTCACCAAGCGCCACAGAGGCTCATAGCGAGCTGTACAGCAAGGAAGGTTGAGCTTTAGCCCCCTGTGGAGGCTATTTTAGCTCCGCCTTAGCCCGTTCAGTTTCGACCATTGGCTGATTCCCCTGAGCCCCTTGGTTTCATTGGAGCGGGCGATGGGATTCGAACCCACGACCCCAACCTTGGCAAGGTTGTGCTCTACCCCTGAGCTACACCCGCAAAATCCAATGTCCGGGACCCAACGAGATAGTGGATGATCGGTCGAATGTCCACAGCTGCGGAAAGCCGCTAGCTCTTCGATATGCCGGCCGATAGAGCGACACTTTTCGAGCGCTTGCAACAGCTCGACATCCCTTCGGTGACAGTCGAGCACGCGCCGATGTTCACGGTCGAGCAGTCTACCGCGCTCCGCGTCAGCATCCCCGGCGCGCACACCAAAAATTTGTTCCTCACCGACAAGGACGGCCGCATGGTTTTGGTCGTCGCCAAGGACGATACGCGAGTCGACCTCAAGGCGCTCGCCAAGCGGCTCGGCGCCGGACGGTTCAGCTTCGGCAAGGGCGCTTTGCTCGAGGCCGTGCTTGGCGTCCCGGCCGGCTCAGTAACGCCGTTTGCCCTGATCAACCCATCTTCGGCGGAGGTAGAAGTGGTCGTCGACAAGGCGCTGATGAGCTTTGCCGAGCTAAACTGCCACCCTTTAGAAAATACCGCGACGACGCGGCTTCGGACCGAGGACCTGCTCCGATTCATCACGGCTTGCGGCCACACGCCGCGCATCGTGGAGCTCGGCTAACGCTTGGGACCAGCGGGTTGCCAAACGCGCCTGGTCAGCCCATCTTCCAGTCGCTGGTCGGACCGGATTGCCGGCCAAATGGTTGTTGCGGCGAGTAGGAAGCGTGAGCGTGGATACCCCCATCCTAAACGAGGGCGGCGCGGGCGGGGCCGACGCCGATCTCATCAAAGACACGACGACTCGGGATTTCATGCGCGACGTGGTCGAGGCCTCGCGCGAGGCGCCGGTGCTGGTCGATTTCTGGGCGCCATGGTGCGGCCCCTGCCGCCAGCTCACGCCGATGCTGGAGAAGGCGGTACGCGCGGCCAAGGGCGCGATCAGGCTGGTGAAGCTCAATATCGACGAGCATCCGCAGATCCCGGGCCAGATGGGCGTGCAGTCGATCCCCGCGGTGTTCGCCTTCCAGGACGGGCGCCCGGTCGACGGCTTTATGGGCGCTCTGCCCGAGTCCCGCATCAATGCCTTCATCGCACGGCTGATCGGAGACGATGCCGCCGACGACACCGCCGATCTCGAAGCCGCCGAGGCGGCGCTCGTCACCGGCGACATCAACAATGCGGCACAGCTATTCGGCGAGGTGGTGCAGCAGGATCGCGAAAACGCGCAGGCCCTTGCCGGCCTGGTCAAGTGCTACATCAAGACCGGCGACCTTGCCCGCGCGGAGCAGACGCTCGCGCTGGTGCCGCCGGCCAAGGCCGACACCGCGCCGGTGGCGAGCGCTCGAGCTGCATTCGAGCTCGCCCGTAAGGCACCAAGCCCCGGCGAGGTCGATGCGCTGCGCGCCAAGCTCGAAACCAGCCCGAATGACGCGCAGGTCCGATTCGACCTGGCATTGGCGCTAAACGCAAAAGGCGACCGGAGCGGGGCGGCCGAGGAGTTGCTCAAGCTCGTCGCCAAGGACCGCAATTGGAACGACGACGCTGCGAAGAAGCAGCTTGTGCAATTGTTCGAGGCCTGGGGTGCGAACGACCCTGCGACCATCGCAGGGCGGCAGAAACTTTCCTCGCTGCTGTTCGCCTGACATAAGGAGCGCACCGCTTGGGGTGACGGATCGCTATCGCAACGTGGCGGATATGCCGAAGGCGCTGCCGCTGTTCCCGCTGCGCGGCGCCATCCTCCTGCCGCGCGCCTCGCTGACGCTCAACGTGTTCGAGCCGCGCTACCTGGCGCTGGTGGGTCATGCACTCGCGGGGAATCGGTTGATCGGCGTGGTGCAGCCAGCGCCGGAAGCAGGAGCCGCCGAGTCACCCGCAGGCAAGAGCTTTCCCGTGCGCCTGGTGGGCTGCGCCGGACGTATCCATAGCTTCACCGAGAATGACGACGGCCGGGTGACGGTTTCGCTTGCGGGAATCGCGCGCTTCCGCATCGAGCGCGATCTCGACACGCCCACGCCGTTTCGCACGGCGCACGTGGATTTCGGGCCCTACGCCGGGGATTTCATCGCGGGCTATGGCGAAGATGAGGTCGACCGCCCTCGCCTGCTTGCCACGCTCAAGAGCTATCTTACCGCCAACAATCTTCATGCCGATTGGGATCGCATCAACAGCGCGAGCACCGAGCGGCTGGTCAACACGCTTTCGATCCTCTCTCCCTATGGGCCCGAGGAGAAGCAATGCTTGCTCGAGGCAACGGACCTGCGCGGGCGCGCCGAGGCACTGGTGGCGCTCGCCGAGATGGAGCTTGCGGCGCGAGACGACGGCTCGGGGACTTCGCTGCAATGATGGGCAGGAGTGTCATACCATGACCGATGCGCCCGAACGCGGCGGCGAGCGCCGCCTCGACCCGAAGCTGTTGGAGATTCTGGTCTGCCCCCTGACCAAGACCTCGCTCGACTATGACGCGGCGAGGCAGGAGCTGATCAGCCGGGCCGCAGGCCTCGCCTATCCGATCCGTGACGGCATTCCGATCATGCTGCCGGAGGAGGCGCGCAAACTCGACTCGGACTAGATCCGCCGACCCATCAGCAAAGACGGTACGGTGCCGGTGGTACCGGTGGCCTCGCTGACGAAGAAGCGCTTCAGCGCCGGAGCACGGTCAACAAGTCCGAGTCCAAGATCACGCAAGGCTCTGAGCGGCGCGTTATCGTTAGAGAAGAGACGGTTCAGTCCGTCCATCGCCGCGGCAGACAAGGCGCTGTCGAATCGGCGCCAGCGCTCATAGCGTTCAAGCTGCGGCAGCGCGCCGATGTCGAGACCGAGGCGCGTGGCGTCGACGATCGTCTCGGCGAGCGCCGCCACGTCGCGCATGCCGATATTGAGCCCCTGCCCCGCCAGCGGATGCACGACATGCGCGGCGTCGCCGATCAAAGCCAGCCGCTGGGCGATGAAAGTCCGCGCGATTTGCATGTCGAGCGGGAAAGATTGGCGTGGACCGGCAAGCGAGATCGGGCCGAGCCGGCTGCCGAAGCGTTTGCCGAGCTCTTCGAGGAAGCCAGCATCGTCGAGGGCGAGTATCGCCTCGGCCTGAGCCTTGTCTTCGGTCCAGACGATCGACGAGCGGTTGCCTTTGAGCGGCAGGATGGCGAAGGGACCTGTGGGAAGAAAATGCTGCACCGCTTTGCCGTGATGCGGCCGCTCATGCGCAACTGTGGTGACGATGCCCAGTTGCGGATAGGACCAGCCGACACATTTGATACCGGCCCGTTCTCGGAGCTGCGAGCGTTTGCCATCGGCGGCCACAAGAAGGCTCGCCTCGATCGTCTTGCCGCCGCCGAGCTTCGCCTCGATGCGGAAGGAATCGGGGCTGAAGTCCGTCACGCTGTCCGGCGCAAAGAGGACGATTGCGGGCGTTTGCGCGACTGCGGCGGCGAGAACTCGATGCAAATCGCCGTGCTCGACCAGATAGGCGCTCGCACCGTCCCGCCTGAGCTCAGTGTCGAAGCCGAGGAAATGCGGACGCAAGACGGAATCGAGCGGGCTGTCGGTGATCTCGATCGATTCGATGGCTTGTGCGCTCGGCTCGATGTCGATCCAAAGTCCGAGCGCCGAGAGGAGATTTTTGGTCGCCGCCGAGAGCGCAAGGGCCCGCGCGTCGTTTGTGCGCTCCGTCTCCGACGGCTCTGCATCGACAAGGGCGACGCGAAAGTCTTCTGGCGCGAGCTTGGCCAACGCCAGCGCAAGGGTTTGCCCGATGAAGCCGCCGCCGGCGATCGCCACGTCGAACCGGTCTTCGTGTTTCGGCTTGGACATGAGGTCAGCAATGCCACGTTCCGCGCGGCGCGTGAACCTGCTAAAGGGCAGGGCCGCTCAACGAAAGGCCTAGCCCATGAGCCGCGCGCTCGAACAGCTCCTTTCCATCCTCGACCTCGAACCGCTCGAGGTGAATCTGTTCCGGGGCTTGAGCCCGCAAGTCGGCTGGCAGCGTGTGTTCGGCGGACAGGTGATCGGCCAGGCGCTGGTCGCAGCGCACCGCACGGTGAACGGGCGTCCGGCACACTCGCTACACGCCTATTTCCTCCGCGCTGGCGACCCCGCGGTGCCAATCATTTATGAGGTCGATCGCATCCGCGATGGTGGAAGCTTCACGACACGGCGCGTGGTGGCGATCCAGCACGGGCAGGCAATCTTTTCGATGGCGGCCTCCTTCCATAGGGACGAGCCAGGGCTCCAGCATCAAGTCAAGATGCCGGATGTGCCGCCGCCGGAAGCCCTGCCGAGCGAGGCCGAACTTAAGGAGAAACTGATCGACCGTCTGCCCGAGCCGGTGAAGGCCTACTGGCAGCGCGAGCGACCGATCGAGATCAGGCCGATCGATCTCTCCCGCTACCTGTCGCCGGAGAACCGGGCCCCCACGCAGCAGGTATGGATCAAGGCCACAGGACAACTCGGCGACGATCTCGCCCTGCATCAATGCGTGCTCGCCTACGCCTCGGACTTCACCTTGCTCGACACGGCGCTGATCGCCCACGGCCGCTTCGTGTTCGACCCCAGGCTGATGCTGGCGAGCCTCGATCACGCCATCTGGTTTCATCGGAGCTTCAGGGCCGACGATTGGCTGCTTTATGTCCAGGACAGCCCAAGCTCGGGGGCGGGAAGGGCGTTTTGCCGCGGCACCTTGTTCACCCCCGAGGGCGAATTGGTCGCCTCGACCGCCCAGGAAGGGCTGCTTCGGGAGCGCGCCGCCACCAAATGACGCCTAATCTGTAGGCAATAGACTTATTTTGCCTATTATTTAGCCAGATGTGGGCTCTCAAGGCGGTCCCCACCCCCCCACTGCCTCAAAAAGAATCATTAAAGCCAAGCACTTGCCGCGCCGCAACGGAGTTGGCACGCGGCTTGACTCTGCCTTCGGGTTCGCACGGCTGGAACGGACCACGTCAACAACCCGGCAGCCGTAAAACATGGAGGGGTTAGAGACATGAAGCTGGTGATGGCGAT
>DATICH010000055.1:0-5030 GCA_035456885.1 Methyloceanibacter sp.
CGCTCGGGTTGAAGATCATGGTCGGCTGCATGGTGGCGACGTCGCTGGCGATGGCCCCTGCCCTGCTGCTGGCGCAAGGCGCCGATTGGGTCGATCTCGACGGACCGTTGCTGCTCGCGCGCGACCGCGTGCCGGGGCTCAGCTATGACGACGCGACCATCGTTCCGCCGCCGTCGGCGCTGTGGGGCTGAACCGCCCAAGTGCTTTGGCTCTACCGGCTTGTTTTGCCCGTGGCGATGCTTATTCTTCGTCAGCAAGGAGAAGGACAATGAAGATCAAGGTTGTCGTGCATGAGGCGGAAGAAGGTGGCTTCTGGGCTGAGGTCCCCGCCATTCCGGGATGCGCCACGCAGGGCGAAAACATGGAAGAGCTTCTGCGCAATCTGCACGAGGCGATCGAAGGCTGTCTGTCGGTCGATGTCGCCGAGCCCAAGCCTGACGACAAGAAGCGTGTTCTGGAAATCGCCATATGAGGGCAGTGTCCGGCCGCGAGTTCGCTCGGATCGTCGAGCGGCGCGGCTGGCAGTTGCTGCGCATCAGCGGTAGTCATCACATCTACGGAAAGGCCGGTAGCGTGGTACGGCTATCCATTCCGGTCCACGGTAATCGTCCGCTGAAGATCGACTTGCTCCGTCATCTGACAAAATCGGCCGAGATTCCGGAAGCTGAGCTTCGATGAGTGCCGGTTGCTGTACAGGCCCTTCGGCTTAATTGAGGCGTGCATCGACCCCGGCGACGAGGCCGCCATGCCAGCGCCGCATCAACATGAACGCGGCTGCCGCGCCAATCAGCGCGAGCAGCGCCATGGCGGCGTAGGCCTCGCCGGTGAAGTTCCGGTAGAGCGGGCCTGAGGCGATGGTAACGGTCCCCATCACCAGCCCGGCCACGACCGCGGCATAGACGCCTTGCGCCGTGGCGCCGCGGTCCTCCGGCACGGCGTGAGTGAGGAAGTGGATGGCGGCGAGATGCGCCGCGCCGAAGCTCATCGCGTGCAAGCTCTGCAACAACGCCGTCGCCCAAAGCGGCGGATCGAACGCCATCACCCCCCAGCGCAAGGTCGCGGCAAGCCCCGCCAGCATCAACAGCCGGGCCGTGCCGCATGCGGCGATGACGCGGCCGGACACTGCAAACAACGCGACCTCGGCGATCACCCCGACCGACCACAGCAGGCCGATGACGCCGTCGGGGAAGCCTTGCATGCGCCAATTGAGCGTGCCGAAGCTGTAATAGAGCGCGTGGCTCGACTGGATCAGGCTCGCCGCGAGCAGGAACAGCAGGAAGAGCGGCGCCCGCACCAGCCTGAATGCATCTTCCAGCTTCAAGCCGCGCAGCACCGACGGCGCCGCGGTCCCCTGCCCGCCAAGCTCGCGCGGCAGGAGATGGGCGCCGAGCACCATCAGCGCCGTGCCGCCGGCAAGCAAGGGCAGCACCATCCCCGCGCCGACCTTGCCGATGATCACGCCGCATCCGAAGCTCGCCGCGATGAAACTGAGCGACCCCCACAGCCGCACCCTGCCATAGTCGAAGGCGCGGGTGCGAAGCCCGCTCACCGCGACCGTCTCGATCAGCGGCATGATGGTGGTGAAGTTGACGGCGAGCACGATGCTGGCGAGCAGCATCTGCCAGAAGCCCTGGGACGCCCAGAGCAGCAGGAAGGAGAGCAAGGAACCCCAGGCGAGCGCGATGAGAATGACGCGCCGTCCGCCGACGCGGTCGGCGATGAAGCTGATCACCGGCGTACAGAGAATGCGGGTGAACAGCGGCGCGGCGAGCAGGATGGCGATCTGATCGGCGTTGAGCTTCCGCCAATCGAGCCAGACCGGGAAATAAGGTAGATAGCAGCCCACCACCAGGAACAAGGCCGCATAGAGAAACCCGAGCCGCCAGGCGAACGGCAGACGGGGGACGCGCTGTGCCGATTGGATCATGGCGGTTAACGAATCGGGAGCCCTGACAGACAAGAGTTCGGCCGTCTACCCCGAATCGCGCTAGCCTTTCCAGCCATGCCGGAACGTGCCTCCGCAAATCCATCGCCGGATCAGGCGCCGCGCAAGCCCGGCCTCGCGGAGGTCTACGGCTCGCTCGAGGCGCTGCTGAAGGCCAGTCCGCGCGGGCGCTGGTTCCTCGCCGAATATTCCCGCCGCAATCGCAGCGCCGAGACCGAGCTGCTGCTGGAGGCGCTCGACAGGATCGAGCGGGCGGTGACGGAGCCGGCCGCCAGGCATGGCATCCCGGGCAATGTGTTCGCCGAACTCATGGAAATGAGCGATGCGATCGCCCGCACCAGGCGCGAGATCGCCCAGATCAGGCCGCCGCATCAATTCGACCAGCAGCTGGGCAGCGCTTCGCTGGAACTGGATAAACATCGTCGAGGCGACCGAGAAGGCGACCTCGGACATCCTGGAGGCGGCGGAGGAAATCCAGGAGGTAGCTTGGACCCTGCGCGAGAAGGGCGTCGAAGTCGAGCTTTGCGACAAGATCGACCAGCGCGCGACCGACATCTACACGGCCTGCTCGTTCCAGGACATCACCGGTCAGCGGACCGAGAAGGTGGTGAAGGCGCTGCGCTTCATCGAGCAGCGTATCAACGCCATGATCGAGATCTGGGGCGTCGACGATATTGCTTTCAGGGTCGACGACATTGCCTCGAAGATGCGGAGCTTCGCCGAGCAGGTGCGCGACCGGGCTGGGCAGTTGCACGGGTCACAGGACGAGGACGGCCTGAAGCAGGACGATGTCGACAGCATGATGCGCGAGGCGCGCGGCCAGCTTTCAGCTGAGACGAGCGCCGCACGGAGCGACGCTGGCGCGCTTCCAGTCGCGCCGGCGGAGCCGGGCGTCGGCTTCCAGCGGCCGGAGCCGCTGAGGCTGGCGGAGCTCGCCGCGGTCAAGCGTGCCGCCCTGTTCGGCTAGTCGGTTTTTTCCGGCCTATATCAGCTACTTAGAGAAAATTTGCGGCCTGTCTGACGCGGGGCCTTGACGCCAAAGGGGTCGCTAACCATCTCCAGGAAGACGCGAGTTCCCCCAAAGCGTCCCCCAAACTGACGCATGAGAGTGAAGCGGCCCGGTTCCCCCCCAACCGGGCCGCTTTCTTTTGCGTCCGGGGCTTATTGCGCCAGCGGCGGATCAGCGCCTTGCGTTTGGGCAGGCCCAAATTGTGGGCTTCCATCACATTCTCGATGAATTGGCGCGCCGAATTCTCCCAGCTATAGGTCAGGGCGTGCTGTCTGGCCGCGTCCCGGTCGAGTTCGAGCGCGCGCAGCGCCGCCTCCCTGAGATCTTGGCTCAGCACGCCGGAATGCGGGTCGGTGAGCACGTCTTTCGGCCCGCTCACCGGATAGGCGGCGACCGGTACGCCTGAGGCCAGCGCCTCGAGCATCACCAGGCCGAACGTGTCGGTCAAACTCGGGAACACGAACACGTCCGCCGAGGCATAGGCTTCAGCCAGGGCCTCGCCCTCGCGATGGCCGGTGAACACGACCTCCGGATAACACCGCTTTAGCTCGGCTTCCTGCGGGCCCGAGCCCACCACCACCTTGCGACCGGGCAGATCGAGATCGAGAAAGGCCTTGATGTTCTTCTCCACGGCGATGCGGCCGACATAGAGGAACACTGGGCCCTCGCCAAAAAGCCGCGTATGCCGCGGCCGGTAAAGCTCGGTGTCGACGCCGCGCGACCAAGGCATCAGCCGCTGGAAGCCGCGCGCGGCAAGGTCGTCGGCCACCGACCGCGTGGCGACGAAAGTGCCCGCCGCGCCGTTATGGAAGCGCCGCTGCAAGGCATAGCACCAGCGCTCCGGCACTGGCAGCCGTGCCGAGACATATTCGGGGAAGCGCGTGTGATAGCTCGTGGTGAAGGGCCATTTGCGTTTGCGGCAATAGCGCCTGGTCATGAGCCCGATAGGTCCCTCCGTGGCGATATGGATGAAATCGGGACGCGCACGCTCGATTTGGCGCGCGATCGCGGATGGCCCCGCGAGCGCAAGCCTGATCTCGGGATAAGTCGGGCACGGCAAGGTGCGGAATAGCGCCGGCGAGAGAAAGGAGATGTCGCAGCCGAGCTTGGGCGCCTCCAGCGCCAACCGCTCATAGGTGCGCACCACCCCATTGACCTGGGGCGCCCAGGCGTCGGTTGCGACCAGCACCCGCATCAGGCGGCAGCCTCGAGCTCCTCGACGCGGGGCTGCGGGAGACTCAAGCCGTGCGCGGGATGCGTCCAGCGGATGATCTCGAAGACTCCCTCCTCGGTCTCGGCGACCGCCGTGCAGCTTTCCACCCAGTCGCCGGTATTGATGTAGATCACGTCGCCGACCTGGCGCATGGCGGCGTGATGGATATGGCCGCAGATCACCCCTTGCGCGCCGTGCCGCCGCGCTTCCTGGGCGAGCGCCGCCTCGAACTCGCCGATATAGTTGACCGCGCGCTTGACCCTGTGCTTGAGATAGGCCGAGAGCGACCAATAAGGCAGGCCGAGCCAGCGCCGCACGGCGTTGAAATGGGTGTTGGCCCAGAGCGCGACCATGTAGCTCCAGTCGCCGAACAGCGCGAGCCATTTGGCGTAGCGCACTACCACGTCGAACTCGTCGCCGTGAATGATCAGATAGCGCCTGCCATCGGCGCCCACATGCACGATGTTCCGCTCCACGGCGATGCCGCCGAACTGCGCGCCGCAATAATCGCGCATGGCCTCGTCGTGATTGCCGGGGATGTAGACCAGGTCGGTGCCTTTGCGCACCTTGCGCAGGAGTTTCTGCAGCACGTCGTTGTGCGATTGCGGCCAGTAGATGCCGCGCTTGATGCGCCAGAAATCGATGATGTCGCCGATCAGATAGAAGCGGTCGGCGTCGTGGCAGCGGATGAAATCGAGGAAGGCTTCGGCCTGGCAGGCCTTGGTGCCGAGATGGATGTCCGAAACGAACAATGCGCGGTAACACCTCACCCCGGGCTCATGCTGCACGTCGCTCTCATCCCATGTGTTCAACACGATGGTTGCGCAGATAAAGTGATTTTGTTTCAGCGATGTGACATTGGC
>DATICH010000056.1:0-2809 GCA_035456885.1 Methyloceanibacter sp.
CACCAACAGCGTCGTGACCGTGGTCGGGCCCAACAATAATTGGGTCGAAGTCATCGTCGGGCCGGACAAGATCAAGCTGATCAAGGTGAAGGAGAAGATCACTATCAGCTATCAGGATGAGGTGGCCGTGGCGTTGCGGAAGGTGAACAAGGGTCAGCAGGGCGACGATATCGCCGCCGTGGAGACCGCCGGCATGGGCCTGGATGATCCGGTCGTTGCCGAACAGGACTGGTTGACCGTTACGCCAAGCGGCGGAACCAGTCTCACCACGATCGAGGTCACCGATACGATCAAGGCGATCAATCGCAATAGGCGAACCGTCACCTTCGCCGGCACCGGCGGGAAGACCAGAACCGTTCAGGTCGATCCGAGCATCTCGCTCGATGGCATCGAGCCGGACGACGAGGTGGTGCTGGAGATCACCCGCGCCGTGGCGGTCGACATCAAGCCGGCCTAGCACAAGCGCGGTCGCCAAGGTCAGGAACTCCTTCTCGTGCCCGGCGTTTGGTCGGCCGAGCGAGAAGGAGTTCACCCCCCATGGCACGAAAATATTCCAAATCGACCTCCAAGGATGTCGAACGCGCGGTGCGCAAGAAGAAACGCGGCACCTTGAAGAGCGGCAGCGGTAAAAAGGTCACGAGCCGCAAACAGGCGATCGCCATCGGCCTTTCCGAGGCCCGCAAGAAGGGCAAGAAAGTGCCGAAGCGGAAGGCGAGCTAGCAAGTCGGAGAGTCAAGGGCGGGAACGCCTGCCATCGACCGTCACATCGATTGGGCGCCCACGACCTCGTGGTCGGTGATGACGCATTCCCAAGCGCCGACCGCGGGGAACCCGGCGAGATCCTGCCGCTGCCTAAGAAACTGCATGGCCGCGAGATAGCCGCCATGACCCATGCACGCCGTGGGCGACATGCCCTCGGCGAGAAAGTCCATCGGCACCGGCACGTCGATGCAGCCCACGGCCACCAGTGCGGCCTTGCGCTCCTCCAGCGTCAAGGATTTTTCGTTGTCGTAGATCTTGCCTTGATTGGTCGGCTCGAGCGGCGTCTCCGCGCGAGGGCAGGCCTTGACGATGAGTTGAACGTAAACAGTCTTGTCCTGGTGTTCGCCCATCCTGGTCGGCTGCGACGGATCGCTCTGGGCATGCCCGGCGGCGGCCAAGCCGTATGCGCCCAAGCTTAGCGCAAAGGCGGCGATCAGAGGACGCATCATGGTAAGCTCCTATTTTGCTAGGAGCTGACCGGCCGCGCTCCTCAATCGCTCAGCCTGTGGCCCGACCGGGGCCACTTTAGGCACGTCCGCCGATATTACACGGCCTTGATCAAGGCTGCGAACGGTGTTGTGGTTGCCTGACCGAACTCACGGTGTTGTGATTTCGTAGCCGAATTCCGCCGCCGACGCCGTCAACCAGCGCCAGAAGCTCGCCGAGACGCTGCGGAATAGCGCGATGTCGTAGCTCGGCGTGTCGTCGACCTGCCAGAGCTGCACACCCATCAGCGAGATGGTGCTGGTCGCGGCGCTACCCGGACCGAAGGCGCGCGGATGCAAGTCGAGGGGAAGCCCCTTGGCGAGCACCTCACGCGCGCGCGGACCGCTCAGACGCAATACCGTGCGTCCGCCATGCTGATCGGAAATCGAAGCCAAGCCCTTGAGGCGTTGTCCGAGATCGCGCGCAAGCGCTTCGCCGGCAAGCGCATCGGAAACGGCCAGCCATTGATCCGGAGCGTAGCCGACGAAGCTCACTTGTTCCCCTCGCACGATCCGCGAGTCGTTTGGAAGCTCCACGCCATAGGCTTCACGCACGGCCGCCTTGAGCGCGCCGGCCTGGCCTTTGCGGGCCGCAACCGTCGCGATGCCGAGATCCCGCCGCTCGGCGATGCTGAGGCCGGGCGCTCCCTGGTTCTTGCCGTAGCGGCCGGACACGGAGACGCCGGCAAGCGCGGAGACTGGGCGGAGAGTGCGGTCAGACACGGAGGCGCTCTCCTTCGGGATCGATGAAACAGGGCGGCCGCACTTCGACAAGAACGTCGCCGCCGCGCACCGGATCATAGGCGCGCACGATCTCGCCATGCCGTGCTGGTCCCTGCGCGAGCAGCCCGAGTCCGAGCCAATGGCCGAGCGAGGGCGAGAAGGCGATCGAGGTCACATGACCTTGGTCGTTGGCGGCGACCGGCTCTGCGTCCTTCGGGATCAGATGCGCGCCGGCCCGAAAACGGTCCTCGCGGTTGAGCGGGCGCAGGCCGACAAGCGTTAGACGCGAAGCATCGGTGAGCGCGGATCTCCCCGCCATGTAGCGGCCGATGAAGTCCTTCTTGGCGGAGAGCATCTTGCCCATGCCGAGATCGTGCGCGGTGGTCTGGCCGTTCAGCTCGGCACCGGCGGGGTGTCCCTTCTCGATGCGAAGCACGCCAAGCGCCTCGGTGCCGTAGGGTGCAATGCCGTAGGCCGCACCTGCTTGAAGGATGGCACGGATAAGCGCATCACCGTACTGAGCCGGCACGCCGACCTCGAAGGCAAGCTCGCCCGAGAACGAGAGCCGGTAGAGCCGCGCGGGGATACCGCCGCAAGCCGTCACCTCGCCGCAGGCAAGATAGGGGAACGCCTCGTTGGAGATGTCATGCGCGGAATCGACGATTGCCTGCACCACGTCGCGCGCGCGCGGGCCGGCCACCGCATATTGCGCCCATTGCTCGGTGACCGAGACCATCTGCACGTCGAGCTCGGGCCACAGTACCTGCTCGCAGAACTCGAGATGCTGCATCACCTTCACCGCATTGGCGGTGGTGGTGGTCATGAAATAATGATCCTCG
>DATICH010000057.1:0-4034 GCA_035456885.1 Methyloceanibacter sp.
CGACCAGCTCTATGGCAACCCGCTTGTCGGCATCCAATTCACAGGCGGCTCCACCTCGGTGCGTGCGTTCTTCGAGCCGCTGCGCCGGGCCGGAGCCACGGCACGCAGCATGCTGGTGTCGGCCGCTGCCGAGACCTGGCAAGTCGATGCAAGTGCCTGCCGCGCCGAGAAGGGTGCAGTGATCCATGACGCCACCGGCCGCGCGCTCGACTTCGGCGAACTGGCCGACAAGGCGGCGGGACTGCCGGTGCCGGATAGCGTCGTGCTCAAGGATCCCAAGGACTGGCGGCTGATCGGCACCCCGGCCAGGCGCCTCGATACCGCGGACAAGGTCAACGGCCGGGCCGTCTTCGGCATCGACGTGAAGATTCCCGGCATGAAGGTTGCGACGCTGGCGCAGTCACCGGTCTTCGGCGGTCGCGTGAAGAGCGTCGACGACAGCAAGGCGATGGCGGTCAAGGCCGTGCGTCAGGTGGTGCGCCTCGACGATGCGGTGGCGGTCGTCGCCGACCACATGGGGGCAGCGCAGAAGGGCCTCGCGGCGCTCGAGATCGAATGGGACGAGGGCCCGAACGCAACCCTCGGCACCGCGGACGTCGTCCAGGAGCTGGAGAGCGCATCGCAAGGCGCGGGCGCCGTTGCGCGCCGTGAGGGCGATGTCGAGACGGCCATGGCGGGCGCCGCGACCAAGGTCGAGGCGACCTACCAGGTGCCGTTTCTCGCTCATGCCGTGATGGAGCCGATGAACTGCACGGTCGACCTGCGGCAAGACAGTTGCGAGATCTGGGTGGGAACGCAGGTCTTAAGCCGTGCCCATGCTGCCGCGGCGCAGACCGCCGGGCTGCTGCCGGAGAAGGTGAAGGTGCACAATCATCTGCTGGGCGGCGGCTTCGGGCGGCGGCTCGAGATCGACGGAGTCGTGCGTGCGGTCCAGATCGCCAAGCACGTCGACGGCCCGGTGAAAGTCATCTGGACCCGCGAGGAAGATATCCAGCACGACCTATACCGGCCGTACTTCGTTGACCGGATGGCCGCCGGTCTCGATGAGACCGGGATGCCGATCGCCTGGCATCACCGCTTCGCGGGCTCCTCGATCCTCGCGAGATATTTACCTCCGGCTTTCAAGAACGGTCTCGACCCGGACACGACCGACGGCGCGATCGATCTGAGCTATGCCCTCCCGAACATGAGCGTCGAATACGTGCGGGTGGAGCCTCCGGGCATTCCCACCGCTTTCTGGCGAAGCGTCGGGCCGTCGCACAATGTCTTCGTGGTCGAGAGCTTCATGGACGAGCTCGCGGCCGCGGCGAAACAAGATCCGGTCGCCTATCGCCGGGCACTTCTCGATAAAGCGCCCCGCGCCAAAGCCGTTCTCGATCTCGCCGCGGAGAAGGCTGGCTGGGGGCAGCCCCTGCCTCAGGGGGCGGGTCGCGGCGTATCCCTCCAGTCCGTCTTCGGGACCTACATGGCCCAGGTAGCTGAAGTTGAGGTCTCGAAGGATGGCGAGGTTCGCGTCCGGCGGGTCGTCTGCGCGGTCGATTGCGGCACCGTCGTCAATCCGGATACCGTCGAGGCCCAGACCCAGGGCGCGATCATCTTCGGCATCACGGCGGCGCTCTATGGCGAGATCACGCTGAAGGGCGGCCGGGTCGAGCAGGGCAACTTCGATACCTATCAGCTCCTCCGCATCAACGAGGCGCCGGTCATCGAGGTTCACATCGCCCAGAGTTCCGAGCCGCCGGGCGGGATGGGCGAGCCCGGCACCTCGGGCATCGTACCGGCGGTCGCAAATGCGATCTTCGCGGCGACCGGCAAGCGCTTGCGCAAGATGCCGATCGATGCGGCCCAGCTGAAATCAGCCTAGGAAGCGGCGCACAGGCCCAGCGCATCCATGAATTGGGCAGTCGAGAAAAAACGCGACGGAGGACTTGTGATGACAAGCAAGCTTGAACGTGCCGTGCTTGCCGGCGGTTGCTTCTGGGGCATGCAGGACCTGATCCGCAAGCTGTCCGGCGTAGTCAGCACACGTGTCGGATACACGGGCGGCGATGTGCCGAACGCGACCTATCGCAACCATGGATCTGACGCCGAGGCCATCGAGATCGAGTTCGACCCGAAGCGCATCAGCTATCGCGACCTTCTGGAGTTTTTCTTCCAGATTCACGATCCGACCACGTTGAATCGCCAAGGTAACGATGTCGGAACTTCGTACCGCTCGGAGATTTTCTATGTCTCCGAGGCGCAGCGTGACGAGGCACTCCGGACAATCGACGATGTCAACGCCTCCGGCCTGTGGCCAGGCCGCGTTGTGACGAAGGTCTCGCCCGCCGGCGAATTCTGGGAGGCCGAGCCGGAGCACCAGGACTATCTCGAGCGCTACCCGCTCGGCTATACCTGCCACTTCCCACGCCCGGACTGGAAAGTGCCCCGGCGCGCCGGTGCGGCCGCCTGAGACCGCACCGCGAAACCTCGGCGCCACCAAAACGGGCGATTTCGCTCACCTGCCGGCCGATAACAAGGCCGAGCGCAGTCGTCGGGTCGAACAGGGGCTCGGCGCAGACCGGATGGATGCAACGCGAGGTGACCGCCCCGCTCAAAGCGTAGAACTGCAGAGAATGAAGCTATGAGCACACGACAACCGATTCTGGTCACAGGCGCTGCGGGACAGGTTGGCGGCATCGGGGGCCTTGTCGTCAGCATCTTGCTCGGGCGACAGGTTTCGGTTCGGGCTTTCGTTCGGCGTGACGATGACCGCGCTGACGCCCTGCGCCGGGCCGGGGCGGAAATCTTTGTGGGTGATCTTACACGGACCGAAGACATTGCACGCGCGCTGGACACCTGCCGGCGTGTCTATTTCGGCATGAGCGTCTCGTCCAGCTATCTCGAGGCAGCGGTCGGCATGGGCGCGGCGGCGCGCGAGAAGGGTGACGTCGAGGTGCTCGTCAACATCTCACAAATGACCGTGTCTCAGATGAGCCTGCGGAAAATGACCGACTCGCGGCAACAACGTCAGCATTGGCTTGCTGAGCAGGCCTTGAACTGGTCGGGTTTGCCCGTGGTCCATGTTCGGCCGACAGTGTTTCAGGAGAACTTCTTCTTCCTAGCCTGGGCCGCCGAGCAGATCGCTCGCGACGGGACCATTCGGCTACCCTTCGGTTCGGGGCGTACATCTCCGGTCGCCACAAAGGATGTTGCGGAGGTAGTCGCCTCTGTCCTGCTTGATCCGTTGCAGCACGTCGGCAAGATCTATGAGCTGACAGGACCGCGGTCGCAGGATCTGTACGCGCTGGCCGGGGAGTACAGCGCAGCGCTCGGGCGCTCCGTCACCTACGTCGACGTGCCTCTCGATGAGTGGCGCGACCAAGAGCTACGCAGTCGCCGACTGCCCGAGCACGTGGTTGACCATCTACTGACGATGGCGCATCTACACGCCGCAAACAGATACGACCGGTTGTCTCCCCATGTCGAAGCAATCCTTGGCAGACCGCCACGATCACTCGAGTCGATGGTGCAAGAGAATCGTGAGATGTTCAGCGCCGGCTGGCGGCCTTAACAAGCCTATGGGACCGCATTCGAGCTGCAGAAGCGAATGACTGCGTTCCTCATATGCTGCAGGTCCTGAATGCCGCGAAGGCGAAGCTTCAGATCTTCTATGCATTGCATCATCGATTCCGTCCCAGCGACTACGAAACCTGGAAGTACATTGCGCCCATTCAGACCGCAGCGTGAGTGCGAAAGAGCTTTGAATCAAGGCACCCAAACCTGAGGAGCTAGACATGAGCAGTACTCAAGTGCGTAGCGAAACTGCAATCGAGACCCCGACGGCGCGGACCGACATGAAGCTCGAGGTGGTCGTCATCCCTGTCTCGGACGTCGATCGCGCCAAGAGCTTCTACGGCAACCTGGGTTGGAGGCTCGACGCCGACTTCGCCGCCGGTGACGACTGGCGCGTGATCCAGTTCACGCCGCCCGGCTCCGGGTGCTCGGTCATTTTCGGCAAGAACGTGACCGCGGCGGCTCCTGGCTCCGCCCAG
>DATICH010000058.1:0-2460 GCA_035456885.1 Methyloceanibacter sp.
TTGTCCTCCTCGGGATTGAAGTGGCCGCCGGCCGATTTGAAGTCCGGCGGCTCGCATTTGCCGACCGCGTGGATATGGAAGGCATGCTCGCCGGCCGAGATGGCGGTGAGGTCGAGGCTGATTAGGACGCCGCTGGGGGTCGCGGTGAGCATAGCCTTGCCCACCTCGTTACCTTCCGCGTCCTTGAGCACCGCGCCGGCTTTGTCCGCGGCGAGAGCGGGGGAGGCGAAAAGGAAGGCGCCGGCCAAGACAGCTGCCAGCGTAAACGTTTGAGGTCGCATGCGGTCACTCCTGATGCGGTTCACGTCGCCACGGCGTCTAGACTATGCGAGAGCCGCCGCCAGCGCCAATAGCACGAGGAGACCGGTGATCGCAGGAAGCGCCCAGGTCGCACGCGGCAGCTTCCAACTGCCGAACTCGCGATGGCCATTGCCGTTAAACATATGCTTCGCCCACCCAGCGTTTGAACTTCACTCTTGTGACCTAGAACGCCGATGCTGCGGTGCCGTTCCGGCGAAATCGATAATCTTGCGAAATGGGAAGCCCGGCGCGCGGGGGGAGCGGCCGGGCTTCGGATTCTTGAACTCATTGGGTTCGACGCAGCATTGGGACGGAGGGTTTGTCGGGGGAGCTGCGCCGATGCCAATAGTTAAACGCCTGATGGGCAGCATGGTTCCCGCACATTAGCGGGGGAGCGCCACCCAATAATCCATGTCGAGGACCACGCCCTCCTCATGGCTGCCGTCGGGCTTCAACCCCGGGAAGTCGCTGCAAGCGCGGTCCTTGACCGCGAAGGTGCGCAAGCGCAGCGCGCCCATGTCGGTGCGTCCGGGCAGCTCGGCCTTATCCAGCACCTCGCTCCAGGCGTAGATGGTGTCGCCGGCGAAGGAGGGGGCCACGTGACGCGCTCCGTTCAGCCCCAAAATGTGGAAGGCATTGGCGAGACCGTTGAAGCTCAAAGCGCGCGCGATCGAGATGATATGGCCGCCATAGACGAGCCGCCGCCCGAACCTGCCCTTGCCCTCGACATGCTGGTTGAAATGCACCCGCGCGGTGTTCTGGAACAGGCGCGTGGCGAGCTGGTGCTCGGCCTCCTCGATGGTCTGCCCGTCGACATGGTCGATCTTGTCGCCGACCGCATAATCGTCCCAGCGCCGGGGAGAGCCCGCGAGCGCGTAGTCATAGCCGGAGAGGTCGAGCGGGGGGAGCGCCGCGCCGAGGCTCGAGGGATCGACACTCGCGGCGAGCTGCGGCACCACGGGGTCGGGGGCCGGCGCGTCGAGGTCGCGCTTATTGACCATCACCCAGCGGGCATAAGAGAGCACCTGCTGGCCGCGCTGATTGCGTCCGGTGGAGCGCACATAGACCGTGCCGCTCTTGCGGTTGGAGTTCTCCTTGACGCCGATCACCTCGGAGATCGAGGCAAGCGTGTCGCCCGGATAGACTGGCGCGAGGAAGCGGAACTCGGCATAGCCGAGATTGGCAATGGCATTGCGCGAAATGTCGGGGACGGTCTTGCCGATGACGACATGGAACGTGAGCAGATCGTCGATCGGGCTGCGGGGATAGCCGATCTTCTGGGCAAAGGCGTCGGAAGACTGCACGGCGAAGCGCGGGCCGTATAGCGCGGTGAACAGGCTCGCGTCGCCGACCGTCACCGTGCGCGGCGTGGCGTGCACGATCTCCTGGCCGAGCTTGAAATCCTCGAAATAGTTGCCGGTGACGGTCCTATCGATCGTTTGCGTCTTGGTGTCGGTCATGTCGGGGTGGCGAGCCTTAGTCCGATGATCGAAGCGATGAGAGTGGTGAGGCAGAGCATCCTGAGGGCGGTTGCCGGCTCCTTATAGACGAGGATGCCGACCAGGGCAGTCCCCGCGGTGCCGATTCCCGCCCAGACCGCATAGGCCGTGCCGATGGGGATCTCACGCGCCGCGCGGGCCAGCATTACGAAGCTCATGACGATGCAGAGGCCGAAAATGAGTGTCGGCCAAAGCTTGGTGAAGCCCTGGGTAAGCTTCAGGACCGAGGCGTAGCCGATTTCGAACAGCCCCGCGAAAAGGAGATAGACCCATGCCATGGAGGGTTTGCCTTGTGCTCTCGTGAACCGCCGTCTCCGGCGCGACGGGCTGGACCATAGTTTTGACAGATCGCTCTGTCATCCCCCGGCTTGCGGCGCAGTCGGGTGCTTGCGCGGGAAGAGGAGGCGCTGGCAGCCCCAAGGCGGGGAACGATGAGGGAGAATGAAAAGCGGGGGAGGGACGACAGAGGGACGCTTGAGACGGGCGCCTAACCTAGAGGACAGCGTATTGAGGAAGCGTGACGCTTAGCCGCTCCCGGATGCAAAAATGGCGGCCGCCACTTTCGTGGAGACCGCCATCTTAGCGAAAACTTGTAAGATCGACGCGTTGATTAAGCGCGGTCGAGCTCGGCAGGCAGATAGCTCGTAACTTCCATGCCAGC
>DATICH010000059.1:0-6593 GCA_035456885.1 Methyloceanibacter sp.
TCATCCACACCTTCGGCGACGCGCATCTTTATCTCAACCACCTGGACCAGGCCGGCGAGCAGCTCAAGCGCGCGCCCCGAGCGCTGCCCTTCATGGCGATCAATCCGGACATCCAGTCGCTGTTCGACTTCGCCTATGAGGATTTTCAGCTGATCGGCTACGACCCCCATCCCGCCATCAACGCCCAGGTTGCCGTGTGAGCGCTGCACGGGAAGGGAAGGGGACGCCGGTCGTCGCCCTGGTCGTCGCCATGGGCGAGAACCGCGCCATCGGCAGGGGCGGGGACCTGCCGTGGCATATCCGCAGCGACATGCGCTATTTCCGCCAGATCACCATGGGCAAGCCGATCGTCATGGGACGGCTGACTTTCGCCTCGCTCGGGCGCGCGCTCGACGGCCGCGTCAATATCGTGCTCACCCGCAACGCTGCCTTCGAGGCGCCAGGCGCGATCATGGTCTACAATCTCGAAGAGGCGCTCGAGGTTGCGCACAAGGCGGCGGCGAAGGCGGGCGTCGACGAGATCATGGTGATCGGCGGCGAGGATGTGTTCCGCGCGGTGCTGCCGCAGGCCGGGCGCATCTACCTCACCGAGGTGCACGCCGCGCCGCACGCCGACACCTGGTTCCCGGAGCTCGACATGAAGGAGTGGCGCGAGGTCTCACGCGAGAACCATCAAGCGGGTCCGAAAGACGACCACGATTTCAGTTTCGTGGTCCTCGACCGTATCTAGTTGTGTTTACCCCCGCATTGCGCCGCCTAAATGACTAGCCTATAACCCTCCGGACCCTTGTCGCAGGACCGCCATTTTGATGCGGCTAGTCTTGCCGGCTAGCTCACCTGGAAGCGGTTTCCGCACCCCCTCTCAAAGCCATTAGGACCGGATTTCACCATGCCTTGGAGCAATCAGAGCGGCGGCGGCGGTTGGAAAGGCGGCGGCGGCGGCCCTTGGGGGCCGCGTCCCGGACCTGGCCAGCAGCCTGATCTGGAAGAGATTTTGCGCCGAAGTCAGGACCGCTTGCGCCAGGCGATGCCCGGCGGCCGCATGGGCGGTCCCTTCGCCGTGCTGGTCGCCGTCGTGGTGATCGCGCTGATCGGCTTTTTCGGTTTCACCGTCAGGGTCAATCCCGACGAGGTCGGTATCGTGCTCCGATTTGGCGAATATGTACGCCAGATGCCCCCGGGCCTGAATTTCCGCTGGCCCTATCCGATCGAGCAGGTCGAGCTGCCGAAAGTGACGCGCATCAACCGCATCGAGATCGGCATGCGCGGCTCCTCCGACACGCGCGACGCCTCCAGCACAATCCGCGACGTGCCCGAAGAAAGCCTGATGCTGACAGGCGACGAGAACATCGTCGACATCGACTTCGTGGTGTTCTGGCAGATCAGCGACGCGCCCGACTATCTGTTCAACATCCAGAACCCGGAAGGTACGGTGAAGGCCGTGGCCGAGAGCGCCATGCGCGAGATCGTCGGCCAAAGCGATATCGAGCCGATCTTGACCGCGGCGCGCGCCCAGACCGAGCAGTCCGCGCAGCAGCTGATCCAGCGTATCCTCAACAGCTACGGCGCCGGTATTCGCGTCGTCCAGGTCCAGCTCCAGAAGGTCGATCCGCCGGCGCAAGTGATCGACGCGTTCCGCGACGTGCAGGCGGCGCGCGCCGACCAGGAGCGGTTGCAGAACGAGGCGCAAGCCTATGCCAATCGCGTGGTGCCCGAGGCGCGCGGCGAGGCGGAGCGCATCCTGCAAGCCGCGCAAGGCTATCGCGACAAGGTCATCGCCGAGGCCAAGGGTGAGGCCGACCGCTTCGTCGACGTGCTTGGCGAGTATCAGAAGGCGCCCGACGTGACGCGCCGGCGCATTTTCATCGATACCATGCAGGAAATCCTGTCCGAGACCGACAAGATCATCATCGACGAGAAGGGAGGCACCGGCGTCGTGCCCTATCTGCCGCTCTCCGAGCTGCAACGGCGTACGCCCTCGCCTACCACCACGCCGCAGGAGGTGCCCCAGCAATGACGCGCACCGCCCTGACATCGTTTCTTATCCTGCTCGGCCTCTTGGCGTTCGGCGCCTATCTCACTCTGTTCACTGTGCACCAGACCCAGCAGGCTCTGGTGCTCGAATTCGGCAAGCCCAAGCGGCTCGTCACCAAGCCCGGCCTGAACTACAAGATCCCGTTCATTCAGAACGTCGAGTTCTTCGACAAACGTCTGCTCGACCTCGACTCGTCGCCGCAGGAGGTGATTGCCTCCGACCAGAAGCGGCTCGTCGTCGACGCCTTCGCCCGTTGGCGGATCACCGACCCACTCCTGTTCTACCAGGCGGTCGGCGACGAGCGTGGCGCGCGCCTGAGATTGGGCGCCTTCCTCGAAGCTTCGCTCAGGCGGGTGCTTGGCGCTGCCAGCTTCGAGGCGGTGGTGCGCGACAAGCGGCAGGGGCTGATGGAGGACATCACGAAGCAGGTCAACACCGAGGCGCATGGGCTCGGCATCACCGTGGCCGACGTGCGCATCAAGCGCGCCGACCTGCCTGAGGCGAACAGCCAGGCGATCTATCGCCGCATGCAGACTGAACGCCAGCGCCAAGCCGCCGAGATCAGGGCGCAAGGCGAGGAGGCGTCGCGCCGCATCCGCGCCAATGCCGACCGTCAGGTGACGGTGCTCAAGGCCGAAGCGACCGGCGAATCCGAGCGCATCCGCGGCACGGGCGATGCGGAGAAGAACCGTATCTTCGCCGCGGCCTTCACCCAGGATCCCGATTTCTTTGCCTTTTACCGCTCGATGCAAGCCTATGAAGGGGCGTTGAAGGCGGGCGATACACGGCTGTTGCTCCGTCCCGATTCGCAGTTCTTCCAGTATTTCAACAACGCCTTTGGCGGGGCCGAACCCCCCGCCACACCGGCCGAACCCGCGGCGCCCGACGAGAAGCCAACCGCGCCGGCCGGCGAGGACGAAACCGAGCTGCTGGAACAGGGTGCCTCCACAGATGGCGCTATGCCCGCGGAGCGCGACGCCTCGGCCGGCGAGGGCCTCCCCGCCGCCCCGCAGACGCCTTAAAGCCGGCGAGCGGGTGGGCTACGTCAAGCTGCTGACGCAATGAGCAATCTGGCCGTCGCCTTTGGGCTCGTCCTGGTCATCGAAGGCTCGCTTTGGGCGCTCGCGCCAGGTCTCGGCCGCAAATTTCTGGAGGCCGCCGCCGAGACGCCGGAATCGACCTTGCGCATGGTGGGGGCCTTGGCGGCTGCGGCGGGCGTGCTGTTGATTTGGTTCGTGCGCGGCTAGAGCATGCGAAGCGGCGACTTGTTCTGCTTTCCCTTGCCGATTTCCGCTAAGATGGCGGCAAATCGAGCTGCGATCGGCGAGCAAGACGGGAGTTTTCGATCGATGTCCGAAAACGGCCTTCTGGCCCGGGTCAAGCCTGTTGCGCCCCGCCTCGTGGGGCGGTTTTGGCTCGCGGCAATGGGCGCGCTGATGCTTGCCGGAGCACCGGTTCTGGTCGCTTCGAGCCTGGCGCGCGGACCGGCGTCGGTCGCCGATGTCGCCCAAGGCCTACAGGATTCCGTCGTCAACATTTCCACCACGCAGACCATCAAGGGCGGCGCCGAGGGCGTCCCCAACGGCCCCGGCCCCAAAGGCTCTCCCTTCGAGGAGTTCTTCGACGATTTCTTCGACGAGGAGGACCAAGACGGGCTGCCGCGCAAGGTGAGCTCGCTGGGCTCGGGCTTCGTGATCGATCCCACCGGCCTGGTCGTTACCAACAATCACGTCATCGAGGGAGCCGACGAGATCATCGTCAACTTTGTCGACGGCACTAAGTTGAAGGTCGTCAAGATCCTCGGCCACGATCCCAAGACCGACCTGGCTTTGCTGAAGGTGGAGCCGAAAAAGCCGCTCCAGGCAGTGAGCTTCGGCGACTCTACCAGGATGCGGGTCGGCGACTGGGTGATGGCGATCGGCAATCCCTTCGGCCTCGGCGGCAGCGTCACCGTCGGCATCATCTCCGCCACCAAGCGCGACATCAATGCCGGCCCCTATGACGATTTCCTGCAGACCGACGCCGCCATCAATCGCGGCAATTCGGGCGGTCCCTTGTTCAACATGGACGGGCAGGTCATCGGCGTGAATACCGCGATCATCTCGCCCACAGGGGGTTCGATCGGCATCGGCTTCGCCGTTCCCTCCAATACCGCGGTGCAGGTGCTCGACCAGCTCAAGCAATTCGGCGAGACGCGCCGTGGCTGGCTCGGCGTGCATGTGCAGAACGTGACCGAGGAAGTCGCCACCAGCCTCGGACTGCAAGAGCCCAAGGGCGCCCTGGTCGCCAAGGTTTCACCTGACAGTCCCGCCGCCGCCGCCGGCATCGAGCCGAGCGACGTGATCCTCAGATTCGACGGCCAGCCGATCGACAATATGCGCAGCCTGCCGCGCGCCGTCGCCGCCACGCCGGTCGGCAAGAGCGTATCGGTCGAATTGTTGCGCAAGGGCAAGCCGATCGACTTCACCATTACCGTGGGCCGGCTGCCCGAAGGCGAGGAAGTGGAGGAGGCGATCGAGACCGAGGAGGAGCCAGCGCCGCCGGAGTCGGAGCGCGAGGACCTGCTCGGCCTGTCGATCTCCCCGCTCACCGATGAGCTGCGCGACCGCTACAAGATCGGCAAGTCGATCGAGGGCGTGATCATCACCGAGGTGAAGCCGGACAGCCCCGCGGCGCAGAAGAACGTGAGGCCCGGCGACGTCATCGTCGAGGTCACGCAGGAGAAGGTGAAGCAGCCGCAGGACGTAAAGTCCCGCCTGCTTGCGGTGAAACGATCCGGCCGCCGCTCGGTGCTCCTCTTACTGTCCGACGCCAAGGGCGAGCTTCGATTCGTCGCCGTGCCGACCAGCTAGCGATCCACGAGCTTCGTGCCGCAGGCCATCCTCATCGCCGGTCCGACCGCGAGCGGCAAATCCGCCGCCGCGCTGGCGCTCGCCGAGCGCCTCGGCGGCACCGTGGTCAACGCCGACTCCATGCAGGTCTATCGCGAACTTGCCGTCCTCACGGCGCGGCCCGCGCTGGCCGACGCTTCACGCGTGCCGCATCGGCTCTACGGCGTTGCGCCCGCCGCGGAAGCCTATTCGGTCGGGCAGTGGCTCGAAGAAGCGGCGCAGGCCATCGACGAGGCCAACGCCGAGGGGAGGGTGCCGATCCTGGTTGGCGGCACCGGGCTCTATTACAAGGCGCTGCTCGAGGGCCTGGCTCCCGTCCCGGAGATCCCGCCGGAAATCCGCAATGCTTGGCGCCTCGAAGCGGAACGGCTCGGCGCCGAAGGCCTCTACGCCGAGCTTGCCGCGCGCGATCCGGCCATGGCGGCGCGGCTCAAGCCGAGCGACCCGCAACGCATCGTGCGCGCGCTCGAAGTGATCGACGCCACCGGCATCTCGCTTGCCGAATGGCAGGGCGGCAATGCCCCACCCATTCTCGATTGGAACGCCGCGCGCAAGCTGGTGATCGCGCCCGAGCGCGAGCCGCTTTATGCCGCGATAAATGCGCGCTTCGACCAGATGGTGGGTGCGGGCGCCATCGAGGAGGTGCGGGCGCTAATGGCGCTTGGCCTGGACCCGGGTCTTCCGGCCATGCGCGCGCATGGCGTGCGCGAGCTTGCCGCCTATCTCAGGGGCGAAGCCAGCCTGGATGAGGCGATCGCCAAGGCCAAGACCGAAACCCGCCGCTACGCCAAGCGGCAAATGACGTGGGCGCGCCGCTTCATGCAGGACTGGGATTGGTTCCCCGACGCCGCCGCCGCGGCCGCCCTCTAAGCTATACCGTGACTTGCGTGCCGATCTCCACCACGCGGTCGGTGGGCAGTTGGAAATAGCTCGATGCATCGTCGGCGTTATGCGCCAGGAAGACATAGAGCTGATCCTGCCAGCGCGGCATGCCCGAGCGCGGATCGGGCCTGATCGAGCGCCGCGACAAGAAGAACGACGTCGACATGATGTCGAATTGCCAGCCGTGCTTGCGCGCCACGGCGAGCGCCTTCGGCACGTTGGGCCGCTCGGAGAAGCCGAAATGCAGCACCAACTGCATGAATTTCTTGCCGAGCGAGGTCAGTTGCACGCGCTCGTCGAGCGGTACGCGCGGAATGTCCTCGTTGACGATGGTGAGGATTACGTTGTGCTCGTGCAGCACCTTGTTGTGCTTGAGATTGTGCAACAGCGCCGTGGGAGCGAACTCGGGGTCGCTGGTGAGGAACACGGCCGTGCCGGGCACGACATGCGGCGGCTTGGCCTCCAGGCTCTTCATGAGCGGCTCGAACGGAACCTCGATGCGCCGGGTTTTCTGCGCGAGCAGCCGCGTGCCGCGCCGCCAAGTGACCATGATCAGGATCAGCATGGCGCCGACCAAGACCGGAAGCCACGCGCCCTGGAACAGTTTCAGGGTGCTGGCGACCACGAAGGCGGTGTCGACGAACAGCAGCGGCACCATGAGTGCGAGAGCCGACCATAGCGGCCAGCGCCACAACTTCCAGATCACGATGAAACCGAGCGCGCCCGCCGTCCATTCCGTGGTCGCCACCGCGAGCACGTAGGCCGCCGCAAGTTCGCTCGAAGAG
>DATICH010000060.1:0-17633 GCA_035456885.1 Methyloceanibacter sp.
GGCTTGCACAAAACAAAACGGGCCGGCTGGCCGACCCGTCTCACGCTTGCCTATGGAAAGGAAATGGCCCGGTCCAAGAGAAGACCCCGGGGGGGCTGGGGGGCTGAGATTCCGAAGCCTCTCTATGTGGACCGGGCCGAGAGGCAACGTTGCCGATGATAAGGGTCTTTGGGGCGTGGCAACGGCTGAACTTAGGCCGAACTGTGATTTATGTTTCGTTATGTTACACTTCGTGCGGCAGGTCGCGTCGTCTTGAATTTCGCGAAGCCTGCCGTCATCATGAAGCTTCCGTTACAGGAGGCGCGCTTTGAGCGAAACCGAGCCAATAGTTCTGCCGCTGGCCGTGAAGGCCGGCGGCGACGCAAATCTTTCCGAGGGGGGGAACCGGCGCGGCGCGATCGCCTTCGATCGCCGGGAATTGACGCAAATCCTGGATGTCTACGGACGCAAGGTCGCGAGCGGCGAATGGCGCGATTACGCCATTGACACGCTGAAGGAGAAGGCCGTGTTTTCGGTATTCCGCCGCGCGTCGGAAGTTCCGCTCTATCGCATCGAGAAGGCGCCGCGACTGGCGCGGCGGCAGGGCGCCTATAGCGTGATCGCGGCGACCGGGTTGATCCTCAAGCGCGGACATGACCTCGCCCGCGTGTTGCGCGCGCTCGACCGCGGCCTGCGTCTGGTCGAGGCGTAAGACATCCCTCCAAAGAAAAAGGCCCCGGCCGGAGCCGGAGCCTCTTCTCGCGCCCATTGTGCTGTTGCTTAACGGCGATCGCCGAACAGCGAGAGCAGCATCATGAACAGGTTGATGAAGTCGAGATAGAGCCTCAAGGCGCCCATCACGGCCTTGCGGCCGGCGACCGTGCCATCGTCGCCGACATAGTACATCTCCTTGATCTGCTGCGTGTCGTAGGCAGTGAGCCCCGCGAACACCAGCACGCCGATCACCGAGATGGCGAATTGCAGGGCGGTCGAGCCGATGAACAGATTCACCAGCATGGCGATGATGATGCCGATCAGGCCCATGAACAGGAAGGAGCCCCAACCGGAAATATCCTTGCTGGTGGTGTAGCCCCACAACGACAGCGCACCGAAGGCGGCGGCGGTGATAAAGAACACCCGCGCGATGCTCTCGCCGGCATAGACCAGGAAGATCGAGGAGATCGAAGCGCCCATCAGCGCTGCGAAGATCCAGAAGGAGATCTGCGCCGTGCTCAGGCTCATCGAGCTGATGCGTGCCGAGATGAAGAACACCAGCGCGAGCGGCGCGAAGATCACCACCCACTTGAAGGCGCTGGCATACATGAAGTTGCCGAACGGCGTGAGGCCGGTGACCGTGCCATCAGCGCCCGTCACCACCGACATGGAGTAGATCAGCCAGGCCACCACGCCGGTGATGGCTACGCCCGACGCCATGTAGTTGTAGACGCGGATCATGTAGGCGCGCAGGCCCTGGTCGACGACACCGGCTTCGGTGCGCGCGACCGGCGTTTCTTGCGCGTAACGTCTGTCGAGTTCCGCCATTGTAATGAGGGTCCTTTCCCCTAGCTGCTAAAACAGTTCACGTTAGACATTTTGACGAAGAATATGGGGCGCTTAGCCTAGATTCGCAAGATGACGCGGGCATGTCTTGGCCCGCCAGCGGACAGTGCTACTCGGCCCTTAAGTAAGGCGCCGCCTTGGCCGACAGCACGCGCCAGGTGGTGATTCCGCCGATCAGCAGCACGAAGGCGAGCGCGAGCAGCATTGCTTCGGCGGCGGCGAGCGGGGAGAATACGAAGGGGACCTCGAAAGCCCTTTTGCAGAGCGCCCAGGCGGTGAAGGTGGCGATCAACAGGGCAAGCACCGCGGTGGCGAGCCCGAGCAGGGTAAATTCGAGCAGTTCGGCGCGCATGATGCGCAGGCGCGTGGCGCCGAGCGTCTTGAAGATCACCGACAGATATTTGCGCTGCTCCTGCCCGGCAGCGACCGCGCCCGCCAGCACCGCGGCGCCGATCAATAGAGTAACCCCGGCCGTGGCGCTGATCGCGGTCATCACCTTGCCGAGCAAAGTCTTGGCCGCATCGACGATATCGCCGACCCTGATGGCGGTGACCAGGGGGAAGCGCTCGGCCAGGGACTGCACGACTTTGGCCTCCCGCGCGGCCGCGGTGCCCTTCGGCATTTCCAGCGTGGTCAGCATGCGGTGCGGCGCGCCTTGAAGCGTGTTCGGCGAGAACACCATGACGAAATTGATGGCGAGCGACTCCCAGTCGATCTTGCGCATGGAGGCGATGGTCGCTTCGATATTGCGGCCAAGAATATTGACGGTGAGCTGATCTCCGAGCTTCAGCCCCAAGCCCTTGGCAAGCTCTGCATCGAAGGAGACGAGCGGCGGTCCGCTATAACCTTTCGGCCACCACTCGCCTTCGACGACAGTGGAGGCGCCGGGCACGCTGTCGGTATAAGTGAGGCCACGATCGCCGGCGAGCACCCAGCGCGTGTCCGGCGTGGCCTCGACCTTCTCCGCCGGCACACCTTTCAGCGCCACGATGCGGCCGCGCAGCATCGGCGCATCGTCGAGTTTTGCCTCGGGCTCGATCGACTTGATAGTGTCCTTGAAAGCGGCGAGGTCGGACGTCTCGATATCGAGAAAGTAATAGGCCGGAGCGTCGGCCTCGATATTGCTTTCGATCTGGGTCAACAACGAGCGGTGGATCAACGCCACGGCGACCAGCAGCCCGAGCCCGAGCCCGAGCGACACGGCAATGGAACGAGCGAGCGAGCCTGGACCGCCAATGCTGGCCAGGGCGAGAGAGAGCGCCGGCGGCTTGCGGCGGCGGAACCGCGCGGCCAAGCGCTGCAACAGGATGCCGTAGCCGGTGAGTAGCAGGAAGCCCGCGACGATGCCGGCCGAGATCGCCGCGGTGATGGCGCGTTCCTCGGAGGCGGCGATGGCGAGCGCGAACAGCGCGACCGCCGCCACGGCCGACCCCGCGGCATAAGGCCAGGCCGCGCGCTCGCGCTCCTCGGTCAGATGCGAGCGCATCAACACCGCCGGTGAGACACTCGCGGCGCGGCCGAGCGGCCAAAGCACGAACAACACCATGGTGAGCAGGCCGGCGAGTGCCGCGGTCAACAGCGGCAGGGGATGGGGCTCCGTGGCTAGCGCGATGGGCAGCACGTCGGCATAGAGGCTGGAGATCAGAAGCGGGGTCAACGCGCCGAGGAGCAGGCCGAGGGCGATGCCGAGCGCGGCGAGCATCAAGGCCTGGATCAGATAGACCACGAGCACGAGTCGGCTCGGCGAGCCGAGGCATTTGAAGGTGGCGATGATCTCGCGCTTCTTGGCCATGTAGCTCTGGGTGGCGTTGCCCACGCCGATGCCGCCGAGCAGAAGTGCGGTGAGCCCCACGAAATTGATGAACTGAGTGAAGCGGTCGGCTTCGCGGCGCAGTGACGGCGCGGGGTCGGTCCAATCGACTATGGCGAAGCCAGCCTGCGGGAATTTGGTTTCGATCTCGGACTTGGCGGCAACGAGCGCGTCGCGGTCGGAGGCGCGCCCTTCGGGAAGCTTGAGGCGATAGATCCAGCGGATCAAGCTGCCGGGTTGCACCAGTCTGGTGTGATCGAGTGTCTCGCGCGACATCAGGAGCTTCGGTCCGTAGGCCAGGCGGTCAGCCAGCCGGTCGGGCTGCTCGCCGAGAATGCCGCCGATGGTGACCTTGGCGTCGCCGATGGTGAGCTGGCTTCCAACTTCCAGGCCGAGGCGATTGAGCAGGCTCTGCTCGGCAAGGACCACGTCAGCAAAGCGCCAGGCGGGGCCGGCGTCCTTCGGCTCGACGACCACGACCTCGCCGTAATGCGGATAGGCATCGTCGACCGCCTTGACCTCGACCAGCGCGGTCTTTCCGGCTGCCGAGCGCGCCATGGCGCGGAAGCTCGCCGACTCGCTGACCGTTCCCAGCGCCTCGAGCGCCGAACGCTCCTCCGCATTCACTTGGCGGTGCACCAGTTCGAGGGAAAGGTCGCCGCCGATCAGGAGACGGCCTTGCCGGGCAAGCGCCTCGTCGAACGAGGCGGCGAGCGAGCCGATCGACGCCACGGCGGCCACCCCGAGCGCGATGCAAAGCACGAACACGACAAGTCCCCCGGCGCCGGCGCGGAGCTCGCGCATGGCGATGGAGAAAGCCAGCGGCAGGCTGAGCCGGGAGGGTGATAACGTCGCGGTCGCGGCGGTCACGAGGCGGTAGCCTTGCGCTTGGCGGCGCCGACGATGCAGCCGTCCGCCAGGCTGACGATGCGGTCGCAGCGCTTGGCCAGCGAGCGGTCATGGGTGATGAGCAGCAGGGTGGCGCCGCTGCGCTGCTTGATGCCGAACAGCAGATCCATAACCTCGGCGCCGGTCGCAAGATCGAGATTGCCGGTCGGTTCGTCGGCGAGGATCAGGGACGGGCGCGGTGCCAGCGCCCGGGCGATGGCCACGCGCTGCTGCTCGCCGCCCGAGAGCTGGCCGGGGAAATGCGTCTCGCGATGGGCGAGCCCCACCTCTTTCAGCGCCTCGCGGGCCTCGCCGAAGGCGTCGTCATGGTCGAGAAATTCGAGCGGCAGCGCCACGTTCTCGACCGCGGTCATGGTCGGCACCAGGTGGAAAGATTGAAACACGATGCCGATATTGGCGGCACGCAGCCGCGCCAGACCATCCTCGTCGAGTGCGGCATAATCCGTGGCCATGACCTCAACGCTGCCATCGGTCGCGCGTTCGAGCCCGGCGACCACCATCAGCAGGGTCGATTTGCCGGAACCGGAAGGTCCAACGATGGCAACCGCTTCGCCAGCTGGAACCTTGAGGTCGATGCCGCGCAAGATCGGCACGGGTCCCGCCCGCGACGGCAAGGTGACGTGCAGATCTTCGAGCTTGATCGCCGAAGCGCGACGCGGTTTGACGGTCTGTTCCATGGTCGGGGTGGGTGACAGATGGCACGCGAGCGGGCCATTGAGAAGGGCAAAGAGGTCGAAAAGATGAAGCGCGGGCTGGTTGCCGGTATCATTTTTGCCGCGGCTCTCGTGCTCGTGCCGCTGCACGAGATGCAGGCGGAGCCGCGCGGGAGCGTGATCGTAGCGCTCGGCGACAGCCTCACCGCAGGGCTCGGCTTGCCGCAGGACGAGGCTTTCCCCGCGCAACTAGAGGCGGCCCTGAGAGCGCGCGGCAAGGATGTGACGGTGGTGAACGCGGGTGTGTCGGGCGACACTGCTTCCGCGGCACTGAAGCGGCTCGACTGGGCTTTGCCCGACGATGCCGGAGCGGTGATCGTCGAGCTTGGTGGCAACGACGCGTTGCAAGGCCTGCCGCCGGAGGCGACGAAGGCCGCGCTTACGGAAATCATCGAGAAGCTGCAAGCGCGGGGGCTTCCGGTGCTGCTCGCCGGCATGGAGGCGCCGCGCAATATGGGCAACGAATACGTGGAGGAATTCCGCGCAGTCTATACCGACCTGGCCGCGCAATATGACGTGGTGTTCTATCCGTTTTTTCTCGACGGCGCGGCGCTGACCGACGGCATGATGCAGGGCGACGGCATCCATCCCACCGCCAAGGGCGTCGCGGCGATCGTCGCTAACATGCTGCCCAAGGTCGACGAGTTGCTGGCCAAGGTCGAGGCGCAGAAAGAATAGCCATTTTGGGCGGTCGTTGGCTCCCTGGCGGGAAAGCTCTACAACGGCGCAATCGCCGGTTGGGTGGGGAGTCCGGATCGTGAATGTGTCTGTCGAGGCAGCGCCGCGCGTCGAGGATCGCGGCTCTGTGCCGAGGCTTGTTGGGTTCGGCGTCCTCGCTTTTGCGGTGTGCTTGGCCGTGCGCCTTTCGACGCTTGGCGATCTCGGCTTTTGGATGGACGAAGTCGTCATCTCCGACGAGGCGAGCAAGGTTGGAGCGACCTTGTCAAGGACCGGCTGGGCTCCAGAACTGCGAACTGCATAACGGCCCGCTATAGTGCCACCTGCTTGACCAGACTCAGGTCGCTGGCCGGGAGCTTCGGAAAGCATTACAAGGGGCGCCTCGCGGGGGGCGCGAATCACCCTTGGCCACCATCTACGATCTCAAGCCGCGCTTTCAGACCTTGCTCAGGCCGATCGCGGCTTGGTTGGCGCGGGCAGGGGTCAGCGCCAATGCTGTGACCGTCGCCGCACTTGCGATGAGCGTGGCGCAAGGCGCCTGGCTCGCACTCGACTCGGCTTCGCGCTGGCCTTTGCTCGTCCTCCCGTTGGTGCTGTTCCTGCGCATGGCGCTCAATGCGGTCGACGGGATCATGGCCAAGGAGCATGGCCAGGCCACCCCTGCCGGCGCGGTGCTGAATGAAATCTCCGATGTGGCCGCCGACGCGGCGATTTATCTGCCATTCGCCTTCGTCGCGGGAGTGAGCGCGCCGCTCGTCGTCGTGGTGGTGGTCGCCGGCATCGTCGCCGAAATGACCGGCGCGCTTGGGCCGATGCACGGTGTGCCGCGCAGCTATGCCGGGCCGCTCGGCAAGAGCGACCGGGCCTTCGCCTTCGGTCTGCTCGCGGTGCTGCTCGCGCTTGGGCTCGAGCCCGGCGCCTGGAGCGATCTCTATCTCTGGCTGATGCTCGCACTCTCTATTCTCACCATTTTCAACCGCGCACGGAAAATCGTCGCGGAAGCACAGGGCAAAGCGGCATGAGCGGTGCGTTCGGCCTCCCCCAGAATGTGGTCTACGCCACCGCCGGCATCTATGCGCTGCTCGTGCTCGCGACCGTGATCGTCGCATTGTTGCGCTGGCGGAGTCCCGGCGAGCGCTATCGGGAGCTTGCCTCACGCACCGAGTCCTGGTGGTGGATGATCGGCGCCTTCACGCTCGCGGTGCTGCTCAATCAAACCGTGGCCATCGTCTTCTTCGCCTTCATCTCCTATCTCGCGCTGAAGGAATATCTGTCGCTGATCCCGACGCGGCGCATCGACCGTGGCGTGCTGCTGTTCGCCTATCTCGCCATTCCCATCCAGTTCTATTGGGCGGCGATCGACTGGTACGGCATGTTCATCGTGTTCGTGCCGGTGTGGATGTTCTTGTTCTTCCCGGCGCTCATGGCGCTGCGCGGCGAGACGCAAGGATTCCTGCGCGCGGTCGGCACCTTGTCCTGGGGCCTGATGATGACAGTGTTCACCCTGAGCCATATGGCGTGGCTCCTGGTGTCCGGCGGCAAGGTCAATCCGATCGCGGGCGGTGTGGGACTGTTGTTTTTCCTCGTGGTGCTGACCCAGTTCAACGACGTGGCGCAATATTGCTGGGGCAAGCTCCTCGGCCGGCATCGGGTGACGCCGAGCGTCAGCCCGAAAAAGACCCGGGAGGGGCTGATCGGCGGCGTCGTCACCACCACGGCGGTCGCGGCGCTGATCGGCCCTTATCTCACGCCGATGGATTGGCGCTGGTCGGCGCTGGCCGGCGGGGTGCTCGGCGTTGCGGGCTTTCTCGGCGATATCAGCTGGTCGGCGGTGAAGCGCGATCTCGGGGTGAAGGACACCGGCGGGCTGATCCCCGGCCACGGCGGCATTCTCGACCGGGTCGACAGCTTGACCTACGCGGCACCCGCCTTCGTGCATTTCATTCGCTATTTCTTCTATCCATGAGCCGGAACCCGCTCGTCAGGTTGCTCAGATTTCTGTTCTTCGCGGTGGTCGTGCGCGCGGTAATCCTGGTTGCGCTTGGGCTCGCGGTGCGGCACCGCGAGCGGCTGCCGAAGGACGGTCCGGCGGTGCTTGCGGGCAACCATAATTCCAATCTCGACGCGCTCGCCATCATGTCGCTGATGCCGCTCAATCTATTGCCGAAGCTCAGACCGGTGGCGGCGATGGATTATTTCCTGACCGGCGGCCTGCGCAGCTGGTTCGCCACCAACATCATCGGCATCATTCCGGTGAAGCGGGGCAGCGGCAAGGAAGGCGGCAATCCGTTGCTGCTCGCCGAGGAGGCGCTCGACCGCGGCGAAATCCTGGTGATCTTTCCGGAAGGGACGCGCGGCGAGCCGGAGACCTTGCAGGCGTTCAAGAAGGGCATCGGGCATCTTGCCCATGCGCGGCCCGCGGTGCCGGTGGTGCCGATCTTCATGCACGGGCTCGGCAAGGCGCTGCCGCGCGGCTCGCTCGTGCTGGTGCCGTTCAACGTGATCGTCAGCGTCGGCGAGCCGCTACACGGCACCTCGACCTATTCCGAGTTCGTGTCGAACCTGCAGCGCGCCATTGCCGACCTCGCCGCCCAGGAAAAGCTGCCCGTGTGGGAATGAGATTACGCGCCGGCCGCGCTTTTCACGAGCGCCATGAGGAAGGCGGCGGCGGCGGCCAGCGCACCGATCCAGCGCAGATGGTTCCACATGCCCCAGGAGGCGCGAAACGTCTCCCAGAAGCGCGCGCCTTCCGGGCTGTCGGCGTTGGTTCCGGCGAGCTTGGTGTTGAGCGGCACGTTCTTCAGCAAGGTCACGGCGAAGGGCAGATTGAGATAGAGCAGGGCGCCGAGCAGGAGATATCCCGAGCCGGGCTCAGACCATCTGAACGGCGCGGCAAGTCCGAGGATCGCCGCGAGCACAGCGGTGCCGAAAAACGCGAGCAGAAAGAGCAGGCTTTTGATCGCGCTGGTGATCGACTGCATCGCAACGATGCCGGAGACGGCGGGCAGGCGCCCAAGCGCGGTCAGCAGGAAGGCGGCGAAGGCGAAGAACACGCCGGCGGTCAGCCCCGAGCCGAGCACGGCAAGCGCGGTCGCAATGCAAAGCAACTGGTCCATCGATCCCTCCCCGGCGTCTTAGGCGATCACCCCCGCGCGCCCTTGCTAGCATCGTAAGCCGAACTTCACCAGCCGGGATTGGTGCAGCGCACGCCCTTGGCCTTGATCGAGGCGATCTGTCCGGTCTCGAGCGAGATTTCCCAGGCGCGGCGGACATCGGTCCACCATTCCTTGTCCTCGCTGCCCTTGGCCTGGCCGAGGAATCGCAAGGTCTCGTCCTCGCCTTGCACGCAGGCCAGTGAAAATTCTTGGTCCTTGGGCGGCTTCGGCACGATCAGCGCATCGGCCACCACGAAGGACGCCGGCGCATTGTCGGTCGCCTTGGCCACTTCGCGGCTGGTCAGCACGAGATTGGTGCCGTCCTCCTCGCGCTGATAGTGGCGGACATAGATCGGCGGCGACACCAGGCCGCCGCCGAGATCGTTCCAACCTTCGATATCGAGGTCATCCTCGTAGGTCTTGCCGAGGAAGCTTTTGGCAAAGCTCACATCGGCCAATTCTTCTTCGGTCGGTTCCTTCGGCTCGGCAGAGGCGAATTGCGGCGAGAGGCAGCCGGCGGCAAGCAAGCAACAGACGAGAAGGGGGCGAAAGCTAAACATGCGTTTCCCTCAAAAGGCGCTTCCTTGGCCGACAGTCTAACCAGAATCGTGACCAAATCGGCACCGGTCAGACCAGATTTGTACCGGACAGAAGGAAGGGCCGGCCCGACCGGGACCGGCCCTTCAAACGCCTAGGACAATGGCGCTAGCGCGGGACGGTGCTCGGGCCTGGCTGCACGCAGCGACTGCCGGTCCAGGTCCAGCCCTTCGCTTTGCAGAGCACCGCCGGGTCGAGCGGCTTGAGCTTGGGCTTGATGGGCTTGACCGGCGTCTTCAGCGGGGGCGTGCAGCGCTTGCCGTCCCAGTTCCAGCCCTTGGCCTTGCACGCGGCGGCCGGGTCGGGCCTCTTGACGCAATTGCCGCGCTTGTCACGCTCGAAGCCGGGCTTGCACACGCATTTGCCCTTGTCGTTGCGCAGTTCGTTCTTGCCCGTGCAGGCCGGCGGCGTCGAGGTGACGCAATTGCCGCGCTTGTCGCGTTCGAAGCCGGACTTGCAGACGCACTGGCCTGTGCTACTGCGCACCTCGTTTGTCCCGCACTCGGGCACAGGCTTGACGCAGTTGCCACGTTTGTCGCGCTGGTAGCCGGGCTTGCAGACGCACTCGCCTGTGTTGCTGCGCACTTCGTTCGTCCCGCACTCGGGCACAGGCTTGACGCAGTTGCCGCGCTTGTCGCGCTCGAAGCCGGGCTTGCAGACGCACTGGCCCTTGTCGTTGCGCATCTCGTTCTTGCCGGGGATGCACAACGGCGTCGGCTCGACGCAGTTGCCGCGGCTGTCGCGCTGGAAGCCGGGCTTGCAGATGCACTGGCCCTTGTCGTTGCGCATCTCGTTCTTGCCGGGGACGCACAACGGCGTCGGCTCGACGCAAATCCCGCGCGAGTTACGCTCGAAGCCGGGCTTGCACACGCATTTACCCAGCGGAGTACGAACCTCGTTCGGGCCAAGCACGCAAATCTCCGGCGGGACGATCACGACCTTGATGCAATTGCCGCGACTGTCGCGCTCGTAGCCGGACTTGCACACGCAGCCTTGCGGGGTGCGCAGCTCGTTCAGGCCGGGCACGCATTCCTTCGGCGGGATCACGTCGCGCGTGCATTGCTTGCCGTCCCAGGAGCTGCCCGGCGGGCAGCATTTGCCCGGCACCGGCGTGGACGACCAGCCTTGCGGGCACACCGGCAGCGGTGGAGTGGTGAGCCCGGGCCCGCAGAATGTCTGTCCGTGCTTCTCGAACGGCGCGAACTTGACTTCGGCAGTGGCCGTATCGTCGCCCGCATTGGTGTTTTGCGGGGTTCCGCCCGCGGGCTTCAGGATCTCGACCTTGTTCTTGTAGCCGCACTTCACCTGCGCGCCGGAGGGCGCGACGAAGCTGTTCGGCGCTTCGATCTCGAGCTTGAGAACGACGCTCTTGCCGGGATCGAGCTCGATCTCGGGATGCTCGCAGATGCCCTGCTCAGGATGGCCGGCGGCCGATTGACCCTCGCAGGTCCAGGGCGCCGACCAGGTCCCGTTCGACGGCTCGACGGTTTGGCCGTCGAACAAGGTGTCGCGGACCACGATCGGACCTTTGAACACGCCCGGCCCCTCGTTGGTGACCGTGATGGTGAACATCGTGTTCTGTCCGGTCGCCGTCGCCTGGCTTGCGCCGGCGGCTTTCGTGATGGTGAGGTTGGTCTTCTTGCCTTCGGGGGACTTGATCTTCGGCTCGGGCTCGCCCATAGCGGGCGACAGGCAGGCGAGCTGGCCTTCTACAAAGAGAGCCTCGAACACAGCTGTGGCAGAGTCCGTGTCGTCTCCGCCGAAGGAGTTGATCAGGGTCCCGCCCGGCGCCTTGACGATCAGCGCGTTGTTGGTGACTTCGCACTTCGAAGCCCCGGTCGCAACGGGAACCTTGACCTTCGCAATGATCTCGTCGAATTCCATGTGGCCAAGGTTGGGATTGTCGCTCTTGCACTGATAGAGGGTCGGGAAGAGCACGGGTCCTCCGCAGCTCCAGTTAGCTGGCGCGTCGAAGGTGACCGTGGCTCCGGCGGGTGTGCCGAACGGCAGGGCGTCGAGGAACTGGACCGTGCTCGTGTAGTCGGCGCCGAAATTCTGCACTTTGATTATGAACTCGCACACCCAGTCGCTATCGACGACGGGACATTTTTCGTCCGGTCCGGTCTTGAACAGCTTCAGGTTGCTTAATGGCCCCAGGTCAGGGCAGTCGGCGACGTTGCCCGGCAGGATCATCGTCGCTTCGGCTTCATCGTCGGTGGGATCGGTGTTCTGATCCGTGCCGCCCTGTGCATCGACGATCTTCACCTTGTTCGTCGCGTTGCAGGCCAGATCGGCCGCCAGGTTCTTGGGCACACTCAGGACCACCCCGAACGAGCGGGGCTCGTTGAGGCCGAGAACGACTTGCTCATGTTCGGCGCTATAGGGCGGCACGGGCGAGAAGGTCCATTTGGGCGATCCCCAGAAGGTGGCGGTCGTTCCGGCGGGAACGATCTCGTCGACTTTGATCGTTCCGTCATAGAAGCCTGGACCCATGTTGCGGACGACGACGAGGAAATCGCATTCGAAATTCGCGCCGGCGTCGCGGCAAACCTCGTTCAAGGCGAATTTCTCGATCTTGAGATTCGTCTTCTCGCCAACGGGCGGCGGGCAGTGGCCCGCCGGAATCAGGGCGGTCGCCCAGTCGAAGTCGTCCGCCGGATTGGCGTCGCCGAAGCCCAACGGCCAAACGATATTGGCCTGGTTGTCGAGATGGCAGACCGGCGCGGCGACAGGAAGGTCGACGGTGACGTAGAGGTCGACGCTGTCGCCCGGCAGAAGCACCGTCGGACCGAACATGCACTGGTGCTCGGTGGGGGCGATCGCGAAGCAGAACCAGGGTGGCACGTTGGCGAAGGTCATCACCGCGCCGGCCGGAACCGCGGGCAAGCTGTCGTTGACGACGATCACGCCGGCATAGGGGTCCGGACCAATATTCGTCACGCGCACCACGTAGTCGCAGATGAAGCCAAGGCCACCGGGCACGCACGCGCCGGGAATGGCTTCCTTGTCGAGGCGGAGATTGAAGGCTCCCTCCGGCCAGCCGATGGGCGGTACCCATTCCGGGGGCGTTTCGCCCTCTGGCGGGAAGTAGGCCGGCGGCACGTATTCGGGAGGCAGATAGGGCGTGGGGGCATAAGAGCCGAAATCGGCTTTCGGGTCGCAGGGCTGCCAGATTTCCACGTCGCCGGCGTGACCTGCATTGTCGGGGTCGTCCAACTTGCCGTCGTAATCGACGAAATAGGACGCGAATGGCGGCTCGTTGTCGGGCCGGATCAGGGAACGATCGTTGCCTTGCAGGCCGTGGATGATCGCCGGTCCGCCGGCGGCCAGCTGCGCCGCGTACTCGGCGTTGTCGCGCAAGGAATCGCCGGTCGACCAGACAAACGCGTCGCAGGCGCCGGGCCGCGGGTTGCCAGCCTCGTCGTAGCCGTAGCCGAGCGCGATGCCGCCAGACGTATTGCGGTAATCGGGCGGAAAGCCGATTGCGTACTCGTCAGGGATCGGGACCCAGATGCCGGGCGTCGCCGGATCATCCGGGATTTCGCGCTTGAAACGCCACACCACAGATTGCTTCGGGTCGGCAAAGACAGTGTAGTCGTAGCTGCCTTTGATCCCGCCGCGCTGGGCGATGTACATGTAATCGGCACTGTCGAAGGCGATGTCCGAGATCGGGTGATTGGCAGGCGTGCCGGAGACTTCGATCTCACGCCGCGGATCGGCGCCGAACGTGCCGTCGAGATTGATGGAGACCGACCAGATCGAGGGACCTTCGGCAACCGCGTAATAGAGCCGCCCGGCGCGCAGGCCGAGACCCCACACGCGACGCTCCGGCTGGGCGAAGCCCCAGGTCGCCGGATCTTCACCGTCAAAAGCCGGACTCGTGATGTCAGCCGTTGCGCCATCATCGGCTACGGCGGCGAGCCCCGCCGCGGTCCGTCCGGTCTGACCATGGTCGAACGTATCGAGCACGGCGCCGGCGGAGTCGAGACGATAGATGCGGCCGTCGTCGAGATTGGAGACGAAGAACTGATGCGTGGCGGGGTCGAATGCGATGTCGCCGAGCCCGGGGCCGCTGTTGTCGGGGATCGTGGCGAACAGCGACACCGCGCCGGTCTCGCCATCCACTTTCCAGATGCTGCCCGGCCCGCCGCCCTGGCCGAACTGGCCTGCCATCCATTCCGCGTCCGGATGGCCGGTTTTCACCCGCTCCGGTCGTCCGTCGCCGTCCGAATCGGGACGCACGATCTGAAGGCCGAAGGCGGAGGTCGCGCCGGTAACGATGTCGGGCGCATCGTCGTTGCCAGAACTCAGGGTTGAGAGACCGATAGCGAAGACTTGGCCGATTTCGCCGGCCGTGACGCGGAATTTGATCGGCGCGTTGGCGACCTGTCCGGCCGGAGCGCCGCCGAGCGTTGTCAGGTCGAAGACCTGGAGCGCGGAGCCGTTCGGATTGATGAAGGTGACGTCGGCCGGATGCAGGCCGGGCGGAACCTCGCCCACTTGCTTCGCGCCGGAAAAGGCGGTGACCGCCGCGTCGCCGCGCCGCATGATCGCGGTGTCTTGCGCGCTCGCCGCAGGGATGAGGACGAAGATCGAGACCAGCGCGTAAAGAGCGGCGCAGAGCCATCGGGCAGCCGAGTGCCTGGCCTTGAGGTCCGCGCTACTGCCCATGGTCACACCCTGCCCGGGAGGGGACGTCAGAGGCGAAGGCGTCTGCTTGAGCGCAACTGTACACTTATGCAGAAGTGCGCGGGGGGTATTCGTCATGGCGGTCTCCTGGGTCACGGCGGGCACGACGCCCAACGACCCCTTGGTCGCGCCGGAAGGGATTTCGGTTCAAAAGCTCGGCCAGCAGCCCAACAAGGTCTGCGTAACCAGTTGATCTGGCGATGGAATTGATAGCTGGGGAGGGCACTTCTTCATCCCAGCCGGACGTTATCCCGGAGTAAACCGGTGCTGTGCTTGCCTGTTCTTTTGCCGCTCGATCTGGCAAACTTTTTCGATAAATGCCGCCGGACCCGTTGAACCTTTCGGCGGGGCATGGCGTCCAAGGTTTCGCAAGCGGCAGTGACGCCAATGCAATCGCATGCCGAAGAGCGAGCCCTGCTCAAGGCCATCGCGGCCGGCGACGCAAAGGCGTTGGAGCGTTTGTTCGCTCGCGCGCAGACCAAGGTCTTCCGCTTTCTGATGCGCGTGGTGAAAAATCAAGCTGTCGCCGAGGAGCTTCTGAACGAAGTGTTCTTAAGTGTCTGGCAGAACGCAGATCGCTATGAGGGACGGTCCGAACCGATGACCTGGATGCTGTCGATCGCGCACAACAAGGCTATCAGCACCTTGCGCAAGAAGACCGAGGTGCTGGGTGTGGTCGACGAGGTCGCACGGGATCTCGCCGCTGAAGATGATGCGCCGGACGTCGCCGTGCAGAAGCAAGACAAGAGCGCGAAGATCCGCGCGTGCATGCAGGAGCTGTCTGCCGATCACCGCACCATCCTGGATCTCGTCTATTATCAGGAGCAGTCGGTGGCGGAGGTCGCCGAGGTGCTCGGCATACCGGAGAACACGGTGAAGACCCGCATGTTCTACGCCAGGAAGAAATTGTCGGAGCTGCTGCGCGAGCGCGGCGTCGATAGGGGATGGCCGTAATGAGCGACTCTGCCGAAAAACTGAGCGAGCGCGACGAGATCGAGGCGATGCTGCCTTGGTACGTGTCCGGCAAGCTCGATGCGAAGGATCGCGCGCGCGTCGAACGCTATATCGCCGATCATGCGGATGTCCGCGCGCATCTCGCGCTTGCTCGCGAGGAGGCCGATGCGACGGTCGCGGCGAACGAGGCGATTGCTGGGCCGGGAGCCGACGCGCTTGAGCGTCTGCGCGCGAGCGTTGCCCGCACCATGCCGCGACGGCAGCCGTTCTTTGCCCAACTCTCCGAGCGCTTCGCGGATTGGCTCTCCGGGTTTGCGCCGCCCCAACTCAGCCTGGTGGCGGCGGCTGCGGCGCTAGTACTGATGTTGCAGGCCGCGGCGATCGGGGTCATGGTGATGCAGCGGGTGGGCGAGCCCACCTACCAGACTGCCGGCGGCGAGGAGGTCGCAGGCGACACGTTCGAACTGCTGGTCGGATTCTCCGATACGGCGACGATGGGCGAGATCTCCGTCCTGCTGAAGGAGATCGACGCGGTGGTGGCCGACGGCCCGAAGGCCGGGCTCTATCGGCTGCGCCTGCCGGACAAAGGAGAGAAGGACCGCGAAGCGGCCATCGAGTATCTGAAGCAATCGGGGATGGTGACGGTCGTTCTGCCAGGACGGTAAGCGATGCGGTTCATCGCCTTCTTGATCGGTCTTGTGGCGCTGGCGCCGGTCGGCGCCGCGCAGTCGTTGCCGTCCGGGTCGAGCCGGGTTCCGTTCGGCACAAGCAAGCCCACCGGTCCCAGCATCAAACCGACCGGTCCCAACATCAAACCCAGAGGTCCGGGCTTCGTGATTCCGGGGCCAAGCCTGATCCCGCCGGTGACCGGGCGCAAATGTCCCACCGGGACCGAAGGCAAATACCCGGATTGCAAACCGAAATCGACGGCGAGCTGCGCCCAGAAGGGCCTGATCGGCAAATGGCCCAACTGCCGCAAGCCCGACATCAAGCGTTGTCCGAAAGGCACGGAAGGAATCTGGCCTGCTTGCGTCGACATCGCCAAGCCGGGCGGCAAGGAATGTCCGGAAGGCCTGGTGCGCAAGGGCAAGAAATGCGTCCAGGTGACCGAAACCGCACCCAGTAAGAAGACGGCGCCCAAGGGTCCGCCGAAGGAGCCGCCCAAGGCCACGGCCAAAAAGCAGCCCGCCCCGATTCCACCGGCAATCGCCGCGCTGGTGACCGGGCGCCCGCATCAGCCGCGGGAGATCCTGGTGCTGGTGGATGCGGCACGCGCCGACGAAATCACCGCGCGGCTTGCGCGCGAGCACAATGTCACCGCCGAGCCGCGCGTGCCGCTCGCGCTGCTCGACGGGGTGATCGTGCGGCTGAGGCTCCGACAAGGTCAGTCACTAGAGGCGCTGCTCGCGGCGATCGGCGCCGATCCCGACGTCGAGCAGGCGCAGCCAAACTATGACTACAAGGTCAGCAAGAAGGCGTCGTTGCCGAAGGGCGCGCCGCAATATGCCGGCGAAACCATCAGGCTGGAGGAGGCGCACCGCCTGGCGCGCGGCCAAGGGGTGATGATCGCGGTGATCGACACGGCAATCGACGAGGCGCATCCAGAGCTTGCTGGAGCCATCGCCGGCAAATTCGACGCGGTGGGAAGCGGCGTGGCGAAGCCGGAGCCGCACGGCACCGAGATTGCCGGCATTCTTGCGGCGCATGCCGAACTCACCGGAGTGGCGCCCGAGGCGAAACTGCTCAGCGTGCGCGCCTTCAGCGGCGGGAAGGCGAAGTCGGCGCAATCGACCTCGCTGCAACTGTTGAAGGGCATCGATTGGGCGTACGACGCCGGCGCCAAGATCATGAATATGAGCTTCACCGGGCCGATTGACCCGTTGCTCGAGCGCATGATCAAGGCCGCGGCCGAGAAGGGCGTGATCCTCATCGCCGCGGCCGGCAATGACGGGCCGAAGGCGCCGCCGGTCTACCCCGCCGCCTATCCCGACGTGATCGCGGTCACCGCGACGGACGAGAAGGACAAGCTCTACGGCAAGGCCAATCGGGGCGACTACGTCTTCATCGCCGCGCCGGGCGTCGACATCGTCGCCCCCGGGCTGAAGGGAAGCTACGGGATTTCCTCCGGAACCTCGATGGCTGCGGCCCATGTTTCCGGCGTCGTGGCGTTGCTCATGGAGCGCAACACGAAGCTGAGCGCAAGCGATGTGCGCGAGATCTTGTCGTCCAGCGCGCGCAAACCCGGCGAGGCTCTCGGCAAGGAGGCGGTCGGCGCCGGCATCCTCGATGCGGCCGGTGCGCTCGGCGAGCACCCCGATGGCGGGGCTCAGGCCCAGCCCGCCGCCGGGACGGCGATTTCCGAAGGCCGGTAGCGGCCGCCCTTGACGCGGCCCGATTTTTGGTGCGCCTCCCCAGCATGATCCGAACCCTGATCGCCGCCACCCTGCTCGTCACGGCATATTCCGCCTCTCTCCGCGCCGGCGGCGACGAGATCGAGCCAAGGCGCGAAGAGGATGCGCTGCTCGACGCGATGATCGGGCAGATGCTCATGGTCGGCTATCTCGGCAGCTCCGAGCGCGACCCGGGTGT